>JASSUD010000031.1:0-30068 GCA_031963225.1 Mycoavidus cysteinexigens
GCATGTTGGGGTTCCTTCGTCACCACCAACCTACCATTCTTTGCTTTTCTTGTGGCTATTGGAGTTTGATAGGACCCTTTTACATAGGCATCACGGTAGGTTGGTGGTGAGGCACGAACCCCAACATGCATACCACGGCCCCTTTTAAAACCTGCATGTACATTCCCAAATTCCTCTCTACCCTTATGCAAAAACATATGACTACATACTGCATGTATGCTCTACGCCATGGTGTATCTCGCTGCATACAGTTAGCACTTTGCCTAGCCTTCTTAAACAGCACACCTGCACTAGCTTCAGGCCGCGAAGCGTTAATGCATTTCGTCACCCAAGTTCAAACAGCCAAAGGTCAATTTGAACAAAAGCAAATTGCAACAAAACCCCAGCCTGCAACTACGAATGGAGCGCGTATCGCAACACGCCCACCAATCACTATGAGCCCACCTGAACAAGTGCTTCAAGGCCATTTTGTATTCAAACGCCCAGGTCAATTCATTTGGGAGGTGACTAAACCTTATGAGCAAGTTTTACAGGCCGATGGGCGGGATTTTTATGTGTATGACAAAGATCTGCAGCAAGTTACACACCGTTTGGTAGATGAGGCAATGAACGGGAGTAGTGCTGCTATTTTGTTTGGTCGTGCAGATTTAGAACGCACTTTTACATTGCGTGATGAAGGGGTGGTGCGAGGTATTGATTGGTTGGAATTACGGCCCAAGCAGCAAGATGCTGCGTTTGAGCGCATTCGCATTGGTTTTCGCAGCAATATGCTCCATGCCATGGAGCTGCATGATGCTTTTGGCAATGTGACTTATTTGACCTTCCATCATCTGGAAATTAATCCGTCTCTGGCTAAAGATCAGTTTAAGTTTACCCTGCCAGCAGAGGCAGAGCTGGTGGAAGGGTAGGTTGGTGGTGACGAAGGAACCCCAACATGCGCGCCGTGGCGTCCTTGATAACCAGCTTATGATTATCTAAAACCAAAAATTAAAAGTCAGCGGTACGCATGTTGGGGTTCGTGCTTAACCCCAACCTACCCTCTGGACAGAATTACAACAAGAGACTTTTCGACGCTATCTTAAACCTGTACATGCTTAGCAATGTAATCCTTCACCGCCTGCACATCGACAGGCAAACGTTCTAAGCGCTGTGGAAGGGTTTCTAGCTGGTCAAAAGCGCTTGGGCGTGGGGCGGCCTGGCCTAGGGCTTCTTCAATCACTTCGTTGAACTTTATAGGCTGCGCCGTTTCCAATACGATCATCGGAATGCCTGGCTCTAAATATTTGCGGGCGGCTACTAAACCATCTGCTGTATGAGGATCAATGATGCGCTGGTAGCGGGTATATACATCACGTATCGCTGCTATACGTTCTGCATGATGGCTGCAGTTAGATACGAGCCCTGCTGCCTGTAGGCGAGAAAAGTCAGCCTCGCCTGACAAGTCAAAGCCCCCTTCTGTCTGTACTTTTTCAAACAGTGACCGTAAACGCACTGCATCGCGGTCCACTATGTCAAAAATCAAACGTTCAATATTGGATGCTTTTGAGATATCCATACTCGGGCTACTGGTCGAGTGGGTTTGTTTGCGCACACGATATATGCCCGTTTTAAAAAACTCATCGAGCACATCGTTTTCATTGGTCGCCACAACTAACTTTTGAATTGGCAAACCCATTTTTCGAGCGATATAGCCCGCACAGACATTTCCAAAATTTCCAGAAGGCACAGAAAACGTTACTTTAGGCCAATCGCGCAGTGGAGTAGTGCTAAGCGCTGGATTCGAAGCGATAGGAATCGCAGAAAAATAGGCTTTGAAGTAATACACAACCTGAGCCAGTACGCGCAACCAGTTAATGGAATTGACGGTGCCAATCGTATATTTATCTTTAAAAGCTTGATCGCTAGATACCGCTTTGACTATATCTTGCGCGTCATCAAAAACACCATCGAGCGCAATATTAAAAATATTTTTATCTTGCAGGCTGTACATCTGCGCTGCTTGGAAGGGGCTCATTTTTCCGTAAGGAGAGAGCATAAAAACTTGCACGCCCCGCTTACCGCGCATTGCATATTCCGCTGCACTGCCTGTATCGCCGGATGTGGCTCCTAAAATATTGAGTGTAGCGCCCGTTTTATCCAACACATACTCAAACACCTCCCCTAAAAGCTGCATTGCAAGGTCTTTAAAAGCCAGTGTAGGGCCATTAGAAAGCTCAAGCAAAGATAGGGCTGCACCCTCTTCTACCCCTAAAGCGGTAAGCGGCGTGATGTGCGTGGCGGTTTTCGCATCTCGCGCATGCGCAAAGCGAGAAGCCGTGTAAGCACGCTGCGTTAATGCTTGAATATCTGCCTTCGGAATATCGTCACAAAACTTTGAGAAAAGTTGATAAGCCAGCTCAGCATAAGACAGCCCAGCCCATTGCTGTAATTCTTCTGGCGTAATCTGAGGATACTGCTGCGGCAAATACAACCCTCCATCTTCAGCCAAGCCTGTTAACACGCTCTGTGAAAATGTCAGGGGAAGCTGCTCACTAGCAGGCGTGCGAGTAGAGAAATAGCGCATGGTTTTATAAAGTTTCTAAACGTAATCTGACTATAGGAGCAATCACACTGGGAGAGTTTTGAATCTGCGCAGTCGCTGCGTTCAGATCTTCTTCTATAGTTGTATGAGTCAGCACAATCAAATCGGTTTCAGGGCCTAATTCGCCTAGCGCTTGCGCTTCTTTTTGAAGCAAAGCATCAATTGAAATACCGTGTTCAGCCAGAATCGCCGTAATTTCAGCAAGTACGCCTGCTCGGTCTATCACGCGCAAGCGTAAATAATAGCGGCTCACGATTTCGTTAGAAGGCAAAATGGGTAAAGTAGATAGATGATCAGGCTGAAAAGCCAAGTGCGGCACCCGATGTTCAGGGTCAGCAGTATGTAAGCGGGCGACATCTATCACATCGGCAACCACGGAAGAAGCAGTAGGCTCACCACCGGCCCCTTTGCCATAATACAAAGTTTGCCCTAGTGCATCAGCCTGTACCAAAACCGCATTCATTGCGCCATCCACATTGGCCAGCAAGTGGCGAGCCGGAATCAGTGTGGGGTGCACGCGCAACTCAATCCCTTCTGCTGTGCGACGGGTAATACCCAATAGTTTGACCCGATACCCTAATTCTTCCGCATAACGAATATCACGGGCGGTCAGGCCAGAGATTCCCTCAATATGTGCTCGATTAAACTGCACGGGAATCCCAAAAGCAATCGCGCTAATTAGCGTTATCTTATGCGCTGCATCCACCCCTTCTACATCAAAGGAAGGATCCGCTTCTGCATACCCAAGGCGTTGCGCCTGCGCCAGTGCAGTTGCAAAATCCACGCCCTGGTCGCGCATTTGCGACAAAATAAAATTGGTTGTGCCGTTGATAATTCCAGCAATCCATTCAATACGGTTCCCTGCCAGCCCTTCACGCAGCACCTTAATAATCGGAATGCCTCCAGCTACAGCGGCCTCAAAGGCAACCATGCAGCCCATTTCTCGCGCTTTCGCAAAGATCTCATCGCCATGCATAGCCAACAAAGCTTTATTGGCCGTCACTACGTGCTTGCGTTGACTCAATGCGTGCAAAACATATTGTCGCGCAGGCTCAATGCCACCAATGGCTTCAATAATAATATCGGTATCTGGATCGTTGATTAATTCGTAAGCGTCGGCCGTGATCTGCACTGCATGAGAGGCTTCTTGTGGCACATCAGCATGCAGTAGTGCACGAGCGCGATTGACATCACGTACCGCTACGCCTGTAATTTCAATGTGCCGCCCTACTCGGCGCTGAATTTCTTCTTGATTGCGCCGCAATACTTCAAACACGGCATAACCTACTGTGCCCAGGCCAAGCAAACCGATTTTTATGGAGTCCATAAGGGAAATTTTCTGAGAAGGTAAAGAGGCGAATAATATTCAAAAATTCGAGAGGCTGTTTATGTAAATCTATGGAGGTTATTTTTAAATAGGATTAGAACATATCCTAGGGCGTGCCCTCAATTGTTCCAAAGGGTTCATATTTGGGGGAGCAGGAGCGCAGGATCCGGGATGTACATAAGTACTGCGAGGATCCCGAGCACCGCACGCCCCCCGAAGATGAGCCCTTTGGGGCAATTGAGGATGCGCTCTACGACCTTACGACTTGGTTGCGTATATATACAGGCAATGCTTCATCTGCGCATAGGTATTGTCCCAAACGCCAAAATTGCAAAGCCAAGGTAGCGATGTCTACAGCGTGCGCTTGGGCCTTCGCATCTATTTTATGCGCCATTGCATAGGCAGGCAGCCTCTGACCAAATACCTCTACAGCCCGGCCCACTAATGCAAAGGGAGTTACGGGTATAAGAACGTCCTCCGGTTTACTCAAACTAGGCGGCACTACTACTTTCCACACCTCCTCGTTAGGTTCCCATTCAAACACTCCCCAATACACTTCATCCATACGCGCATCGATGGTTGCCAACACCCGCTGCATCGTCCCATCCTGCGCCCGTGCTGCCTGGGCACAGGCCATTAAGGTACAGACAGGAATCACCGGCAAACCCAACCCAAAGCCCAAACCCTGCACCACAGCCGTCGCTGTACGCAAACCAGTAAACGCACCAGGACCGGCACCAAATGCCAAAGCCGTGCAGGAGGATAAAGGCAACCCTGCCTCCTCCAAAATTTCTTGCACTGCGGGCAAAATACGCGCACTCGATTGAGGGCCTAACGATTCATGTCTAGAGAAAAATTGCGTAGAAGCAGTGCAATCAGCAGGCGCAACCACCAAGGCAACAGAGCAATATTCACTGGATGTATCTAACGCCAATAGCGCTGTCGTGGAAGATAAAGTCATAGAAAACAGCTAAAAATATTAAATGCATCAAAAAACCCAGACTTAAAATCTCTCCAACAGCGACGATGGGGTCGTAGGTTGGTGGTGACGAAGGAACCCCAACATGCAGGCCACTGTCTTCTTGAAAACCTGCTTAAAAACGCTCTAAAAGGAAAAATCAAAAGTCAGTGGTACGCATGCATACCGCTGACTTTTGATTTTTGGTTTTGAAAGTTTATAAGCTGATCATCAAGGGCGCCGTGGCTTGCATGTTGGGGTTCCTTCGTCACCACCAACCTACCCTATCGCAAAGGTATGAGGTTTAAAGATATGGGGTCAGGATCTGCTTGCAAAAACTAGAGTGTAAACCTCTGTACATCATCCCTCATAATTAAAAATCGAGTGAAATACATACAAGCGCTGACTCTTCACCTCACTTTTTCGCCTATGCCAACCTCATTCACAGCCCCATTTTTAGCATTTCCTTCTATTTCACAGCCTATTCCATAAATAAAAACAAGCTTCTTAATGTAAATACCGTTACAATCCGCCCTTCGGTTTTCAGTCGGCACTTCTTTTTGCGTCGTACTTATATCGATGTGGCGTGATTTCAGTCCACCTTAGAGCTGTTCCTCCTCCCGAAGTTTTCCCAATGGGCTTTTAGCTCATCCAAGACCCTACTTCTTTTGGCACAGCTTTTTTCTACGCGCTTTTTAATTCTCTTCCTATTTTTGCGTAGAAGGGTTTTTCTGCCTTTTATAAGAATCCTATTTCTGCAGAAAAGCCAGGCGATTCCCCCTTTCCCGATGGTGCGCAGCACACCGCTATATGTGGCTTTGTATTGCGCGATTATTCGATGACCGGGGGCTGAAGATGGATGCTCGCGCATTTTTCTAAATAGTTTTTAATTTCCCCGGGACCTCTACTCAATGACTTCCAGCGTTTTTCAAGCCGAGTTAGATCAGCAAAATGGCTCTTCTACTCCAGCCCAAACTTCTACACAAACCGATAGCACACCAGCAGTAAAAGCAGCGCCTACCGGACCTACTTTTGTTGATTTAGGTTTATGCGATGCTATCGTACGTACCCTTACTACCGCCGGTTATACGCATCCCACTCCTGTGCAACAGCGCGCTATTCCCGCTGCGTTAGCCGGTCGTGATCTAGTGGTATCCAGCCCTACAGGCTCAGGCAAAACAGCCGCCTTTATGCTGCCTGCCATTGAGCGTTTTGCGCAACTTCAAGCCCAAAGCGACACACCCGCTGCTCCACAGCGTGGAGGTAACGATCGCAATGCCCGTGGACGCCGTCCTCAATTCCAGCCAGCACGTCCGGCTCTATTGGTATTGACGCCTACACGTGAGCTAGCAATGCAGGTAACCACAGCTGCAAAAACGTACGGCAGCTACCTCAGACGTCTGAAAACCGTCAGCGTTCTCGGCGGTGTACCGTATCGTAGCCAATTAGACATGCTCTCTGAGCAACCTGAAATTGTAGTCGCTACGCCAGGCCGTTTAATCGACCATCTAGAGCGTGGACGTATTGATTTTTCAGCGCTCTCTATGCTGGTACTCGATGAAGCCGATCGTATGCTCGATATGGGCTTTATCGATGATATTGAGACCATCGTTGCAGCAACACCCGCTACGCGTCAAACTTTGCTGTTCTCAGCCACTATTGATCGTCGTATTAGCGCGCTGACACAACGTTTGCTCAAAGATCCTGAGCATATTGAAATTACCCATCGTCCTGAGCAAAAAGCCAATATCACGCAATCTATTCACTGGGTGGATGATCGCACACACAAAGATCGTCTCTTGATGCATCTGCTTGCTGATGACACGCTGAATCAAGCGGTTATTTTTACCGCTACTAAAAATAGTGCGAGTGAATTATCTGATCGCCTCTGCGATGCGGGTTTTGTTTCAGCCCCATTACATGGAGATCTTCCTCAAAGCGCCCGTACCCGCACGCTCAAAGCACTGCGTGATCAACGCGTACGCGTTTTGGTCGCAACCGATGTGGCAGCACGCGGAATCGATGTACCTAATATCACCCATGTATTTAATTACGATTTACCCAAATTTGCCGAAGACTATGTACACCGCATTGGGCGTACTGGCCGCGCAGGTCGTACAGGCATCGCAGTGAGTCTTGTACACCACGCTGAAATGAAAATGGTCCGTCGTATTGAGCAGTTCACACGTCAGCCCTTGCCCATTAGCGTAGTTGCAGGCTTCGAACCCCAGCGCAAACCTTCCCCAAGCTCCTTCTCTCGCGGCGGTGGCGGCGGTGGTGGTCGTGGACGCTCCGGTGGTGGCGGTGGATACGGTGGCAGGTCAAATAGCAGCGGTGGTGGATATCGCAGCGAAGGCGCAAGAGCACGACCAGAAGGCGGCGGATATCGCAGCGAAGGTGCAGGCGCTCGACCAGAAGGCGGTGGCAGTGGATACCGTGGTGGATTTGGCGGCGGCAATAGCGGCGGTGGATACCGCAGCGAAGGCGCAGGCGCACGACCAGAAGGCGGTGGCGGTGGATACCGTGGCGGATTTGGCGGCGGCAATAGCGGCGGTGGATATCGCAGCGAAGGTGCCGGTGCGCGATCAGAAGGCGGCGGCGGATACCGTGGGCGTAGTGCTGGCGGTTCCTTCGCAAGCAGAAGCAATTCCCCGTTTAGTGGTGGCCGCAATACAGGAAACTCTTCTCACGGACGGTAAATTTCGTATCTCCTTGAGCTAGAGCTTCAAAAAAATAGCCGCAGACTTTATTGTCTGTGGCTATTTTTTTGTGGTTGGTTGTGAGGCGGGCCACACATGTAGGCCGATGTCTTTTTGAAGCTTGGGTGTCGATGATTATAAGTTGGTGGTATGCATGTTGGGGTTCGTACCTCACCACCAACCTACCGTTCTAAACTTGCATATGTATAGTTATAAGCTGGTGGTGTGCGTGTTGAGGAACGTTGCTTACCCTAACTTACCTTGCTTTTCAAAAACCCATTGTCCTTGCCTATAGTCGATGTGTATGGTTTCTTTGGCGCTGAATTGTCCTGACAGAATGGCGCTGGCTAGTGGGTTTTCGATTTCTTGTTGGATGGCTCGTTTGAGTGGGCGAGCACCAAATAAAGGGTCGTATCCTACTTCACTAATCTGTTTTAAAGCGGCAGGTGAACAGTCCAGCCCTATATCCAATTTCGCCACACGCGCTTTGAGTGCGTTGATCTGCAGGCTAGCGATCGATGCAATATGCTCGGTACCAAGAGCGTGGAAAACCACTACCTCATCGATACGGTTTAAAAACTCTGGTTTGAAATATTGCTTGAGGTCTTCCCATACCGCTTCTTGAATGGCTTTTTGGGTCTCTCCTACCATGGCTTGAATACGCCCAGAGGCTAAATTAGAAGTCATTACAATGACGCAATTTTTAAAATCAACGGTGCGACCTTGCCCGTCGGTCATGCGGCCATCATCTAATACTTGCAGCAGTACATTAAAAACATCCGGATGGGCCTTTTCAATTTCATCCAGCAAAATAACGCTGTAAGGCTTACGGCGCACTGCTTCCGTTAAATAACCGCCTTCCTCATACCCCACATATCCTGGAGGCGCACCAATTAAGCGTGCAACGCTGTGTTTTTCCATAAATTCGCTCATATCTATGCGAATTAAATGGTTTTCACTATCGAATAAAAACGCCGCTAGTGCTTTACACAACTCGGTTTTACCTACGCCCGTGGGCCCCAAAAATAGAAAAGAGCCATAAGGCCGGTTGGGGTCTGCTAAGCCTGCACGCGAACGACGAATCGCATTTGATACGGCCTGAATCGCTTCCTCTTGCCCAACGACTCGCTCGTGCAGTTTAGCTTCCATATGGAGGAGTTTCTCACGCTCACCTTGCATCATCCGAGAAACAGGAATACCCGTTGCTCTGGACACAATCTCAGCAATTTCTTCTGCTCCTACTTCTGTGCGCAAGAGCTGGAGATGCGTTTTATCTCGAGCCTGGTTTTCTTCTGCGTTTGTGGCTTGGCTAAGCTTCGCTTCTAACCCTGGTAAGGTACCGTATTGCAATTCGGCAACCTTATCAAGCCGCCCTTCGCGTTGCAGAGTGGCAATACGTGCTCGCACCCGCTCGATCTCTTCTTTCAGTAAGGCACTTCCTTGCACAGCTGATTTTTCAGCTAACCAAATTTCTTCCAGATCTGCATATTCTTTGTTCAAACGATCAATTTCTTGCTCAATAAGCGATAAACGCTTTTGAGAGGCTTCATCTTTTTCTTTTTTGACCGCTTCACGCTCAATTTTGAGCTGAATCAACCGCCGGTCTAGCTTATCCATAAGCTCTGGCTTGGAATCAATTTCCATTTTTATTTTGGCAGCCGCTTCATCGATGAGATCGATCGCTTTGTCTGGCAAAAACCGGTCGGTGATATAGCGATAAGAGAGTTCAGCTGCTGCGACAATGGCGGGGTCCGTAATTTCTACACCATGGTGTAGCTCATATTTTTCTTTCAAACCCCGCAAAATTGCAATGGTGGCCTCAACAGAGGGCTCATCCACTAATACCTTTTGAAAGCGGCGCTCGAGCGCTGCATCTTTTTCCAGGTACTTCCGATATTCATCCAACGTAGTAGCGCCAATACAGTGCAGCTCACCACGCGCAAGCGCGGGCTTGAGCATATTGCCTGCATCTATGGCTCCTTCTGCCTTACCAGCGCCGACCATCGTATGCAGTTCATCGATAAACAGAATGGTTTGCCCATTCGTTTTGGCTAAATCGTTGAGCACTGCTTTAAGACGCTCTTCAAACTCGCCGCGATATTTTGCACCAGCTAGTAAAGCAGCCATATCTAAAGAGAGCAGACGCTTATTTTTAAGGCTTTCTGGTACCTCACCTTGCACAATACGCGTAGCTAGCCCTTCTACAATCGCTGTTTTACCTACGCCTGGCTCGCCTATTAAAACAGGGTTATTTTTAGTGCGCCGCTGCAAAATTTGAATCGTGCGGCGAATTTCATCGTCTCGTCCAATAACTGGGTCTACTTTGCCCAATTCTGCTTGTTCAGTCACATCTACGGTGTATTTTTTTAGCGCTTCTCGCTGATTCTCTGCATCTGCATCTTGAACCACTTGCCCTCCGCGCACCGCTTGTATTGCAGTTTCCAAGCCCTTGCGCCTTAAGCCATGCTCGCGAGCAAGCATGCCGGCTTTTCCCGAGTCTTCTGAGAGTGCCAGCAAAAACATCTCGCTAGCAATATAGCTATCCCCGGCTTGCTGGGCAGCCTTATCTGCTTGGTTAAACAAAGCCGCAAGCTCACGGCTCACCTGCACATTACCTGCATGCCCTTGCACTGTAGGTAATTTTTCCAATGCCTCAGTCAATGCAGCTTGTAGGGTAGGCACATGCACGCCAGCGCGCGATAAAAGCGCCTGGGCAGCACCAGCAGGCGCGCTAAGTAGCGCACTTAATACATGCAAAGGCTCAATGTACTGATGATCTTTTCCAACCGCTAAGCTTTGTGCTGCAGCTAGGGCTTCTTGAAGGGGGGTAGTGAATTTGTCTGTTCGCATAGCAGATCTCGTTACGAATAACCAAAGAAGCGGCCTGAGAGCGAAAAACAGGACTGCAGGCAGCGCTGCTAGGGGGTGAATGGGTATGGTGGGATCGAAATTACTGGCTTCGTTTTATCTAACGGGATTTCGCATTACATCCTATGGAATACATGGAAAAGCCTATTCTTGTTTACAAGCACCTTCTTCAATCAAGGAAATAGATAGGGAAATCCTGGAAAGCTTACCGCATAAACTCCATGAAAGTAACCTTGCTGAAGACCGGTTATAAAGCGTATTGCATCCAGCTGCGTATTCGAAAGAGGTATATATGCCACCGCCTATAATGACACAGCCTATACATAATCGAGGAGTATCTACTCAGATTCCTCCTGCACGCCCGCTTGAAAATTCGAATGGAACACCGACGAGCCAGACAGCTCATACGGGTTCTACATCAGGGCTCTCGGCACAAGCACAAAGGGCTTCGCAAACCAATTTTGCTCGACCAAAGACGCTTATTTCTGGCTTAGAACCTAAAGAATTTGCTATAAAATTTAAAGAATTTATTAGCAAGGATCAATTTGAAGCATTGATGGAGATAAGTGCCAGTGACCATGCTTCAGATCAAATAGACGAAAAGCTTAAAACAGCCAATAAGGCAGCTAAAAAAGAAGCTAAGCTGAACTCAATTTCAAGCCAACAACACGAATTACAAAATTCTGAACATTCACACCATATCTCTGCTTTATCTAGCAACCAAGATCAATCAGAAGATTTTTTAGCCACTTTGAGCGCTGAATTTTCTGCTTCTGCTTCTTATATCCAAGAAGACGCTGGGAATGAATTTTCAAATGATGCACTTCTTGATCTCTTTGCAACATCGCATTTTCCCAGCAATCTGGAAGAAGAAGAGGAGGAACCTCTCATTAGAAATCGTCATACGAGAACTTCACAAAATACCGACAATTTTGATAGTTTGTTAGTATCTTCAAATAATACTAACGAAACAGCACATGCTGCGTAAACTTCGCCAACGGATAATGAATTCCTTTATATACACGCTGAGGAAGCGCCAAAGGTTTGAGTAACATCTTAATACACATATCTGCAGACAAATTACGACGCACGATACGATTAACTCGCCGACTAACATGCTTTAAGCCTCCCGCGGGAGGCTTTCTGTTTCCTATATAACGGCTTTTGAATGCGTGTCGTAGTGCGATTTCTGCATCGTCATTACGTAGCTCTAACACTCGGCGAATTAAGGCCCCTAATATAGAAAAACGGCCTTTGCGTTCTATTTTTTGATTTTTATTGAAATATCGTAAAAAGTATTTGTAATGCCGAACCTCATCATTGCGAATATGGTCGGTGAGCTCCTTTAAAACGGGCTCATTACACGCATCACGAATAGCTCGGTATAGTGTAGCGGTGCCTGTTTCTATTACACAGCGGCCCACCATCTCTAAGGCGCGCGTTTTTTCGTATTCTTCAATCGAGCAGATTTTTGAAAATTCTTTAAAAAAACGGTTAAATGCTATTTCCCATTCAAAATCTGGCCATACGCGTTCGATATAAGCACGCAACGAACGACCATGTTGCGACTCTTCAGGTTCCCAGTGCTCGGTAAGCCACTGGCAAATTTCCGCATCGCCTTTGAAAAACTCGACTAAATTGGTAGTGTATAGATCCGATCCGCTCTCAATAAAAGAGCAAGCGCATAGCAGCAGCATTAAGTCTTCATTAGCTGCTGCACGCTCAAGGTCAATGTTATCGAAGTTGAGCGTTTCGACCCGCCAGGGCAAAGTATTTTGCGCTACCAAGTCCGCGGGGGCCTCTACAGCCCTTATAGGTATGCTCAATTCAATCTCCCTTCTTTATTCAAGAATCTATTTTTTGTATCAGGCAGCTTATTTTTTATTTTTATGAAGCTGCCCAGGGCATGCCCTATAGATATCTACCGATCTGCTCGACGACGCTCATGTTCTTTAAGCCAGCGCTTACGCAAGCGAATAGACTGAGGCGTTACTTCGACCAATTCATCGTCTGAAATAAATTCAACAGCATATTCTAAAGACATGGCAATCGGCGTCACTAAATCGATATGCTCGTCTTTACCTGATGCACGTACATTGGTGAGTTTTTTCTCGCGAATAGGATTCACGATCAAGTCATTATCTCGGCTATGAATACCGATAATCATGCCTTCATACAGTGCATCACCTGGTTTCACAAACATACGGCCACGGTCTTGCAGCTTCCACAATGCATATGCTACAGCAGCACCTTCATCCTGTGAAATAAGCACACCATTTCGACGCTCACCCGTGCTGCCTTCGCGCATTGGAGCATAGTGTTCAAAAATATGGCTCATCAAACCAGAGCCGCGTGTGAGTGTTAAAAAGTCGCTAGACAGACCGATCAGTCCACGTGATGCAATGCGGTACTCCAAGCGTGTACGACCACGACCATCTGGAACCATATCGAGCAATTCGCCTTTACGACGACCCAGCTCTTCCATCACACCACCTTGGTGGGCGTCTTCAATATCGACGGTCAATACTTCGAACGGCTCGTGTTTGACTCCGTCGATTTCGCGGATAACTACGCGGGGACGGGAAACGGCTAACTCATAGCCTTCGCGGCGCATATTTTCGACCAAAATTGTCAAATGCAGCTCACCTCGCCCAGAGACTTCGAAAACGGTCTCGTCTGCCGTATCTTTTACGCGCAAAGCCACGTTGTGATTGAGTTCTTTTTGTAAGCGTTCCCGAATCTGACGGCTGGTAATAAATTTACCTTCGCGTCCTGCAAGCGGAGAAGTATTCACACAAAAATTCATTGTCAGCGTTGGCTCATCCACACTGATTAATGGCAAGGGATCCACAGCGGCAGGGTCGCATAGCGTTACACCAATACCAATTTCATCCATTCCACTGACCAGCACAATATCGCCAGCCTGAGCTGATTCGACTATCGTGCGCTCTAATCCTTTAAATTTCTGGATCTGGTTTACTTTACGGTTGAGCACTTCACCATCCGGACCTTGACAGAGTGCAATGGATTGTCCTGCGCGCAAGGTGCCTCGAGCAATACGGCCAATGCCGATACGGCCGACATAACTGGAGTAATCGAGCGAAGCAATTTGCAGCTGCAACGGACCCGTTACATCGTCTGAGCGCATAGGTACATGCTCTAAAATGGCCTCAAACAACACACGCATATCGCCGCTGCGTACACTGTCATCGTGCCCAGCATAGCCATTGAGCCCTGAAGCATAAATAACGGGGAAGTCCAATTGATCTTCATTGGCGCCCAATTTGTCAAACAAATCAAAGGTCTGATTCACCACCCACTCTGCACGTGCACCAGGACGATCCACCTTATTGACTACGACGATCGGACGCAGCCCTAAAGCCAAGGCTTTTTGCGTCACAAAACGCGTTTGAGGCATAGGGCCTTCCACCGCGTCAACCAGCAACAGCACACCATCTACCATAGAAAGGACGCGCTCTACTTCACCACCAAAATCGGCATGGCCCGGCGTATCTACAATATTGATATGGGTACCTTCGTATTCCACCGCGCAATTTTTAGCGAGAATGGTAATACCGCGCTCTTTCTCCAAATCATTGGAGTCCATAATGCGTTCGGCAATATGCTGATGCGCAGCAAAGGCGCCAGACTGTCTGAGCAATTGATCCACTAAAGTGGTTTTACCATGATCGACGTGGGCGATAATGGCGATATTACGAAGGGCGCGAGTCATGAAAGAGCAATAAAAATAAAGGAAAAAAATAAAAAACCGACCGCGCCCTCGGCTTGATAGAGCGCGCAGTGATAGGCATAGCGGAACTAGCAGCTATAAATCTAGTGTTAAAAACCTGCAATTCTAACACGCAGGCTCGCCTTCAATAACAGAAGCACTACCTTTGGAGTATTCTTTTCCTAGAATCTGACAAAGGGCCTTTAAAATCTATTTTGAAGTCAGGTAGGTTGGTGGTGAAGCACGAACCTCAACATACGTGCCATTGGCTTCTGATCTTTGCTTTTGAGCGTTTACAAGCAGGTCTTCAGAAATGCCGCGGCCTGCATGTTGGGGTTCCTTCGTCACCCCAACCTACCGTTCTTTGTAGGTTTTGGTTAAGCACGAACCCCAACATGCGCGCCACTGGCTTCTGATTATTAAGTAAACTTATATGCTGCTTTTTACAATCTGGCCACTCGCCAACGAGCATAGCAAACTTTGCTATCCATTAATCTGTTGAACTTAGACCCGCCATTCCATGCCCAACCCTACTCCTCCTGCATCAGACCCGCATTCTGCTCCTTCATCAAACACACAGACTGACGCTGGCACTGCGCCAACTGAACCAGATTCAAGCTCTGCCCCTTCTCGTCGGAAATGGCTGATGCTATCGCTAGGTGCGCTGTGTGCAGTAGCAGCGCTTTGGGTGATATTGCACTACGTGCTATACGGGCGTTTTTTTGAGAGTACGGATGATGCTTATACCAACGGCAATATCGTACAAATTACGCCTCAAGTAAGCGGAACCATTGTGGCCTTACATGTAGACGATACACAAAAAGTAGAAGCAGGCGCTCCACTAGTAGAGCTCGATTCAGCAGATGCGCTTGTGGCACTCTATAAAGCGCGTGCAGGCCTAGCCCAGGCAGTTCGCCAAACGCGCACGGTCTATATTAATAACGACACCTATGATGCAACCATTGCGCAACGCCAAGTGGATCTCACACGCACACAAAACGATCTAGCACGACGTTTAGCCATGGCCAAAAGCGGCGCCATTTCTACCGAAGAAGTGGCACATGCACGCTCGACTGCCCTAGCAGCAAAAGCGGCGCTGGATATAGCGAAACAACAACTGGCAGCAAATCGAGCGCTCACCGATCAGCTCTCACTAGATGAACACCCCACCGTGTTAGCTGCCGCCGCACAACTGCGTGAAGCCTATTTAAATTTTGCACGCACACGCCTGCCAGCTCCAGTTGGAGGCTATATAGCTAAACGTTCTGCGCAATTGGGGCAGCGTGCAGCACCAGGCAATCCATTAATGGCAATCGTACCGCTGGATACGCTCTGGGTCGATGCCAATTTCAAGGAAGGACAGCTTCGCCATATCCGCGTAGGGCAGCCTGTTAAGTTATGGGCAGATGCGTATGGTTCTAATGTGGAGTTCCGCGGAAAGGTTGTAGGATTTTCAGCAGGAACTGGCAGCGCGTTTTCGCTATTGCCTGCTCAAAATGCAACGGGGAACTGGATCAAGATTGTACAACGCTTGCCCGTACGCATCGCTTTGGATCCAGCTCAACTCAAAGCCCACCCATTAAGAATTGGGTTCTCAATGAAGGCCCGTGTAGATATACATCGCACCACTTCTTCCGATGCTCCTACTTCATTGCCTACGACAAACTCCACGCAAAATCCTGCACGCTATCAAACAGAAGTATTCAAAGAGTATGGCAAAGAAGCCGATGCGGAGATTCAGGAGATTATTAGGTGCAATAGGGGAGTAGCTAAAGCCCACTCAAAAAAAAGCCATACAAAAGCGATGAATGAACGGTAGGTTGGGGTGACGAATGAACCCCAACATGATGACCACGACCCTTTTAAAACCTGCATATACAGGCCAAAAGCGATAATTAAAAGTAAATGGTCTACACGTGAATCGCCCCTTAAAGTTAGACATAAGATCTAACTTTAAGGGGCGATTCACTGTTGGGGTTTCCTCACCTCAGTCCACAAACAAGGCAGTTTATGCCCATCTCGTTGGTGCCAGGGACCCCGCTAATACGAAATTAACGCCACGCCTAGTTTCATACATAGAATCCGGGCTATGCCCTTTTTGATAATCGCCATCAAATTCCCAGAAACACTTGATGAAGTCTTGATCCATAGCTTGATCAGCAGACATTTTGCCTTTTTGAGAAGATGTGCTTTCTGCAGACTCATCTTTGGGCTTTTGCATATTAATAAAGCCTTCACACAGCGCTGAAAGGTTGTTGCTCTCGATTAATTTATTAATAGCATCTCTGCGTGCGCTAGCTTTTGTATGTTGATCTTTAAATTGGCTATAGATATTAGGAATCTTGTTTTTAATTTCTTCGTAGGTCTTGTCTTTAACTTCTAAGTAATCTCTCTCGGCTCTAAAAACACACTTCATAAACTCGGATTGAATCTCCGAGCTTTTTCCGTCAGTTTTCAAAAATGCATTGAGCGTTTCTACGGTTAATGTATTACGCTTTGTGTTCCATTCTTCGCGCGCTTGCCTAAGTAGTTCGGCCATCCGTACAGGATTTGCAAAAACTCTGGCCAGAACACCCATCACGCTTAAGGTCGCCTTACAGCTATGTGAAAAATCAGGCGCATTCACTGGCTTATCCGTAATAGACCGCCAGTCAGACTGCCAGCGGAAAAATTTAGCGTTATAGTTCTTATTCGTGTTTTCTGCCACAGCATTAAGGAATGTACGCCGCGCCTTTTCTTGCGCATCTATCCGTTTATGGGTCGCAGCTTGAAGTAGCGTACGCTCGTAAACCCCTAGAAAACGATCGGTCGCAACGATTAAGTTACGATCTACGGAATCAGAGGGTAAATCACTCATCGGAGGTTGCGCCGACGACAGCATTGAAGACTGCTTGAGCGACAAAGTTGGAGACTGCGCCGGCGATGGAATGGCAGTCTTAAATTGCTCCATCGGAAACTCCATCCCCGTGCTCTGTCCTTCTAACGCCTTATACAATTGCGCATCTAGGTTGTTGAGCGGTGCTGTCAGATGGGGTTGCACCTGCGGCAGGTACTGATCAAGCTGCTGATCATAGCGTTTCTGCTCATCAGGCATATATAAAAATTGCTGTGAACATATCGCCATAGCAATACTGCCAAACATGCCACTAGCAAGCAAAACGCCAAGTACCACTGGATTAGCCAAAGCAGTAAACCCAGCCAATGCGGGTAAAGTAACCAATGCATTTTGAAAAATCGCGCTGCTACCATATAAGCTGGTACTAGCTAAAAAACCTAGGTTCCAACGATGAAAGCTATTTGCAAATTCTTCGCGATAGCGTGCTTCTTCTTGAATAGACTCAAGGTAAGCAGTGACCATTTCCCTTTCTCGGTCTATATCAACGCTTAGTTTTTCTGGACTTGAGCCCATCGTCGCTATCTCTGCCGCCTCCGCTTTGTCCTCTACTCTCCGTACATACTCCTTGATGGCCTCTCTATCTGCTTGAGCCCACTTTCTCTCTTCTTTTGTTTTTGCATGAAAAGCCCTGCCCAGCCGCACCGCGCTCATAGCAGCCCATATCCCCAAAGCTAGAGACAGTACTGAAGCGCTAATGGCAAAGCTTAAAGATATACCAGACCCAACGCCTATTACCAAAGTACTGGTCATGGCCATCAGCACTATATGCGCACACAGCTCTACCAGCGTCTTATCGCGAATTGCCTTACCTGCACGCAAAGAAGCTTTTCCAATAGCTTCATCGTGTGCATTCCTCTTCTCGCTGGCTGTAATCAAATTAAGTTCGTGCTCTTGTATTTCTTCAAATTTTTCGAAATATTTTTGTTCGAAGGATTGAGCAGTGTCTTTAGCTACGCTCTCAAGAAACGCACGTTTATTGCTTAATTCAACTTTGCGCTCGCCCGCGTCATCCTGCCCTTCATTGCCACCCTTTATCGCCAGCAGAGACAAGGTAAGAATAGATGCATCTATTCCCAGTGCCACTGAGCACTCTGTAAGCGTCTCTCCGGGAGAAATTAGCGAGGCGACGTACTCCATAGGCGCACTCTTAAGCAATAATCCAATGTTCTGGAGCTCTGTATATAGAGAAGATAGGCCACCCTGAAGAATTATTTTTGCGTAGCCAACGCCCCCAGCAAAACCTTGCGTTGCTTCATCAAGGTCCAGTGGAGGTAATGCAGGAAGCCATGAAAAAAACGAATTAGAATTCGTTTTGGCAGGCTCTTGCATATGCCTTTGAGGGATGAAAGGGCCGGGAGCAGCTACAGGTGGTGACATCTAGGATCCTTTAGATGAATCAAGCTAAGAGGAAAAATCAGGTTTAAAAACCAAGCGAACTAAAATAGGTACTACTAATCTACGTGCCTTACCTCATCCAAAAGCAGATGGCGTAAATAAGGCCTATATTTTTTAAGTTGCTGTGTGCCTGCGCAACGGGAGAAATCTGAATGCCAGAAAAAAATAGGGGGAATCGTATTTTTCGAAACACGTCCCTCCGAAAGATACCCTATTTTTACATCGTCTTAAGAATATATCCTATCAGGTCTTTCCCTCTTACATATCGGAATTTTTTACTTTTCGCATGCAGGCCTGCGTTTTACTGATCATTTACCGAGGGCGTGCCCTCAATTATATTTTCACTGAACATCGATATCGGATTCTATGGCCTCCACGCCCTCTACCTCTGCATCTACAAAGAAAATTATCTACACCGCTTTAGGCCTCGCCGCATTAGGTCTAATTTTATGGAGACTTGGCCCTGTCCTCTGGCCATTTCTGCTAGGCGCCCTTGTAGCCTATGTTTTACATCCGGGTGTGGAGTGGCTTGCTCGACACAAAGTGCCTCGCGCGCTGTCTGTTCTGCTCATGATGCTATTTTTGCTATGCGCATCGGTGAGCGTTATATTTTTGGAATACGCGGTAATCCAAAAAGAAGCCCCACGTATACAGCAGCAGGTATCGCAACTTTTATCCAATTCCCATAAAACACTCTCCCCTTTGCTCGCACAAGCAGGCCTAGAAGTCGGCAATGTCAAAGCTTGGGTTACAGAACAGTTCTCTAGCCATAGTGGCGCGGTATTTTCTACGCTATGGAAATCTATCTACACTAGCGGGACCGTAGCTATCGCGTTTTTTGGTGCCGTTTTTATGCTGCCTTTAGTCATTTATTACATGTTGCATGACTGGCATTTACTCAAAAAGCGCGCTCAAAATCTTATCCCACAGCGCTGGTTACATAAAACCAATAAGCTCACAGGCGAAATGGATGCGCTGCTTTCGCAATATTTGCGCGGTCAATTACTAGTGCTGGTATTACTTGCGATCTATTACGCGGTCAGTCTCTCGTTAAGCGGGTTAGGCACTGCCATACCCATTGGCATTTTTACGGGCGTCGCAATCCTCATACCTTATGTGGGCTATTTTCTAGGCTTTGGTTTAGCTGCATTCGCTGCTTTTTTAGAATTTGGCGGGGGATGGCATGTAGGTGCTGTTGTACTCATTTACGCAATTGGGCAAATTCTTGAAAGTTCCTTCCTCACGCCACGACTAGTAGGAGAGCGCCTGGGTCTACACCCTCTGGCGGCTATTTTTTCTTTACTGGTTTTTGGTCAATTATTAGGCTTTTTAGGAATTATTATCGCGCTCCCAACCACGGCTATGCTCGTTATTGCGCTACGAGAACTTCACATACGCTACCTTAATAGCTCTTTGTATAAAAGGTAGGTTGGTGGTGAGGCACGAACCTACAACAAATTGCATTAACCGAATGCTATGCAGGTATCTAACATACGGTTAGAAAAGCCCCATTCGTTGTCATACCAGCTCGACACTTTCACCAACCGGCCACTGACTTTGGTTAATGGCGCATCAAAAATAGAAGAAGCGGGATTATGATTAAAATCGCTCGATACTAATGGCCCATCGCTGTAAGCCAAAATGCCTTTGAGAGGCCCTTCAGATGCGCTTTTTAGAATCGCGTTCACTTCTTCTACTTGCGTGTCTTTGCTGGCAATAAACGAGAGATCCACAATAGAGACATTGATGGTGGGCACACGAATAGCAAAGCCATCTAAGCGCCCATTTAGCTCAGGAAGCACTAAACCCACTGCTGAGGCAGCACCGGTCTTCGTAGGGATCATATTGTGCGTAGCAGAACGCGCACGGCGTAGATCTTCATGATAGACATCTGTCAGCACCTGATCATTGGTATAAGAGTGGATGGTAGTCATTAATCCATTCACGATACCGAGATGTTCATGCAAAGGCTGTACTAATGGAGCCAAACAATTGGTTGTGCAAGAAGCATTCGAGATGACGGTGTGCTCTTTTTTCAATGTGTGGTGATTCACACCATACACAATCGTTGCATCCACATCCTTCCCACCTGGTGCAGAAATAATGACTTTTTTAGCACCTGCTTGAATGTGCGCGCTGGCTTTTTCTTTGGTGGTAAAAAAACCGGTGCACTCAAAGACCACATCAATATTGAGCTCACGCCATGGCAACGCAGCAGGATTGCGCTCTGCAAATACTCGAATGGTATCTGCAGGGCGGCCTGCAGCCTGATCCTGGTCACTGTGAATGACTAGATGGTTATCTTTTACCGATACGGTTCCAGGAAAGCGGCCGTGCGTAGTGTCGTACTGGGTCAAATGCGCATTGGTACTGGCTTGCCCCAAATCATTAATTGCAACGATTTGAAGGTCATGCTTCTTGTTTGCTTCATAAAAAGCCCTTAATGTGTTTCGACCAATCCGGCCATAGCCATTGATAGCAACGCGAAGAGTCATGACATTCTTTCCTTTTTTTAGTGCTTGATAATTGGTAGGTTGGTGGCGAGGTACGAACCCCAACATGATGACCACGGTCCTTTTAAAACCTGCATATACAGGCCAAAAGCGATGGTTAAGAGTTGGTGGTATGCATGTTGGGGTTCGTGCCTCACCGCCAACTTACTGTTCTAAAATCTGTATATGCTTTAAAAACGATGGTTCAAAGTCTGTGGCGCGCATGTTGGGGTTCGTGCCTCACCACCAACCTACATGGCATCCACTGCTTGTTGTGCAGTTTGTACTACGTGATCTACGGTAAAGTTAAAGTGTTTGAATAGCACGGAGGCCGGGGCGGATTCGCCAAATCGGTCAATCCCTACTACGGCACCTTCTAGACCCACATATTTACGCCAGAAGTCGCTCACGCCCGCTTCGATCGCAACGCGCACCACCCCTTTTGGCAAAACTTGTTCACGCCATTGAGCAGATTGTCGATCAAATACCGTTGTAGAAGGCATAGAGACCACGCGCGCGGCTATCCCTTTTTGCGCTAGAGGGCCGATAGATGCCAAAGCCAGCTCTACTTCCGAGCCTGTAGCTATCAAAATGATGCGCTTTACAGGTGGCTGTGCATGCTTTGCTGCATCAACCCAGTCACGTAGGATATAGCCGCCTTTTGCAATATCAGCACGCAGCGCACTATCACGTGCAATAAAAGGAAGGTTTTGTCGGCTAAAAATGAGGCAAGACGGGCCACGATGCTCAACCGATTGCACCCAAGCCACCATAGTTTCCACCGTATCTGCTGGACGCCACACGTCTAAACCAGGAATCAGTCGCAGACAGGCCACATGCTCAACAGACTGATGGGTAGGGCCATCTTCTCCCAAACCAATCGAATCATGCGTAAAGACAAAAAGCGCATGCGCTTGCATCAGTGCTGCTACTCGCAAAGCATTGCGGCTGTAATCTGAAAAAGTTAAAAAGGTGCCACCAAATGGGAGATATCCTCCATGTAGGGCTACTCCATTGAGCGCTGCGCTCATTCCAAATTCACGTACACCGTAGTGAATATAGTTTCCTGCTTGTAGGCCATGTTTTGTTGCATGTACCGATTTTGCTGTGGGCCAGTTTGTGAGATTAGACCCGGTTAAATCTGCTGAACCGCCTAAAAATTCTGGAAGAATCGTTGCGAGGTTGCCAATGGCCTGCTGCGAGGCTTTTCGGGTTGCGAGCGTTTCCTCTTTTGCATTGCACTGCTCAATGGCAGCATCTGCATGCTGACGCCAGCCGGTCGGGAGATCACCACGCATCCGGCGCTCAAATTCAGCTGCTTTTTCTGGATAGTGTGCGCGATAAGCTTCAAAACGTGCCTTCCATGCACTCTCAGCTGCATGCCCTCGTGCCTGTGCGTCCCACGCTTCATATAGATCTTTAGGAATTTCAAAAGGCGCAAAAGGCCAATCCATAGCAGCGCGTGTGGCTGCAATTTCAGCAGCACCTAGAGGAGCGCCGTGGATATCATGCCCACCTGCTTTATTAGGAGCACCTTGACCAATAATAGTTTTACAACAAATTAAACTGGGGCGATCAGTGTGTTTAGCTGCTTCAATTGCAGCACAAACCGCATGCGCATCATGTCCATCCACATCGCGAAATACTTGCCAGCCATACGCCTCAAAACGCTTAGGCGTGTCATCAGCAAACCAGCCTTCCACATCACCGTCTATCGAAATACCATTGTCATCGTACAGTGCGATGAGTTTATTTAACTTTAGGGTTCCAGCAATCGAAGCGGCCTCGTGCGAAATCCCTTCCATCAAACAACCGTCGCCTACAAATACGTAGGTGTGATGATCAACAATGCGCAGATCAGGCTCATTGGCAGGATTAAATTCTGCTGCGAGCAAACTCTCAGCCAGCGCCATACCCACGGCATTGCCTAAGCCTTGCCCCAGCGGACCTGTCGTCGTTTCTACACCAGGAGTGATGCCTACCTCTGGATGGCCAGGTGTTTTACTATGTAGCTGACGGAAATTTTTTAATTGTTCTATCGGCAAGTCATAACCTGTGAGATGCAGCAATGCATACAGTAGCATCGAGCCATGGCCATTCGATAGAATAAAACGGTCTCGATCTGCCCAGTGAGGATTTGCTGGGTTATGTTTTAGGTGGCCGTGCCAGAGTGCAAGCCCCACCTCAGCCATGCCCATAGGCATGCCTGGATGACCTGAATTTGCTTGCTGTACCGCGTCCATTGCAAGCGCGCGAATAGCATCAGCCATCCTGCGAAGAGTATGAGGGGAGGAGAGCAGAGACATAAAAGTAGATAATAAGTAAAGCAAAAAAATGCGTGTGGAATGCACCTGCCTGGATAGGCTGGGCAAATACCACACTTAGAAAAAGTACTTATAGAAGATAACAGACAAATCCCAATCGTGTCGATTACACTGCACGCACTGCCCATCAATAAACTAGGAGAATCGTGTCGTGGCGCCTTCCAGCCCCCGTTTTTTTGTCCCACTACGATTAGAGTGCGGCACTACGCTGAGTCTGCCTGAAGAGACGGTTCGACATATTCATGTCTTACGCTTGAACCCAGACGATACCGTCACGCTTTTTAATGGCGAAAAAGGCGAGTGTACCGCTAGACTTCAGAAAATCACTCAAAAAGAGGTGATAGTCTCTATAGAGACCCATGTACCACGCGAGGCTGAAGCCCCCTACCCCATCACCTTGGCACAAGGAATTGCTGGGCAGAGCAAAATGGAATGGCTTATTGAAAAAGCAGTCGAGCTGGGTATTGCTGAAATAACCCCTTTAATGACGGCGAGAAGTGTTGTGCGCTTAGATGCAGCACGGGCAGCAAAACGCCAGGCACGCTGGCAGCATATTGTGCAGGCTGCCTCTGAACAATGTGGCCGTAATCGTTTAGCAGTAGTGAATAAACCTACTACGCCCGATGAATGGCTTAGCGCATTGCCTGCCCATACTGTAAAAAACACACAAAACACCGATCCAAATAGGCTGCCCTGCCCTACTCGATTACTGCTTTCTCCTCATGCTACACAAGGGTTAGCAAGTTTGAAGACCTTTCAGGTTCCACCAGTAGGAACGCCGATTATCGTACTGATTGGTCCAGAAGGAGGCTTCACTCCAGCAGAAGAAAACGCGGCAATCGCACAGGGATTCACCGCGTTTCATTTAGGACCGCGCATTCTTCGTACAGAAACCGCGGGTATCGCAACATTAGCAAGCCTAGCCATGTGTTGGATGTAGCAATAACCATCTGCTAATTGTTCGTTAACGCAAAAGAGTAAAAAACCCGAAAACATACCGCACGCTCCGCCCAAAATTCAGCAGCATCTCGAAATACATCGAGCAGGATTTCTCTAGCTTCTTTATCGAATTTTTGGGCTGACGGTAAACCTTCTAACATCACCACAAAGCCAGGCTGAGGCCCCGCTTTGTCTATTTCTTCCGTGAGCGCTGCGCGCAGCGCATCATAATTTTTTCCGCAAGCTTTTGGAAAAAACAGTGCCTTTGCAATTGCGGCCAGTACTTCTGATTTTGTTTTTGCTTCACCACCATGCGCATATAAAAAATGGTGGCCTAAGCGAGAGGCTTCTTTTGCAAGATCAGGACCTTTAAAAGCGCGAATCGACTGCACGATATTAGACCGAACACTTTTAAAAATTCCGCCGGGAGTCTCGCGACTAACAAGAGTAGACCCTTGCGGCGCCACTATATTTTTAGAAGGAGTGCGAGATTTCGGATGATTCAACTCATATTGGCGCATCAGCATCACGCGATGAAAAAGGTTGTTAACGGCCGTGCTTCCTAAATCTTTAGAAGCATGTAGGCCATGCATGGAAAGGTTATCGCTCATACCATCGTCATCCACAAAGTATTCGAAACACCTGTTCTGCGATCAGCCAAAATGCCCCCATTTTGGCTAGGGTGTGTCCTCAATTGCCCCAAAGGGCCCATCTTTGAGGTCGTGCGGTGCTCAGGATCCTCACTGTACTCAAGTACAGTTCCGGTCACAGCGCTTGCTCCCCCAAATATGAACCCTTTGGGGCAATTGAGGACACACCCTGGTGCGGCGCACACAATTTCATCTACCTGCCAGCTTTAGGGCCTGCCCTAGCCTTTTATGCGCCAATCTCAGAACTTATCTAAGAGAAAATTCAGGACTATATGAAGTCTTTTTTAGCAATTACTAATATTGCTATAGAAAAGTGCAAGAATATCTTTATTAAGTACTAGAAGCAACACGGCTATGAAACCTGTAGGGAATATCCTCAATTACCACAAAGGGCTCATCTTTGAGGACACCCTATGAAAAATCAATTTTCCCGCTAGCTAATAAGATTGCGGCAACCATAGCGGTTCCAATTAAAGCGGCAACTATCCACCCTTCTGCACGCGATAATAAAGGCTGGTTTTTAGCTTGTTGTCGGCGCGCCCAAACATATACAGGCAAACCAAGTGCAAATAAAAGGCTTGATAGCAAGACAAAGCGAAGGCCTGCTGCATAGAGCAACCAAATCGCGTACACCGTTCCTAAAACACCAGTCCATAGCGCTGTACGACGCTGCGCACCAAAATACTGCCCGCCTTGTGGTGATAGCGCGTAGCGCCACAAATAAGCGGCACTGGAAAGATAAGGAGGCAATAACATTACGCCCGCCATCGATACCAAGAAAATCCACGCATCTTGTACAAAAAGCACAGAGAACAATGCAATTTGCATCATTGCAGTGGATACCCATAGCGAAGGCGCTGGGGCATGAAAGCGATTGGTTTTGGAGAGAAATTTGGGAAAGACGCCGTTCTTAGCGCCTTCATAAGGTAATTCTGCAACCAGAATAGTCCAAGCTATCCAACAGCTACATAGTGCAATCAATAAAGAAATAATGACAAAAACTGCCCCCCAAGGCCCTACAATCGCCTCTAGAACATATGCAGCGGAAGGAGCAGGAAGCTTTGCTAACCCAGCCTGTGAGAGCACGCCAAAAGGCAATGCAGATAAAAAGAAATACAACACTGTACATACGCCCAAACCGATGAGCGTAGCCCGACCAACTTGTCGGCTATTTTGTGCACGGTCTGATACGACCACGGCCCCCTCTATACCGATAAAGGCCCAGAGCGTGACTAGCATGGTACTTTTTACCTGCGTCATCAATCCGCCTAAACGCTCGGTATCCCCCCAAAAATTGAGTTTGAACTCAGACCAATGCACCGCAGAGGCCATGATAACGACGACGACTATCATAGCCGTCAAATTTACAGCGCTCGCTAATGCATTGAGCATAGCCATACGTTTTGCGCCCAATAATGCAATCGCATGCATAAACCAGATCAGTGCAGCGCCGCCTGCGAGGCAAACCATTTTTTGATGCGCTAATGCAGGATAGAAATACGCTAGCGTTTTCATCACCAGCACAGCAAAGGCGACATTTCCAAATGTGGCGCCTAACCAATATCCCCAGGCAATCTCAAAACCAACTAAACGCCCAAAACCCTCGCGCGCATATGCATATACCCCAGCGGTAAGCTCAGGGCGTGCTTGATTTAACAAGCGAAAGCTATTGGATAAAAACAGCATTCCAATAAACGTAATCACCCAGGCCAGTATCACCGCAAAAAGACCTGCACCATGCGACATATTTTGAGGAAGATTAAATGCTCCTCCCCCGACCATAGAAGCGATCACTACTCCAGTAAGTAGTACAAGGCCAAGTTTTCGGGGAGCAGCCGGTGCATTTGAAGGCGTATTAGTAGAGGGTGAAGCGGGAAGCGCCGCCCCAGGAGCCAGCTCTGAAGAAAGATTAGGAATAGTAGCCATCGCAATAGGCAAAAAGATGGGATCTTACTGGAGATGAAGATCGCGCGTTAGGAATTTTTAGCATATAGAAAAGCGCTGACCTAAGATCTTTCAATCAAAAAATAAGATTAGCGGCCTCTACGCTTCAGAAACCTCTCAAGGTTGATCTGGAGATAAATTTCATACCATGCTGGCATCCGTCATTATGTTTTTAAGTATATCCATGTCCTTGATCAGCAAAATCTTGTCTTTTTTTCCAACTACACATTCGAAATTATTCGTCCAACCTGCCCAGAAAAAATCGCGAGATACCCAAGCACTTACAGCTGCTTCCAAAACAGCTACATCTTCCTCCAATATATTAGCTTTACCCGAAGAAATTGTGCTGCAGATCTTGGATAAGCTCTCTTTGCAAGACAAAGTGCGCTTCCGACAAGCGAGCCACGCTGCTAACAAAATAGCTAACACTTCTTTGTGGAAACTTTCTTGGTTAGACCTATTCGCCACGCAAGCTGAGCTCGACTACTTTTTAAAATCTTGTCATACCCATATACGTAAACATGGCTCAGCTGCTGTACATATGGTGTATGAGACCGTATTGGCAGAAAAAGCTAAACCCTGTAGAGCCAATATCGTTTTAGACCTTTTAATAAAAGAAAAAAGCCAACGCAGTATTGAAGATCTTATTACAGCCAAATTAATAGATAGAACACAGCTAGAAGGCGTGCATTTAAGTGCAGAAAAACAGGACTATTTATGTTCTGACCCCGTCATAGTCGCATTATTTCAAAATCTACAAGCAAATTATAAAGATCTTGAAAAATTACCGGATAGCCTCATCCAAAATTTGCTAAAAAATCATAACCACAATGTCATTAAAGAATATTGCAGTGATTTATTATTTCAATCTATTAATGAATTAGAAAAAATAGAGGATGACGCACTTGAAATAGAATCTGTTTTAAGCCGATGCTTTACACATAGGAAAGAAGCGGTACAAAATCCGTGGTTGATGCAAATCTATACTGCAAGTTGGTATATACCCATACACCTTACCATCATTGAAAATGATATTGATCTATTGCATTTCTTTTTAAAACATAATGCAAATACCCATTGCAAAACCGTTCATAACGACGGCCTGTTAAGTATTGCTAGACAATACGAACGGCATCCCATGATAGAACTACTGCTTAGCGCACAAGCGCTTGCTGCACAGGAAGCAGAAAAAGCAGCAATTAGAAATTTAGAAGCACTTAGCGCTGCTAACCAAATGCATAATACCGGGTACTGCACATCGTATGTATATCAGGTAGGTGCATGAAAGCCTTTGGTCATATAAAAAAGCCTCACCTTAAAACTCTGCCGACCACAAAAAAGCCGTAGGTTGGTGGTGACGAAGGAACCCCAACACCTAACCACCGCCTCCATTAAGACCTGCTTACACATGGTCAAAAGCAACAATTAAAGGTCTGTGGTGCGCATGTTGGGGTTCCTTCGTCACCACCAACCTACCGTACTTTTTCAAGTCAGTGTTTTCCAGGTGCTATCCGTACAAAAAAACAGAGCGCCCCGCCGCCTTATTCAGAAGGCTCCAAGAGTGAATTCGATGATTATTTTTATAGCATGTCTTCCATTTTTCATGCTGCAATTTTCAAAGAAACACTATGCCCTTTATCAGCGCCCTCTCCCACTTTATTCCCAGGTTTTATCCTTTCTCTGATAAAACACCCGCGAAAAATACCTCACCTATTGCATCTAGTCAGAAAGAGACAAAAAGCGCCCCTGCATTTTGCACTTACATCCTCGCTTTATTATCTAAAAAGCTTCCAAGCAATGTACTTACAGGGTACTTACTAGGCATATTCAACCCGCTTTACAATTATCAGGAAACACAAGACCTACCAGCAAAATCAACGAGCATAAAACTACCCATATGCAATGAAACACACGCTGATAAAACTGAAGATAGCATTCAAAATGCAGCGGTATGCGCAATATATGAGGCTATTTTTGCAGGAAAAGCAGGGACGCGCTGCGCTGTCTCTGCACTAGAGCTTATAAAAAAAGAACCCTGCACACGTAGCTTGGATGATTTGATTGTTGCAGGACTCATACAACCTGAGCAATTAAAAGAGGTAGATTTAAGTGCTATACAACACCAATATCTATGCTCAGATCAAGTTATTGTTGCACTATTTGAGGGTCTGCAAGCGGATTATAAAGATCTTGCAAAGCTGCCTGATCATTTCATTAAAAATTTACTTGGCAAAGGCTCTACACAAAACGAAATCAAATCTTATTTGATTAATTTGATGGAAACATCGCTTCTTGAATTAAAAAATGGGACCAGACCCATCGAAGTTTCACGGCATTATTCTATACAAAAAAAAGACATTGTACAAAACCCATGGATAATGCAAATTTACACTAATAATTGGTATATACCCATACATCTTGCCATTATTGAAAATGATCTGTATTTAATGCGTTCTTTTTTAAAATATGATGCTCGCACAGATTACAAAACCAACCATGGCAGCTCGCTTTTAAGTATTGCAGCACAATATGGGCAAACTGACATAGTAAAGCTTTTGCTCGATAAAGAAATTCCAACCGATCTACCTAATAAAGACGGCGATATTCCCCTACATTTTGCTGCTTATTATGGTCACGATAAAGTGGCAGATACTTTAGTACGAGCCAACCCAAAAAGTGTTAATCAACCCAACTATTCTCAGCTGCGTCCTCTACACTTAGCAGCGCTTTCCGGTAATGATCAGGTTATTAAAACTTTACTAGAATATGGAGCTGAGATGGATGCAGTAGACGCTCAGCAGTGCACCGCCTTGCATATGGCCTCTGCTACGGGCCGCCTCAACGTCAGCGATACCTTACTAGAGGCGGGCGCCAGCACCACCATAGTCAATATATATGGCGAACGCCCCTTACAATGCAGGCCCAAACCCCAATACGCCAAATTCAACAAACCTCTAAAATGATCTGCATCCAAAAAATCGGGCATTGGATCCGACTTTTTGGGTACAGATCACATGCAGGCCACTTCGTCCTTGAAGACCTGCTTATAAACAATCAAAAGCAAAAATCAGAAGCCAGTGGTGCGCATGTTGGGGTTCGTGCCTCACCACCAACCTACCGAGAGGCATACATAAAAGGGTTCTATCAAACTCCACCAACCACAAGAAAAGCAAAGCACGGTAGGTTGGGGTGACGAAGGAACCCCAACATTGATCTGCCCCCAAAAAGTTGGACATTTGACCTGACTTTTTGGAGAGCAATATGA
>JASSUD010000074.1:0-11756 GCA_031963225.1 Mycoavidus cysteinexigens
TTGGGGTTCCTTCGTCACCACCAACCTACCGTTCTTTGCTTTTCTTGTGGTTGGTGGAGTTTGATAGAACCCTTTTACATCGGCACCTTGGTAGGTTGGTGGTGAGGCACGAACCCCAACATGCATACCACAGACCTTTTGAAACCTGCGCAACATAAGTGCCATTTTTTACGGCCACACAGGTATAGAGCGTTTTTTTCAGATAACCCTCAGCCTGCTAGCAGAGCTCTCTTTCCCTGTTGGCATCTGTATTTTTAAGTAAATCCTCTACACTCCATGCACTTTATAAACAGGGCAAACCGCCGTGTGTTTTGTATGGTTCGCAATCTTTTTTGCGTATACAAATTTATGTAAAAGGTGATGGAGTGTTATTTATGTCGAAGTGTTGCACCATTTTTCTGGCAGCTGCCCTGCTTTCTGCTTGTGCCACTGTATCTCAACCCAGCTCTGCGCTGGAACCGCAGCCAGGTGATTTCCCGGTAAGTAATTTTTCTTTTGAAAATGGATCTACGCTTACCGATTTGATGCTGCACTATTCAACATTTGGAACCCCTCAATTTGATAGTGCTGGGCGCTGCACTAATGCGGTTTTATTGTTGCATGACACCGTTGGCGAAACCGCTCCTCAAGCGGGGCAGTTTTTTACTGCTAAGGCTATGCGCGAAGCGCTATTTGGAGCAGGTCAGCCTCTAGATGCCTCTAAGTATTACCTAATTATTCCCGATGCTATTGGACATGGCCGTTCTACGAAGCCTAGTGATGGCTTGCGTCGACGTTTTCCAAGCTATAGCGATAGTGACTTAGTGCAAGCGCAGTATCGTTTGGTGACAGAAGGGCTGAATATCAATCACTTAAAATTGGTACTTGGTGTGGCAGATGGGGGTTTACAAACGTGGTTATGGGGGGAACGTTATCCTGAGATGATGGATGCACTGATGCCCATAGCAAGTCCTCCCACTACACAAGGCGGCCGAGTAGGACTTTGGCAGAGAATGGCTACGCAGGCTATTTATACTGATCCCGATTGGCAGCAAGGCGACTACACGAGGCAGCCTAAAAAATGGCTGGATACGGTTGCGTTATCTAGTATGTTAGAGCGCAATACGTTTAATTTGCAGCAAGCTGCCAGCACGCCAGAGCAAGTCGAGAAAATGGCCACTAGCACTATTAAAAGCGCTTATAAAGTAAGAGATGCCAATGACGCACTCTATGCCTTTGAAGCCACTAAAAAAGCGCCTAACCCTCAGCCTGGGCTCTCAAAAATTAAAGCGCAGGTATATGCACTGTATTTCCAAGATGATGCGTTTTATGCCGGCTCAGTCGAAGAAATGCGTGCTTTGGTTAAGCAAGTACCGCGAGGTCAAGTTATTGAAATTGAGCGCAGCCCACAAACAGACGGACATGCCACTATCGCGCGTGCCGAGGTCTGGAAGGGCTATATTACGCAGTTGCTTACTCAGCCTGAAAAGCCTGTAGTTGCTGCGGAGTATGGGGTAAAGGGCAAAACCGCAGTGCGTGGCAGTGCATTGACCAATGCAAACACAGACAAACTTGCGGTGCGTAAAAAAATGGCTCCTGTGCAAGACCTACCTCCTGTGCCACAAGCTATTCCCATGACAGAGGTAAGTACCGTCCCCGCAGTAGATTCAGCTACCTCTTCAGCATCTACAGCCGTGATCTCTACTACGTCTAGTCCGAGTAGTGCTGGAGCGAATGCTAGCCAAGTAATACTTCCTGTTCCTGTAGCTCCAGAGAAGCAGGTTTCGAAGGGAAATTCGTTCAATAGCAGTGGTTTGGATACTTCTGCAGGCACACAAAATAATGCAGCAACGGCAGCCGTTTCAACCACAATATGGTCTTCTGGCCAACCTGAGGCATCGACCATTATTTCGCAACCTGATGAGGATTCAGTTGCTGCAAGCCCTGTTGTTACTTCTGAATCTTCAGGCCCTGCCACTGCACGTTCTTCGAATGCTTCAAGCAAGGTATTGGCTCAAGATACTCCCCAGGCTCCGGCGCCAGTGGATGTAATTAAACCTTCTGTCGCAACTACAGATTCAACGGATGCAAAAGTAGTAGCGGCTGCGCCCGAAGAAGCAAAGCCTGTTTCTATTCGAGAATCCGATTTTATTCCAGCGTCATCAACTCCTGCGAGTGCAGAAGCAGGTTCCGTGCCTAAAGAGACAAAAAGCGATGTGCCGTCTTTGAATAAACCTAGTAATAGCGGGTCAGGCAAGATTATGAATTTCCTGCCTTCTCCTGTTCCTAGCCCTATTTCGTAGCTTAAATACCGTCGCGCAATGTAAGTTGGTAGGTTGGTGGTGGGCAACGTTCCCCAACATGCGTACCACTATCCCTTTAAAACCTGCATATGCATCTCAAAAGCGAGGATTAAAGGTATGTGGTACGCATGTTGGGGAACGTTGCCCACCACCAACCTACCGTTCTATAGGGATTTCAAAATTAAATTATTTTTTGAAGCCGCCGATTACGGTGCTAAAACCTGCATCAACGTGCACAATTTCTGCAGTGATTGCACTGGCTAACTGGCTCAATAAGAATGCAGCGGCATTGCCTACTTCTTCTGCGGTGACATTGCGTTGAAGAGGGGAGTTCTTTTCGACGTGATCGAGGATTTCTCTAAAGTCTTTGATGCCGCTAGCTGCCAAAGTTTTAATCGGGCCCGCGGAGATGCCATTCACTCGAACGCCTTTAGGGCCTAGTGCGTGAGCAAGGTAGCGAACACTGGCTTCTAAAGAGGCTTTAGCCAGACCCATCGTATTGTAATTGGGCACTACTTTCTCGGAGCCTAGATAGGTCAGCGTCAACAAAGAAGCATTAGGCTGGTACAAAGGGGAGAGGGCTTTAGCTAAAGCCGGAAAACTATAAGCAGAAATATCGTGTGCAATACGAAAATTCTCGCGCGATAATCCATCTAAAAAGTCACCCATGATGGCTTCTCGAGGAGCAAATCCAATGGAGTGCACCAGACCATCTAGACTGTCCCAGTGAGCTAGGAGCCGATCGGTAAGGCCATCGATTTGTGCATCGTCTTCTACATTGCAAGGCAAGACTATGTCGCTCTCAAAATGTTGCGCAAATTCGGTAATACGCTCCTTAAAGCGTTCATCAGCATAGGTAAAAGCGAGTGCTGCCCCCTCGCGTTTGCACGCAGTGGCTATGCCGTAAGCAATAGAGTGCTTAGATAAAACGCCGGTAATAACGATGCGTTTGCCGTTGAGAAACCCCATATTTCTTGCTCCTGATAAAAAGACGAAATTGCTTAGCGAACGCTTATTTTAAGCTAACCAGCATGATGCGGCCAGCTCAAGCACATATTAAAAAAGCCACCCCTATGGTCGGGGGTGGCTTTTTTAATATATTTTCAGTCATTCATAGCATTATTTTTTGTGCAGCGCATCCCGAATTTCGCGCAACAATACAATATCTTCCGGAGTAGTGGGCGTAGCAGACTCAGATTTTAAATCAAGTTGCTCGCGCAGGGTATTGATCAGTTTCACCATAAAGAAAATAATAACTGCAAGAATAAAGAAGTTGAGCAAAACAGTAATAAAATTACCGTAACCAAAAACAGCGACCCCAGCATTTTGTAAATCATTATAAGAAAGGGGGCTTCCTTTAAAGTCGGCAGGTATATGCCCAAGTCGAATGAATTTTTGTGAAAAATTAATCCCGCCTGTTGCCAGCCCCACAATAGGCATAACTAAATCTCTGACAACCGAATTGACAATAGTAGAAAAAGCGCCGCCAACAATTACCCCCACCGCCAAATCCATCACATTGCCGCGCACTATAAATTTTTTAAATTCTTGCAATAGGCTCATCATGTCTCTTCTCTTAGAAATGGTGTAATGACATCACTTTTATTTATTGATTTTATGCAGGTATTCAAAAAGACGGTGGTGTGCATGTTGGGGTTCCTTCGTCACCACCAACCTACCGTGCTTTTGGTTGGTAGAGGTTTCTAAAGCCCTTTTACATATGCATCTTGGTAGGTTGGGGTGAGGCACGAACCCCAACATGCATACCACCGTCTTTTTGAATACCTGCGTAATACCAATAAATAAAATAATAAGCAATCGGTGTAAGGGGATATATTTATATATATATATTGGACTTTTATAGTCTATTTATATTTTCCCCAAAGTATCTACCGTGCGCGCAATGATTCGTAAATCAGGTCCCAAGCTAGTTACATTATGAAAAACTAAGTGTGGTCTGCTAGGCAGGGTAGGGAGGCCAGGAAGGTCAAATAGTCCCCGGCCTTCATGCAAAATAGTGGGGGCAATATATAAAAGTAATTCATCTACACAACCCGCTTGCCAAAAAGCGCCATGTAAACGTGCGCCTGCCTCTACATGCAATTCATTAATGCCGCGTACAGCTAATTCTTTTAAAAGAGAGGGTAGCGAAATGTGCGATGCAAGTTGGTTATTGGGTTGCAATAAGGCGTTTGCATTAGATGTGTTGGAATGCGCGTCAAAGCTGACCCATTCGCCGGGTATTGGATCCTCAGAAGGACGTTCTTCTATTTCTTTATTTTTATGCAACTGGTTAGATGCGCTCTTTCTAACCGATATCGTGTTTTGATAAGCAATCATTTCCACCCCTGCACGATGTAGGGCGTGTGCTTTGGGCGTGTCAAAAAGCGTGGGAGAGCCACATACAATGAGTATGTTGGTAAGGGCGTTTGGTTCTTGATGCAGTAAACGAGCCGTTAAGGGTATTTCTAGCCTAGGGTCTATCACTATTTTTTGTGGCTGGCGTGGAGTAGCCACTTCACGCACGGTAAATTGTGGGTCATCTTGCTTTACCGTACCTATACCCGTTAGCAGTGCGCAGGCCCGTGCGCGCCAAGCATGGCCATCTGCGCGCGCAGCAGAGCCTGTAATCCATTGGCTCTCTCCATGCGGCAGAGCAGTTTTTCCATCCAAACTGGCTGCTATCTTAAGACGCACCCAAGGTCGCTGCAGCGTCATACGCGAGATAAAACCAAGGTTCAGTTCGCGCGCTTGCTCTTCTAAAAGCCCGCAGTGCACAAAAAGCCCTGCGCGACGTAACATAGCCAAGCCTTGGCCTTGTACTAATGGATTGGGATCTTCCATTGCTGCGACTACGCTTTCTATGCCTGCATCAATCAACGCTTGGGAACAAGCAGGGGTGCGACCTATATGACTGCATGGTTCTAAAGTAATGTAAGCCGTTGCGCCTCGAGGGTCATGCCCTTGCGCTCGCGCATGTTGGATCGCTTGAATCTCAGCGTGATTTTGGCCGGCAGGTTGGGTGTGTCCCTGCCCTATAATTTGGTCCGCTTTGACCAGCACACAACCCACGCGTGGGTTGGGTGTGGTGGTATACAAGCCGCGCGCAGCATTTTCCAGCGCAAGCTGCATATAGAGCGAGGCGTTATTTGAGAGCATGGTTGCTGCACTCAAGCAGCAAGTGCTGCGAAGGTACGCTGCGCAGCGCGTTGTGTAATGTCTAGCGCTGCACCTTCATGGGCCGCTGACACAAAACCAGATTCATAAGCAGAGGGCGCAAAATACACCCCTTCGCCTAGCATATGGTGAAAGAAGGCGTTGAACCTATCTATATTCATATGCGCGAGTTCTGTAAAGGAAGTAGGTACGTGCTCACTAAAGTAGAGGCCAAACATACTGCCCACATGATCTGCTGAAAAAGGGATTCCGTTATCTTTGGCTGCTGTAACCAAGCTTTGTAAGAGGGTTTCGGTAAGCGCATCAAGGCGCGCATAAAAGCCAGGTTGCTGAATATGCTTGAGTGCTGCAAGCCCTGCGCGTACAGCGAGTAAATTCCCAGAGAGCGTGCCTGCTTGATACACCGACCCCAAAGGAGCTAAGTGTGCCATCACATCGCGTCGTCCGCCAAATGCCGCCAGTGGCAACCCCGCGCCGATAATTTTTCCAAGGCAAGTTAGGTCTGGCGTAATGTTATAGATCGATTGCGCACCCCCTAGCGCCACCCGGAAGCCACTCATCACTTCATCAAAAATGAGTAAGGCGCCATATTGAGTGCACTGGCTGCGTAACGTGGTTAAGAATTCAGCTGTCCCCCGAATCATATTCATATTTCCAGCAATCGGTTCTACGATCACTGCGGCAATATCATCGCCATGCTTTTTAAACGTATCAATAATATGTTGTGGATTATTGTAGTTCAGTACTAGCGTATGTTGGGTGCTAGCTTGGGGCACGCCTGCTGAGCTAGGTTTTCCACCGGTTAGCAATCCTGAGCCTGCTTTGACCAATAGATGATCTGCATGGCCGTGGTAGCCCCCTTCAAATTTTATGACGAGATCACGGCCAGTAAAGCCACGTGCTAGGCGCAATGCGCTCATAGTGGCTTCTGTTCCGCTAGATACCAGGCGGATTTGCTCTATAGAAGGCATTAATTTAACGACTTCTTCTGCAATTTCAATTTCGGCTTCAGTGGGCGCTCCAAAGCTGGTTCCACAAGCCAATGCTTCTTGCAATGCTTCCATTACACAGGGTGCGCGGTGCCCAAGAATTAACGCACCCCAAGACCCAATGTAATCCACATAGCGATCCCCATTCGCATCTTCAAAAAAAGCACCTTGTGCTTTTTCTACAAAGCGAGGCGTTCCTCCTACAGCCTGAAAAGACCGTACAGGTGAGTTCACGCCTCCTGGCATTGTTTTTTGAGCACGTTCGAAAAGCCTTTCATTTTTAAGCGACATCTAGAGGACCTGGAAAGAGTGAGCGGGTAATTGAGGACCTGCCCTAATGGCAGGTACATTTTTTGGGGATATATAAAGTATAAAGCCAGCCGGCGAGCCAGGGATATAATTCTGGCTTTTTTCTAAAAAGGCTTGGTCTACATGTTTACTGGCATAGTCAGTGCATTGGGTGAAATTACCCAGGTGTCGGAATCACAATCTGGAGGAGGGGTGCGCGTGGTTATCGAAGCGCCTTACTCTATATTGAGTGATGTAAAGCCTGGCGATAGCATTGCGGTGCAGGGCGCATGCATGACGGTAATAGATATTCAATCTCTCTTTACCGAGCCTGCACCTACTTTGCATGCTGCAGCTGAGCAGCGTGTACGTTTTGCCGTAGATGTCTCGTTGGAGAGTTTGGACTGCACAGTAGGGCTTAATAGGCTGGGAGAAGTGAATATAGAACCCGCACTCCGAGTAGGAGACCGCTTAGGTGGGCATTGGGTTAGTGGACATGTCGATGGTGTTGGTGAGGTTATCGATATATTGCCCTGTGGAGAATCGCAAACATTGCGCTTGCGTATACCTGTTGACATAGCAGGATATGTAGCGGCCAAAGGCTCGTTGACGGTGAATGGTGTAAGCTTAACGGTTAATCAAGTAAAAGATGAGGGCAAGATCACACACTGCTCGATCAATCTCATTCCCCATACGCTTGCGCACACTACGCTGAAATGGCTCCAAGCAGGCGATAAAGTGAATCTGGAAATAGATTTGATGGCACGCTATATGGCCCGACTATTACAATATCATTCATAGGAGATACGTATGCCACAGCGGCTCATGCTTTGGATATCGCGCGCCTGGGTCGAACGCCTGTTGCCTAATCGTTGGGATGTGCTGGCTTTTGCTTTCATCACAGCAATAGCCTTTGTACTTGCGAATGGCGTGCATCAAGGCTTTGCTCCTTTGCAAAGCTTGCAGGCAGAACCCATTTCGCTCAATCCTGCGGCTTTACCCGGCTACGCCTTGCGCACCACTTTGCGCTTATTTGCAGGCATGGTCCTGGCTCTGCTTTTTACGCTGACTTACGGAACCTTAGCCGCAAAGAGCAAATGGGCCGGGAAAGTGCTAGTTCCTTTATTGGATATTTTGCAATCGGTCCCGGTTCTTGGGTATCTCTCTTTTACGCTGGTCTTCTTTTTGGCTTTGTTTCCAGGTCGAGTAGCAGGGGCAGAAAGCGCAGCCATCTTTGCGATTTTTACTGCGCAAGCCTGGAATATGACCTTTAGCTTTTACCACTCCTTAAGGACCTTGCCACAAGATCTGGAAGAAGTAGCCCGCAGCTTTCATTTAAGTGCATGGCAGCGCTTTTGGAAACTCGATGTTCCATTTGCTATGCCCGGGCTTATCTGGAATATGATGATGTCCATGTCTGGAGCCTGGTTTTTTATCGTCGCCTCTGAAGCCATCACGATTGGCTCACATACCATCCAACTTCCCGGTATCGGTGCTTACCTCGCCCAAGCTATCGCACAAAAAAACCTCACTGCAGTAGGCTGGGTAGTGCTGGCTATGGTGATAGTTATTGTGGCGTATGACCAATTTTTATTTCGTCCTTTAGTGGCATGGGGCGATAAGTTTCGCCTAGAGACCACAGGTACCGAGGACGTACCTCAGTCATGGGTGCTGAATTTAATCCATCACACTCGGCTTATGCGCCGTTTGTGCATCCCAATCAGCACGCTTTTTAAAGTCTTGGCACGCTTACCTCTGCGCCAGCCAGCCTATTTCCAGAAATGGTCTTCTCGTGTGTTGCACATTCCAGACCTGGCTAAACAAGCGTATTCGCATATACGTCAGGCAGATCGCCCGGCAGTGGGAGGTAATCGGTCTTTCTCCGCATGGGATCGTATTCAAATGCATTCCCCTGCAAAGAAACTGCAAAAAGTGCTGAGTTTCAGTTTGGCGATTTTGGCAACTTTGGGGCTTGGATATTTACTCGGGTCGGGGCAGCTCACGTTACCCTCCACCATCACCTGGCACGATATTGGTGAAGTGCTATTTTTAGGCTCTATTACGTTAATACGCGTTTTTGTCTTGATTCTTCTAGCTTCATTAATCTGGGTACCTTTAGGGGTCTGGATTGGTTTGCGTCCTGGGCTATCCAGGTTGGCGCAGCCGCTTGTACAATTTCTAGCAGCTTTCCCAGCGAATTTGCTCTTTCCTATTTTTGTAGTGCTGGTAGTGCGCTTTCATCTTAATGCAGATATTTGGCTCTCCCCTCTCATTATTTTAGGTGCGCAGTGGTATATCCTATTTAATGTGATCGCCGGCACTATGGCTTTCCCAAACGACTTTCGAGAAGCGGCTGCAAATTTCCAAATACGTGGCAAGCAATGGTGGAAACAAGTCATGCTACCCGGCATTTTTCCCTATTATGTGACCGGCGCCATCACCGCCTCAGGGGGCGCTTGGAATGCAAGCATCGTCTCAGAGGCCGTTGACTGGGGTGATACGCAACTCTTCGCGCATGGCCTTGGTGCATACATCACACAAAAAACCCAAGCAGGAGATTATCCTCATCTGATTTTGGGGATTTTAACGATGGTTCTTTTTGTCACCTTGCTCAATCGAATGGTATGGAGACCTCTCTACCAAAAAGCAGAGAATATGGTTCGTTGACCTCCGTAGCCTCTAAACGAATTACAAATTATGCTCGATTCCATCTACTGTAATGCTCCAAGGCATTCTGCTGCACAGGGCGCTTTGGTTCAAAAAAAGGTAACGGCGGTTTCATCTACTAAAGCCTATGTGCCAGCGTGTGACGATTGTTTGCACGATTTTTTAAATAAGTTACCCGAAGAATTAGTTCGCCAGATTTTCTCCCTTGCTTTATCGCATTTGCTCCCTCATGAAGTAGTACTACTCACCATGCGCCGCCAGGGGGGAGTAATGTTGGAGGCCTGGCCTGCTTTGTGCTTGCAATTCCCCTGGCTTTTCCCGCATTACGTTTCCACACCCTTGGAATTTCGTGCATTGGTAGAGGATGCACAAACTTATGGCCGTAAAACGTTTAAACAGATTTTTGATGGATTGAATTTACTTCAGGAAAACACAAAGAAGATGGAGGTTGCAGACCTTCATCGTGGCGGCCTTTTAAAAAAAGGCTGGCTGTACGCTTTTGATGCTGGGTTAGGTGAAGAAGCTGAGAAACAATTTTTATCATGGCTACAAGTGCATCATGCTCGCACGCTTGCCTGTCTACGTTGGTTTCCCACTCAAATTGAGACAACAGATTTATTAGAAGAAGCTGCAAAATATAGAAATATAGATATTTTTAAGGCTATATTTGAATACCCCCTAAAGCATAATATTAATTGGGAAGCACGATCCTACAAAAGAGCTTTAAAACATATTGCATGCCGGGGCGATATTGAAATGGCCCACTATTTGCTTGATAAGTGCGATAAAAATAAAGATGTGAATCTAGATGATGGATTTCTCCATATAGCGGCTGAGGCCGGCAGTCTTGACATAGTGAAGATGCTGCTTCGAAAAGGAGTGAAGCTAGATACAAGCTATTACAGAGAAACCGTTACAGAAGTGCTGGGCCGTATTGTTAGTACCTTTTTTTTCTGCGAATCATCTAACAACACACCATTCCATCAAATGATGGTTAAACAGCTTGAGATTTTGGTGTATGTCGCACAAATGGGCATAGAAAATGGCATCCCAGAAAACGCGCCTTTTTATACTGCATTGAAGCCTTATGTAAGTAATATTTTACGCCGAGTAGCTTATTTGCCTCCCGAGCAAGGATTATGGCTCACACAATTTTTAATGAAAAATGGTGCAGAAATTAAAGCAAAGAACAGTTATGCAAATACCTTTTTGCATAACTGTGTACGCTTATTTTCAACCTTAATTTTATTCCCGCACACTTGTTATATATTCTGTTGGAATTGGATTAATTATTGCATTACAGCGCTCCAAAGATTGCAATCAGAACAAACCCAAATATTGCATTAGATTTCTTTCGAAACCTTGTGGCGGCATTATTCCGGTAGGTTGGTGGTGACGAAGGAACCCCAACATGCACGCCATTGCGTCTTTGATAACCAGCATGTAATTATCTAAAAGCAAAAATTAAAAGTCAGCGGTACGCATGTTAGGGGAAGTTGCCCACCACCAACCTACCATACTCAGTTTCGAAAGAAGTCTATTGACATTTCGCAGTTTAAGTCAAAAGCATCCAAATGCTTTTATAAAATCCAATATGAAATAAATATAAGGAACGGAGGATGCTGGGTAATGCTATTTCCCAAACTCTGCTAAGCAGCCAAATGCAAGTGTTAGCACAAAGCTATCTGGATCAGGCGCGCCTGCACAAGGTGGCGCAGCAGTTCAATATGGCCTTATTTTTGTATGGTCAGGCAAAAGTCGCTTTCAAAGATATCGCAGATACGCGCCAATTGGTTCCTTCGTTATCGAAAGTGAAAAGCGCATTGCTCCAAGCACGTACGCCTCAAACAGCCGAAGAAGACGTATTGCGGCAGCGCATCGCGGAAGTCTATTTTGAGCGCGCTGAACTCTTGGAAAAATTGGGCAAATTCGATAAAGCGCAAGCGAGCTATAAAAAAGCCCAAGCTTGGGGCTATGAGGAAAAGCATCCTGCATCTATTTTTCCTGCCGCTGGGTTTTCTGTAAATAATGCGTCGTCGTTGACTCAGACAGCCCCCTCTGCCTCCCTGTCTGCCCAGCAAAAAAGCGAGCTGGTCGATTACCTGTTTGAAAAAGCCCTATTAACGCTGAGCTCTTTAGAGGTGTCCAATAAACCTAGCCTGTTTTTGGTGTATGCCCATGACAATGCTGTTCACGGACGGGCTGAGGCTACTACCTCTAAATATTTCATCAACAAGCTATCTAAAATCCAAGTTAATCTGTATTCAGATCAAACCCCGATGGGGAAAAAGTATTCCGGCTCGCCAGAAGCGCTGAAACACGATGGCAAGCTCGAAGATATTGTAACGAATCA
>JASSUD010000008.1:0-60014 GCA_031963225.1 Mycoavidus cysteinexigens
CGCAAGTACGGATCTGTGCGGGGGGCGACGGGTAACCGCCGTCCCTACCGCAACCTCTACAACAGCTCCGCGTTGCTGTAAGAGCTTCTTATTCACCTGGCTTAAGCTTCGCACATCTTGAATGGTGGTGTTTGTCAACATCAGCCTGTCATGTGCTGTACTCCAAGATAGCTGTACTTGATAGCGCCCCTCCTCTTCGATGACCTGCCATGCGCGAACCGATTTATCTTTACAGCCGGTAATCAAATAGGTGCTATTAGATATCTCTTTCCAGGCAAGGCTATTAATGCCTCCCTGAAAACCGTGCACCACCGCTAAACACTGACCCGAGGCTACGTCCCACAGCCGCACCGTCTTGTCATAACTGCCCGAGGCGATCTGCTGACCGCTGGGCGAATACACCACGCTAAAAACAGAGGCGGTATGCCCGTGTAAGGTGTGGCCGGCCTCCCCGCTGTGCGCGTCCCACAGCTGCACTGTCTCATCCCCACTGCCCGAGGCGATCTGCTGACCGCTGAGCGAATACACCACGCTAAAAACAGAGCTGGTATGCCCTTGTAAGGTGCAGATTTTCTCCCAGCTCGAGGTTTCATAGCAGGGTTTTACTGCGTTGCATCATCAAGTGGGTTTTTCTGAAATACGGCAGCCTTCAACTTAAGCTTTAGAGCATAGGTTGAAGGGGTGATGTTTCCATATCCAGTTCTTATTCATATGACCGAATTTAGCAAAAATCGTAAAATGCTGAAATTTGGATAAATAAGCTTTGTATGCCTAAGCATTGTTAGGCGCGTTGCTTTCTGCGCGCCTTAGCAAGGTAGACAATGAATAAGGAAAATAGACTATGTTAGGCCGTGCTGCTGCTTCTCCTATCATCAATCAAGCGCAGGCTGCAGCGCAAAGTGCGCTATATCAAGCGAGCTTGAGCCAGGAAACGCAGAATGTTGAGATGGCCTTATTCTTTTATGATCAGGCCAAAGTCGCCTTTAAACATCTCGCAGATGCGCAACAGATTCTGCCATTAACAGAGGTGAAAGATGCTGTCAGCCGAGCCCGTACTCCTCAAACTGCAGAAGAAGAGTCTTTGCGGCAACGCATAGCGGAGGTGTATTTTGAGCGCGCCCAACTATTGGAGAAATTGGGGAAAGTCAGCAAAGCGCAAGCGAGTTATAAAAAAGCACAATACTGGGGTCATAAAGCCATATCGGCAGCCTCAGCGGCTGATGCGTCCTTTTCTGCGAATAATGCAATCAGCTCAGCCCCTCCCTCTGCCTTTTTTCCCGTGAGCGTTTCCCTTACCCCATCACCTCAGGTACCAGAAGCGCGTCTACAGGAAAAACATCAGTGGGTCGCGCAGGTCTTTGAGACCATCGTGAAACAGTGTCAGGATTTAGATTTGTGCCAAGGCTCACCGAATCTTTTTTTGGTCTACGCACATAACAATCATCGACTGGGTAAAGCCGATGCGGAAGTCTCGCAACGCGTGATTCAATGGTTATCGAACCTACGTTCCAATTTGTACTCTGATCGCTCAGCCAGTGGTCATCAAGCTTTACCATTTCCAGCAACAGCAGAAGACTCAGCCAAAGCCAACGACATTCTTTCCAGCCAACTCTGCTTGTTACCCAACCATGCAGGCACCGTAGGTCATGTGGTGCTGTGTGGGTCGGAGCTGTTGGGTCACTATATGGACTCGCCTTACTATCAAGGCTTTTGCGAGGCGATTCAACGTGCTTATCAGGAAGCCTCTGAGCGCACGGATGACTTTGCTCAAGTTGAAGCTGCCATACGACGGGTGGTGGATGCGAATTTAAACGAAAAGGAATTCCATCATGTGCTGACGGAATTAGCCTTTTTGCAAATCCGCTATGCACATCTAAAAGGCGAGCACGGCATTATCCCTCTGCTGCTCAACAGTCGGGCTCAGCAATGTTTACCGAAGTTTATCCTTGATTCGACCACCATTCGCATCGAAGATTCGATTTGGCGCACGCCTAGCAACTGGAAGGGGCAACAGACGTATCAAGATGAAGGCTTGCATATTGGCTTCTTTAAGCTCTTAAAACGTCTTGTCGTAAAACAAGAGCGGTGTATTGCGTTGATGGAAGAGAAAATCTATCAGTCCTGCTTGCAGAAGTTGCGAGAGGACCATGCGCATACATTGATATCGGAAGAATTTTATCGATTCTTGAGCCAATCCTGTGTGGCAGCACTGAATGCCTTGAAAAAAGAACACGGCTCAGATCTACGGGAGCTGAATGTTCAGAAAGCGTATGAAAGCATCCTGAGTGAAATCAAACAGCTTAATGGCGAATCGTTGATAGAGCCTAATCAGCTTCGCTCGGCTTTAGCGGCATCGTACTCTGCCAAGGGCTTGGCTATCCAACGTCTGTCTGGTCCCCCTCTGCCGATGGAGCATTGCTATATAAATCTGGCGATTGTGGAACACGAGAAAGAGAAGATACGCGAGGAAGACAAGTCTCAAGAGGGGGAAGAGGAAGAGACTAACGAAGAGAAAGAGGAGCCCAATTATTTTTATCGTCTACCGAGTGTGGAGGCGATTCGTTCCAACCCACAAAAACTCGTGCAGCTCGAGAAATTGTTTGATCCCCGAGAATTAAGTAAAGACAAGACGATAACCCCGAAACGGATCTTGATTCGCGGCCGGGCAGGCGTTGGTAAAACCACTTTGTCAAAAAAAATTGTCTACGAGTACACACAGCAAGGACAATGGCAAGATCGCTTTGACTATGTGCTGTGGATTCCACTGCGTACGTTAAAAGGCAAGCAAAACTGTGATCTGACGACGTTGTTTTATGAAACCTATTTCCAGCATCGCACTAAAGGCCGGGCTTTAGCGAAGACCCTCGAAGCGCAAATCAATGGGCCAGCGAAAGAAAAAACGCTGTTTGTACTCGATGGTTGGGATGAAGTGGCACAGGAATGGGATGAGCAAAAACCAATGGCCGCGTTTCTCAATCAGCTACTCAATCAACCTGCAGTGCTGATCACGTCTCGGCCGTATGTCGATTTGAAACAGGCCAATCCAATGGATTTGGAATTGGAGACAATCGGCTTCAGCCCCGAGAACGTGATGGCGTATCTCGACAATCAGGCCATTATGCCGGCTTCGCAGGCCAAGGAGATCAAGCACTTTATCCAGGCCAGTGCTTTTCTCCAGGAGTTGGTCAATGTGCCGATCCAGCTGGATGTGTTTTGTTTCAGTTGGGATGAAATCAAGCGCTCGCAGCAAGCGGTTCGGGGCCCTGTAACCGCTGTGGCGTTATATCAAGCCATGATGAATAAATTATGGCGTAAGGATATGCTGCGCTTGGGCAAGCGGGAAGCGGGAGAGTTATTAACCGAGAGCCAGGTTAATGCATTGAGAAGTGCACTACGTATCGAGAAATGGGTGAAATCCGAAAATGATTTTCTCAGCACCTTGGCCTTTGCAGGATTACAGGATAACCGTATCGAATTTGATACCGTTTATTTGGATAGCCTGATTGAGCAGCTTGAGGTGGAAGGTGTCGATCTCCCGATTACGTTGGAAGCGAACCTCAAAGAACTCTCATTCTTACATACCGATGATGCTAAGGAGGAACAACGCAGCTACCATTTTATGCATTTGACGTTTCAGGAGTTCTTCGCAGCTAAATTTCTGGTCAGGCATTTCCAAGTCCATGCCCACACGCATCGGCAGTCTCTACCAGCGCAAACAGCCGGCACAGCCACCCAGTTAGGGGTGAAACCTAGTGTGGAAGAACTAGAAGCCTTTATCGCGACACACAAATATAACCCGCGTTATGAGATCGTCTGGTGGATGATGGCCGGGTTGCTTAAGGGCACAGCACTAGAGCGCTTCTTTACGTTACTCAATGCGGCCCCCCGTGACCTAATCGGGATGTGTCATCAGCAGTTGATGATGGGGTGTTTACACGAAGCACGCCTTCAATTGAAGCCAGCCACGATCGATAAACTGGAAGCGGCGCTTATGCAGTGGCTGGATTTCGAGATAAAAAATGAGGGAACCGGTTACAGCCTCTTAGGGAGTCAGAGGGCTTTTCCAGAACATCTGTTGGTAAAGAGTTTAAGTCGGCCTACAGCAAAGAAGGAGAAAATGATAGCGACGCTAGGGGCCCGTTCAGTTTTATCTGATGACGCGGTCTTTGCCTTGCTTGACGTCTTACAGGGTAAACCCTGGTATGTCAGGCCTGCGGCCGAGAGTGCCTTATGTAGTCAGCGTAAGCTGTCTGCTGACGCGGTCTTGCTCTTGATCTATGCCTTGATGAACGGTGATGAGCATGTCAGATATGCAGCTGGGAGCGCCATATGCAACCAGAGTACGCTGTCTGCTGACGCGGTCTTAGCCTTGCTAAACGCCTTGATGAATGGTGATGAGCATGTCAGATATGCGGCTGCGCGTGCCTTATGCAGCCAGCGTAAGCTGTCTGCTGATGCGGTCTTTGCTTTGCTCAACGCCTTGAAGAATGAGGATGCGTATGTCAGGAGGGTGGCTGCTAGTGCCTTAGGCAACCAGAGTATGCTGTCTGCTGACGCGGTCTTGGCCTTGCTTGACGCTTTGAAGGATAAAGAGGGGAATGTCAGGAGGGCAGCCGATAGTGCCTTAGGCAGCGAGAGTACACTGTCTGCCGCCGCGGTCTTGGTCTTGGTAGACGCCTTGAAAAATGATGATAAGCATGTCAGGTATGTGGCTGCGCGTGCCTTATGTAGCCAGAGTATGCTGTCTACTGCCGCGGTCTTGGCCTTGCTCGACGCCTTGAAGGATAAAGATGAGAATGTTAGGTCTGCGGCCGAGAGTGCCTTAGGTAGCCAGCGTATGCTGGCTGCTGATGCGGTCTTGCTCGAGGCTTTGAAGGATGAGGATGAGCATGTCAGGAGGGTGGCTGCTAGTGCCTTAGGCCGCCAGAGTACACTATCTACCACCGCGGTCTTGGCCTTGCTCGACGCCTTGAAGGATGAAGACTGGACTGTCAAATCTGCGGCTGAGAGTGCCTTAGGTAGCCAGAGTAGGCTGTCTGCTGACGCGATCTTGGTCTTGCTCGATGCCTTGAAGGATGAGGATAAGAATGTCAGGTATGCGGCTGCACGTGCCTTAGGCAGCCAGAGTACGCTGTCTGCTGACGCGGTCTTGACCTTGCTCGACGCTTTGAAGGATAAAGACAGGAATGTCAGGAGGGCGACTGCTAGTGCCTTAGGCCGCCAGAGCACGCTGTCCGCTGCCGCAGCCTTGGCCTTGTTCAACGCTTTGAAGGATACAGACGGGAATGTTAGGTCTGCGGCCGAGAGTGCCTTATGCGGGCAGAGTACGCTGTCTGCTGATGCGTTCTTGGCCCTGCTCGAGGCCTCGAAGAATAAGGATAATGATCTCTTGTCTGCGGTTGAGAGTGCCTGGGGCGGGATTACGCTATCTCCCGCTGAGGTCTTGGCCTTGCTCAATGCCTTGAAGAGTAAGAGGGCGAGTGTCAGGATGGCGGCTGCGAGTGCCTTAGGCAGTGAGAGTACGCTGTCTGCTGACGCGGTTTTGGCCTTGCTCGATGCCTTGAAGGATAAAGACTGGGCTGTCAGGAAAGCGGCTGTGAGTGCCTTAGGCTGTCAGTGTACGCTGTCTGCTGACATGGTCTTGGCCTTGCTCGACGTCTTGAAGGATGAGGATGAAGATGTCAGTAGGGCGGCCGAGAATGCTTTATGCAGCGAGAATACGCTGTCTGCTGACGCGGTCTTGGCCTTGCTCGACGCCTTGAAGGATGATGATTGGCTAGTCAGGTATACGGCTGTGAGTGCCTTAAGCCACCAGAGTACGCTGTCTGCCGATGCGGTCTTGGCCTTGGTCGACATTTTGAAGGATGAGAATGAGGATGAAGATATCAGTATGGCGGCTGCCCGCGCCTTATGCAGCCAGTGTACGCTGTCTATTGCCGCGGTCTTGGCCTTGCTCGACGCCTTGAAGGATAAAGACTGGAATGTCAGGCATGCGGCCGAGAGTGTCTTAGGTTCCAATATGACTCGGCTGTTTACTTCGCTTGAGTACCTGAACCAAAATCAGGTAGAAGCGCTCTATACTCAGGTATTGTTCCCAATTAGCTGTAAACAGATTACACCACTTTATATTCAAGATCACCAACTTCACTTTTATACAGCAACGGGCCTTGGGCAACCGATTGAGCTGAGCGCTGAACAGAGTCAAGTGATCACAGAAGCCTTTAAGACCGTTCAGACGAAAGCGGGGATAATCTCACCAGAAGAAGAGGAAAAAGCTATGGCAACGGGTCCTGGGCAATTGATCGGGTTGACTAAAGAGTAAATGGCTCGTGATGATGACATTGCTTTTCTCATACAGCTTGGCGATTACCTGGAAGAACAGGTTGGCTTGCTCGCGGTTCATCGACACGTAGTCCACCTTGTCAATAATCATCAGCTGATAGCTTTGATTGCTCGGTGCAAAGTTGCTTCCACTGTGCTGATGTATAGCAACCGGCCTCACTAATAATCAGATCTAATGGCACATCATGAGGTCCGCGAGGTAGGGTGGGCAGATGGGTGTACTCATAGGCTAATCCTATGGTGATGGGGCGGGGAGAATATGCAGCGAGTGTGCGATCGTAGTAGCCGCCGCCATAGCCTAGCCGCAGGCATGTGCTGTCAAATCCTAGACAAGGAATGAGTAATAGATCTGGGCATACAGGCTCCTTCTGAGCTGGAATGGGGATGCCATAATCGCCTACAATCAAGCTGCTCTCAGGTGTCCATCTCCAAAATTCTAGAGGGCTTTTTCTATTTGCGACGACCGGTAGCGCTGCGGTATGTGAAACCGATTGTGCTAACCATTGAGTGAGCACGCCGCGCGCATCAAATTCCCCAGGTAGCGGCCAGTAGAGGCCAACACAGTGCGGTTGATATTGTTTTAGTACCTCGCTTAATCGGGTTGATATTGCTGTGTCGTGATCAGAGGTTATCGTGTAATTTTTCCGTGCGACTAGGAGCTCAGTTCTGTAAGTGGATTTAGGTTTGTGTACAGTAGTAGGCGAAGGTTCGCGTGCTATGCTGGAACGCATGGACTTGTCTCTTGGAGTGTTTTTCATTTAATTGGGCTTATTTTTACATGTTTTCTCCTTCCACCTTTGCCTCTAAAGCAACGCGCGTGACGCGTGCGGTGTATGTGGGAGTGCTCAGCTTTTTTGCATTTTCCTTCGTATCTTCCTCTAATGTGTATGCAAATGCTCAAGGAAATACGCGTATTCAGAGTGTGCAAAATGAGAGTGTGGCACAGAGAAATACGGCTTTACCCTTCGACTCATCCGTGGCCGCGCCAGCAGGAGCGCCAACGGGTGCAACAGCGGGTGCAACAGCGGGAGCCACGATAGACGCTCCCCCTGTTGTGAAGTCAAACACCACGCCAGAAGGAGCACTATATCCTCAGAAAATGGCCCAACAGGATTTTGATTTAAACCTGCTGGCGTTGCGTGAAGCTTCTATGAGCAATGATGACGCTGTGGCTGTACCGTTATCAAGCCGTCTTTTGGCGCTTTCCTCTTTTCCAGCTACTACTGTTGAAGTTGCCCCTCTTCTACGTGCGTATATCGAATATTTTGGCATTAAACCCTTGCTATTTGATGCAGCAGGATCGGTTCGCGAAGAGATTCCAGAAGATACTTTACAGAAGGTCCGCGGGTTTTTGAGGCGTTATGCAGGCAGTGCACTAGCAGACAGGATGCGTAACGATTATTTGCTGGTACTGGGTGCACAAAAAGATTGGGACAACTTTGAAGCGCACCGTCGCCTTTTTACGCTCGGCGATGACGTGAAAGTAAAAATATATGCATTAGCGGCACGTGCGCAGCGTGGCGAGAATGTAGCCGCCGCCGCACGTGCTTTACTAGTTGATCCGCGCCAATATGGTAATGCAGGCATCGATCTGATTACTTTGCTAGCGGAACAAAAACAATTTAGTGCGCAAGATATCTGGGGTCAAATGCGATTGACTTACCGAGTCAATCGCCACAGTATGGCTAAGGAAATAGCTAAAGCGTTGGGTGCGGATGCACCTGCTAGCTATTTGCTAGATGAAGCGGCATTGCGTCCTTTAATCTTGTTGACGGATTCTCCTCACACGGTGAATGCCGTGAATGCCCCCAACACGGCTATGGGGCCCCAGCTTATTTTATTAGCCCTCACGCAGATGGCCAGGTATAACCCAAGGGGAGCAGCGACTGCATTTGCACCACTCGCCCCTCAGCTCACTGCGAATCAAAGAGCTATTGGTTGGCTAATCATCGCTCATTGGGGCGCTGTAGATCGCTGCCCAGAAGCATTGCACTGGTATAGCCTAACAAAGGGTGCGCATATATCTAATAATTCTATGGAATGGCGCGCGCGCGCCGCTTTATTCGCCGGTTCATGGAAAGAGGTTCGCGCTGCAATTGAAACCATGCCTGCCGCACTTCAAGCACAGCCAACCTGGGTGTACTGGTTGGCACGGGCTTTGCAAGAGCCGCGCGAATCGGTTGCATTAGCCGGTAACGCTACTGCTACTAATCCTAATGCGTCTGCCAGTTCTCTGGCGACTTCTACTGCACAAAACCAAGCGCGCGCTAAAGCACTTTTTACCAAAATTGCTTCGGGCTTCGATTTTTATGGCTTGTTAGCTAGGGAAGCGCTTGGGCGCTCTTTGGTCTTGCCTGAACGTGCCATAGTGACCCCAGCAGAGGTTGCTGCAATGTCGCAACGAACAGGTTTTGCATTAACACAACGTTTATATGCAGCAGGCTTGTATTTCGAAGGCAGTCGGGAATGGAATTGGTTGCTACGAGGTATGGGTGATCGCCAACTCGTTGCGGCTGCCCATTATGCCAAACAGCAGGGTTTATACGACCGTGCCGTTAATACAGCGGATCGTACTCGCAGAGAACACGATTTTTCGTTGCGCTACCCCACTCCTTCTCTAGAAATTGTCACACGTAATGCAAAAGATGCCGATGTCGATTTGAATTGGGTGTATGGATTAATTCGGCAGGAGTCACGTTTCCTTACCAAGGCGCAATCAGGGGTAGGAGCCGTTGGATTGATGCAAGTTATGCCTCGCACCGCTCAACTCGTGGTTCGCAAAATTGGGTTGGATGGTTTTGAATTAGAGAAGCTTGCAGATATTCAGAGTAATACCCAGATAGGCACACGCTACTTGGATATGCTCTATGAACAGTTTGACGGCTCAGAAGTTTTGGCCACAGCAGGCTATAACGCAGGCCCACGCCGGGCAAAAAAATGGCAGGAAGCTTTGTCACGCACCCTAGAAGGGGCCATATTCATTGAAACGATTCCCTTTGATGAAACCCGTACCTATGTCAAAAACGTGCTTGCGAATGCGTTGTATTACGATGCAATACTCAGTAAAGAGGGAAGAAATCGACACTCTTTACTGAGCACATTAGGCCAGATAACCCCTTCGTCACCAGAAGTACAGATAACAAAAGATCTGCCTTAATGTGGTCTTAGGGCGTGTCCGCAATTAAGCCAATTAATTGAGGACACGCCCTAGCCTTACTGATGGTTGCGTCAATACATATAGATTTCCTATAGCGTTCTTTGGCGATAAGCAAGCCATCCCTACAAGATCGTCAAAAAACTGTGTATTCTCTTTTGAACGCTCGATAAGTGTAGTTAACTGCGGCATTTTATTTTCTCTTCGCAACTCCGCGCATTCTGCTCCAAGCTTAATATTTTCATCAAGGCGGAGCTTCACTTCCCCAATTAAATGGGCCGTAGCATGCTCAACATCTGCAATATCATCCAAACCTGACACCAGATTCAGGAAAGCGCGATTTATTTCTTGTTTATCTACATCATAGTTTGTAAGTGCTTGCGCTTTACTGTAATAACCAAGCGTGCCGCGCGCATCGTAAAGTGCAGCAACCAAAACCGTATATCTTAAATAAGCCTGCTTATAGCTCATGTGATAAAAATCAGCTACTTCTTTTTCAGCAAACCCATCGTGTATGACACTTGCGAAGGAGGCTGCAGCTAACATGCCGCTGTACATGGCAAGATGCACCCCACTGGAAAGAAGTGGATCAATAAAGCACGCTGCATCTCCAGCAATGAGGTAACCTAAACCAGAAAACTTGTCGCAAGTATATGAATAGTCTTGCTCTACCTTTAAATTTGTAACTAAGCGCCCTGAAGCAGTTATACGTGTCAACATCGAGCTAGCGGCAAGAGCATCTTTATATACTTTACTTACATCATTTCCGGCCTGCTTTTTTGCCACATCAAAAGCATTTCTATGCATGACCATTCCCACACTCATCTGCCCATCGCTGAAAGGAATAGCCCATAACCAACCGTCTGGTATTGAGCTAACACCAATTGCTCCCGCATTATCGCCTGGTAAGCGCTCAACATCTTCCCAGTAGCCCCACACAGCAATATTTTTGAACATCTCGCAAAATTTACGGCTTTCTTTGTACCGAGTTGCCATGATTCCTGCGCGGCCTGATGCGTCAATCAAGTAATCAAATTCAATAGAAGTTTTCTCACTGCCATCACGTGGGCCGCACCATGCTCGATATGGCCTTCCTTCAGAGGTAAAGTCCAAGCTATGGACTGTAATGCCTTCATGAACTTTTGCCCCATGATTAATTGCGTTCTTTAGTAAAATTTGGTCAAATTCTTCACGTTTAACCTGAAAGCTGTACTTATGCTTGCCTCGCAATTCTCCAAATTTGAGCTCCCAGCTTTCTCCTTTCCACTCAAGACAAGCACCTGGTTTACGCTGAAAGCCATGTCTCTCCACCATTTCTCTTGCTCCTAGCAATTCGAGGATTTCAAGACAGGAAGGTAATAAGGATTCGCCTATGTGATAACGAGGAAAAGTCTCGCGCTCCACCAGGTTCACATCAATTCCGTCGCGGGCTAGAAATGCTGCTGCTGTCGATCCGGCTGGACCACCACCAATGACGAGAACACGTGTATTAGACGGAAGTTTCATATAAATCTCCAATAAGCAAAGCAAATTCGATCATAGAAGAGCGGCATAAATATCAGCAATTTGCTGGCTGAAATATAATTTTTCAACACAGGCTCTTTGCGATTCATCTCTTGCAATGCGGCTTCACTCCCTTACTAATACAGATCTGGAATCGATAAAAGCTATCTCAGCTAAATCTCTTCAAAGCGATCACGCTATGTTTTATGCAGCTAATACTAAGTGCGCATAGTTAGCAAACATGCTCATCAAATGCCTCCCCTCGTTTTCAAAGCGGATTGAAGAATAGATAGACACTGACGAGCAACCGCTCCGGAACCCAGGCCTGCACCGACGAAGAACATTGTCGATTCACAAGCAGTATCTAGGCGTAGCAGTTTGTCAACTTCTTCGTCTATGAACTGTCCAGAAGGCCAGGACTGAATGTTTTGCGCAGTGCATACGAGCTGAAATGTCTGAACCAGGCAGCCGATATCAAGTAACGCGACCCGATAGGCTCTGGAATGCGGATATTTCCACCACATCTTTTGGAATCGGGACACGATGAAAACTCCATACGCTAAATCATTGGCGAAGTTTTGTCGGTCTAATAAAGGCCCTAGCAACGTAGGATCAAAGTCATCTTGAATAATGGACAGTTCGTGTTTGTGCGAACGGTAGTGGTAGATGCCGGGAGGCAACCCTTGCACGCGCAGCGCAACCAGATAAGCTTCGCTGGTTTGCAGCGAACCGCCAGATGGAGACGTGCGCCGGTAGCCGATGGGTAACAGGCCCTGCTGCTCAAGGTCATGGCGTTGAGCACCGTGAACTGCGCCAAAAGTAGCCCACAGAGCGGTTGCAACTTGCATTAAATCGAGCATTTTTGCATCAAAAGCTCGGCAAGTCTGCCGTCTAAACAAAGCATCGGCCAGCGTCATATTGCGTAGGCTGTCTATATCTGCATCTGGCAATGAAACCACTTTCCCAGGCCGATCCAGATGAATTGGCGGTACTTTATCCGCAATGGATGCACAGTAATCTACATATTCCTGCGCATTATCCTCGGTACGTAAATGCTCACCTGGTTTTAATCCAACTTGCGTTCCCCGATGAAAGATACGTGATAGGCAGTCCCATCCCCACTCCTCTGGGTGCTGCGTATTTAATATACCGGAGGATTGAAGTGTTTGGTCAATGGCTGATTCCGTCATAGCCGCACCTGAGCATAGTGCAATCAGCCGTTTAAGGTGAGGCTCATCGATCTCAAATTGCGTATGGCGCACGTAATCCCAAAGGATAGCCTTGCCATTCACAATTCTCAGAAAAATTTCTGGTGTCATTTAAGGAAGACAATGAGTGAACTACAAAGTGCTATTTTCATTTTATTCACTAATTAATTAAAACCTGGCGCGGTGGGAACCGCACCAAGCTCGTTAAATTAAACTTAAGTTTAGCGTACGCCTACAAAGACGCCATAACTTGAGTAGCTGGATTCAAGCACGACTTGTTTCATCTCAGTATCTCCTTTTAGACTAAATTAACTAATGCGTGCTATTTCACTAAATCAACAGCACTTTTTAGGTCTACGTGACCTATTCTCAATATAAGATTTTTCATGTTGAGACTTAACGAGGAGAAAACCTTATTTTTATGATTTTCAATTAAATTAGAGATAAAACCTTAGGGCGTGTCCTCAATTAAGCCAAATGGCAGCAGAGGCAAGGTAAATGGCAGAGGGGAAATGTCGGGCTGTTTTGTCATAGCGCCTAGCAATGGCGCGACATTGCTTGAGTTTGCAGAAGACAAGGTATCCCTTGCGGGGTAGCGATATATTAATTGAGGACGCGCCCTAATATGTGGTAGGTTGGTTGAGGCGCGAGCCCCAACACGCGCGCCACAGTCTTCTTGAAAACCTGCTTTTAGCTACGATCATACAGATCGTCTATGCATTATTAGTAATAGCATCTCCCAATATATTTTTCATTTTTTTATGCGCTGCAGCTATTGCTTCTAAGTAGGTAATTTGCTGCCGAAGTAGAGCGTCTTTTAGCTCCATTTTATTAATTTGAAGGAGCCTATTATGGTGCTGTGGGCTATGAATATAGGGATCGCTGAGATAGGGATCCCTAATGTTGACGTCATGGGTAAGGATGCGTGCCATTAAAAGAGGGGCTGCTGAGTGCGTGCGTGCTCTCTGCAGGGGGTGTGCTGATGGTGTGCGTTCTTTTTTTGGAGGAGGCGTTATATCCTTCTCAAGCTGCTCTAGTGTTTCCTCATTTTCGCAGTATAGGGTCAAGATTCTAAGGAGGGCGGTGATTTCATCCAAGCTAGCCTGCTCTTCCGACGCATTATTTTGGCTAGTTTCCAACATAGCTTGCATCTTGGATGCGAGCATGTCCCTCAAGGTAGCTATCTTCGAAATCTCAACGGGGCGTTTGTTGCTGACGGTATTTAGCCGCATATTGTCCATAAATACATCTCAAAAAAGAATAAAAAATCATAGGGCGTGTCCTCAATTGCCCAAAAGGGCCTATCTTCGGGGCCGTGCGGCGCCTACCAAATGAAATTTTAAAAGATCCAAACCACTTCGTAACCGATTTCAAGCTTTTTTTCTGTTAAATTCCAGAACTCTTCTGCGTAATTCGCATTCGGTTCATATCATTTTGGAAGGATACAGAGCAGTTATGTCTTCAAGCGCGCAAGTAGTACCAGGCCCTACAAACATCGTGCATTCCTCAAAGCTTGGGGTGTTGGATGCACTTTCCCCACTCGATGGCCGGTATGCAGATAAAGTGCATGCGCTGCGGCCTTGGCTGTCTGAAGTCGCTTTAATGCGCTATCGTGTAGAGGTGGAGGTCCATTGGCTGATTACTTTAGCCAGCGCTGGCCTGGATGGCATTACCCCTCTTTCTGATGACGCTACAGCCTATTTAATCGACATACTCAAGCAGTTTGACGATACGGCGGCTATGCGCATTAAAGCGTTAGAAAAAGAGACCAACCATGATGTCAAAGCTATTGAGTATTGGTTAAAAGAAAAAATAGCGCCCCATGCAGAGCTGCGGGAAATGAATGAATTCATCCATTTTGCTTGCACTTCTGAAGATATTAATAACACCGCTTATGCGCTAATGGTTAAAGGCGCGCGCGAACAGGTATTGCTACCCAAACTCCGTGCTATCCATAGTCGTTTAGTAGAACTGGCCCATAGCCATGCCCACCACGCTATGCTCTCACGTACGCACGGTCAAAGTGCTAGCCCTACGACGCTGGGTAAAGAGCTGATGAATAGTGCAGTACGTCTTGAGTCTGCAATTGCACGCATTGCTAGTGTGGATATGCTTGGAAAAATGAATGGCGCGGTGGGCAACTACAATGCCCACCACGTAGCGTACCCTGAAGTGCAATGGGAAATACTAGCTAAGCGCTTTATCGAAGAAACACTAGGTTTGCGTTTTAATTCGCATACCACCCAGATCGAGCCCCATGATTGGATGGCAGAGCTTTTTGATGCAGTCGCTCGTGCAAATACGATACTGATTGATTTAAATCGTGACCTTTGGGGTTATATTTCGCTGGGCTATTTCAAGCAAAAAACGTTGGCGAATGAAGTGGGATCTTCCACGATGCCGCATAAAGTAAACCCTATCGACTTTGAAAATTCAGAAGGCAATCTGGGCTTGGCCAATGCGCTTTTACAGCATCTATCGAGTAAATTGCCGATTTCTCGCTGGCAGCGTGATTTGACGGATTCTACGGTGCTGCGCAATGTGGGAGTCGCTTTCGGCTATGCGCTGCTGGCTTTTGAGAGTTGCATGCGAGGGTTAAATAAACTTGAAGTGAACCTGCCACGCTTAGAAGAAGATTTGAACGCCTGCTGGGAAGTACTCGCTGAGCCGGTGCAAACAGTGATGCGTCGCTACCGTATTCAAGGTGCCTATGAGCAACTCAAAGCGTTGACACGCGGAAAAGGAATGACGCGCGAGGGCTTGCATACTTTTATCCAAACACTGGCTATTCCCGATGACGCAAAACAGCGTCTGCTAGCACTTACCCCAAGCTCTTATATAGGGTATGCAGCGCGTTTGGCTAATATTGAGTAAGATGTTTCTTTAAGAGCGGTAGGTGGGTGGTGAGCAACGTTCCTCAACATGCACACCACCGGCTTTTAAGCATCGCTTTTGGCATGTACATGCAGGTTTTAAAAGGCCGATGGTCATCATGTTGGGGTTCGTACCTCACCGCCAACCTACATGTACGGTAGGTTGGTGGTGAGCAACGTTCCCCAACATGCACACCACCGGCTTTTAATCACCGCTTTTAGCGTGCATATGCAGGTTTCAAAAGGCCAATGGTCATCATGTTGGGGTTCGTACCTCACCACCAACCTACAATGAACGGTAAAACTATGGATGTATGTAGTAATCAGTCTGCAGCAGAGCAACAGCCTCCCCGCACGTACACCGAGCGTCTATTAGGTTTTTGCCTAAAAAAATATAAAGGGACGGTGGCATTATTAAAGGGTGTAGGGTTGTTGCATATAGCGTTGTTGAGCTCAGCATGGGCTTCGCCGCTTTCTAGCTTTGCTAGTTTGGAGGCATCAGCGAGTACAGCGGCTTCTGTTTCTATATTTGCCTCGGCTTCTTCTAGCGTACTGACCGATTCGGTTTCATCAGCTGATGCCTTGATATTAGATGTAATGCCCAATTTCTTCAAAGAAAAATGGGCCCCTACATTTTATGTTCCATTTGAAATCCTCAAAGAACTCAATGCAGATGTTGCAGTAGAGCCTGCTTTAGAAGACGTAGCTCCTGCTCCTGCTGCATCCTCTGAGGAATCTGCCTCCCATACTCCTCAACCATGGCATGCGCGCTTAGCGGCTGCGCAACAGAAGGCGGCCTTAATTTGGCATGAGCAGTTAGCTACTGCAAAGCAGCATATTGTTTCCCTATGGCATAAAGCGAATCAACGAGTAGAGCAGTGGGGGCTTGCCGCTGCGCAACAGTCTGCTGTTTTAATGTGGCATACAGTGACTCAACGTGTGGAGGATTGGCTGCGCAAACCCTTGCAGCCAGCCACCAAAGCGGCATCTATTCAGCCTTTTTCTACTCCGTCTAGTTCCGTTCATTTAGCTCCATCTACTGGTTTTACAGCATCTATTCCAACTCCAGATGTTTTGGGTGTTTTTGCTATACCTACTGCATCGATAGATATGTTGGTATGGCATGCCATACCCGATTTTTTTGTCGAAAGATTTGATCTGGCTTTTTATTTTCCTGATGATCTCTCTGAGGGACCTAACACCGAAGATCCGGTTGCGCCCGCTTCCATAGAAGCAGCTTTTGCTCCGTCTTTAGATACTCCTACCAATACGGCGCCCACTTGGTATGATCGATTAGCTGCTGTGCAGCATTGGGCAGGGCTAATGTGGCAGAACACGGTGCGGGGCACTCAGCATCTAGCGCACTACGTCACAGATAAAAGTGCCCAAGCTGCAGAAAGTGCAGGTCAAATTATGAGAAAAACGGCCCATGCTGCAACGCAGAGCATGGCATGGACTTCTAACTATATTGAGTTGAATGTGCAGCCTCGACTTGCGCTCTATGCTGCACAAGTACGTGGTATGTATAAACAAGATCCGCTTCAAGTGGGCTTGTTGGGAGCAGGCGGGGTAATAGGGCTGGGTTTAGTTGGATCCGTCTTTTTTTGGTCTAGACGGCGAGTTAAACGCAAGCAAAGCGCAGCTTCTACCGAGAGCCAGGCCACGACACAGCGTGATACAAAAAATGCGTTTGAACACGAGGTAAAAGAACCACACTTCTTTCCCGAATCAGATTCAAAAGAAGCGGCACAAAGTACATCTTCTGCCGAAAATATCGATGAACTGGCTGATGAGCTAGCGTCCTGGCTAGATGAACATCCTCCTGTAACGATACTTGCCGAACCTAAGCGTGTTCGCCGCAAAAAGAAAGTACATCCAGTGGACACGGCTTCACCAGTACCAGTTGTATCTGAAAATACACCGCGCAAACAAGACGATCTAGAAGAAAAACAGCCCACCGTGCCTGCCGCACAAAGTGTGGCAGCTGCTTCGAAAATATCTAAAAAGACGGATGCGCAGCCTGTTTCAGTAACGCGGCCACCCGCATCTAAATCTAAACAAACAAAGAAAAAGCCCGTCAGCGATGTGCAATCATCACTCAGTGAGTCTGCATCCAAGCTGCCTGAAACGCAACAGCAGGATAAATCGCCTGTTATGGCATCCAGTCAGCAGGAGCCGGCTAACCGTCCATTCAAAGTAATTCGTGCATTTACCTACGAAGCAACGCAATCGACTATAAACAGCGCGCCGCGCCCAGCTAGTGTTGATGTGGAGCCTTCCGTTGTGGTGGAGACAGGACCTAGCCCGGAAGAGTCTTCTGCTGTGGTGGAGACAGGGTCTAGCCCGGAAGAGTCTTCTGCTGTGGTGGAGACAGGGTCTAGCCCAGAAGAGCATTTTGCTGTGCCTGCAGATGAAAAAGCATCAGCATCCGACCATTTGAAACTTGAATTAGCTAAAGCCTATAATGATCTGGGAGAAATAGAGGGTGCGCGCACTTTGCTTGAAGAGGCCAGTCGCTCTAATAGCGAAGACGTTGCGCTTGAAGCTCGAGCACAGCTCACTGCTTTATCTGCGCGGCAAGTAAAACGCTCGCATGCGACAGATGCGTAATCTGGAGCAAGTGGAATGCGCATAGCTCTTGGCCTGCAATATGATGGCGCTGCATTTTCAGGATGGCAAACTCAACCGCATGGGCAGACGGTGCAAGATGCGCTAGAGCGTGCCTTGACGGCCTTCTCTGGAACAAAGACTAGTGCATCTGTTTCTGAACCGTTTGTACCCTCCACGCAGATTAAATCAGGGGTAATAGCCGCAGGCCGCACGGATACAGGGGTGCATGCATTGGGGCAGGTTGTGCACTTTGACACGCATTTGGCGCGCCGTGCATTTTCCTGGGTGCGCGGGGTGAATGCTTTTTTACCGCGTACTATCTCTGTGCAGTGGGCACAACCGGTGAGTGATACTTTTCATGCACGTTTTAGTGCGATGGAACGCACTTACTATTATGCATTGTATGTGCAACCCGTTCGCTCCCCCTTTTTGGAAGGCCGTGCAGGCTGGGTTCCTCAAGCACTGGAGCTTGAGCCTATGCGCGATGCCGCGTCCTATTTAATAGGGGAGCATGATTTTTCAACCTTTCGAGGTTCACAATGCCAGGCCCATTCTCCTGTTAAACATTTACGTGCGTTGGATATCAGTCAGCGTGGGTCTTTTATTTTTTTTCGAATCCAGGCAAACGCGTTTTTGTATCATATGGTCCGCAATGTATTAGGTAGCCTGCTGGTAGTTGGCCGAGGGCAAAAGCCTGCGAGTTGGATACAAGATATTCTAAAAGCACGGGACCGTCGTGTAGCCGCCCCTACTTTTATGCCCGATGGCTTATATCTCGCTCGGATTCAATACCCTGAAATCTTTTGTATTCCTGAACCTGCTATGACAGGTTGGATTGGTGAAGCAGTGTGGGCGCTTTAATCATTGCCTAGGAGGCTGCATGATTTTCTTTTCTGTATTGTTGGCTCTCATCGCTGAGCAGATGCGCGCATTGCCGTTGAACAATCGAGTAGTTAGGCTTTTGCAGCGTCAAATTACAGCGGTAGAGCGATTATTTATTGCACAGCCTTCTGCTTATCTACTCAGCACAAATAGTACGGCTGTACCGCGGTGGCGTTGCATGCTTGCTTGGTGTGCTGTGGTGCTTCCTTGGATGGTGGGCGTGGGTTTTGTGTATGTGTTATTACACCGTGTTCATTTTATTTTTGCTTATGCATGGAGTGCCGCGGTTGTTTATTTCACGCTGGGCTTTAAGCAGTTTAGCGCTCCGTTCACAGCCATCCGTCTAGCGTTGCGACAAGACGATTTGCCGCAAGCACGCACGCTCCTTCAAGAATGGATAGGGCTTGATACGACGGATATGTCACTCGAAGAAGTATTACGCCACACGATGGCAAACGGGCTGTTGGACGTGCAGCGCCATGTATTTGGTGTGCTTTTCTGGCTGATTATTCCTATTTTGACTCCATTTGGCCCTGTAGGGGTGGTGCTGTACCGAATTGCAGAGTATTTGGTGGATGAGCGCAACGGGGTATCCGTATTGTGTAATCGTGCGTTCGAGTCTTTTTGCCGGAAAGTATTTTTCGTATTGAATTGGATTCCTGCCCGTTTAACTGCATGTACTTTTGCCCTTGTGGGTAACTTTGAGCAAGCGTTGTATGCCTGGCGTAATATAGCCATCTACGGGTTAAATTCTAATGAAGACGCGGTGCTAGCTGCTGCTGGAGGTGCGCTCGGAGTGCGCTTTACCGACGATGTAGCGGTTGTGGAAGTAGAAGGGGCTATAGAAACCCAGCAAGCGCAAACTAGTATGGCTTTAACGCCCTATGTTTTTGAATCAGGAGCAAGCCTAGTTTGGCGCGCTGTGATTTTATGGATGGCTTTGCTGGTGATGCTAAGATTTGCAGCGTGGTTATAGGGTGTGATGGGCCCTTTGGAACCATTGAGGACACACCCTAGACTTATTTTAACGACGCGTAGTAGCCCGATATTTACGTGCAATAAATGGCTCCAATATGCGTTGTAGCGCATCAGTTTGCTCTTGCTCCAATCCACGCATAAGCTTGCCGATATACTGGCTGTGGCGACGTTTTGCTTCTCGTTCTTTGATAGAACGAGCTTGCCGTAATGCTTCGAGCAGCTCTTCCGGTAAAGGGAGTTTGGCCAGTTTTTGAGGCGATAGATACTTCAACAGATTGTCCCCTAAATCCTGTAGCGCATGCATCGCATTTTTGCGCTGTGTTTTGCTAGGAGGTCTTTTTTCGGGGGAGATATCTGAAGACGCGTTATCGTCTAAATTAAATAAAGAGTAGGGAGCAGTCATAGTAAATAGATTGTAGAGCAGATTCCAATAATTATCATCCCGCTATCCGTTACAAAATAAAGAGAGACATCCCGCATGGCTTCGAAAGTACCAAGCTTCTCACATACCCAAGACCAACTGAAAGAGCTGGCGCAAGATACTTTACGCTATGCTAAAAAATTAGGCGCTTTGCAGGCCAGCGTCCAGATCTCCGAAGGAGGTGGACTAAGTGTAGGGGTACGTTGTGGGCAGATTGACACTATTGAAAAAAACCTTGAAAAATCGATCAGTGTGACGGTATACCTAGATGCAGAAGGGGATAAAAAACGCTGCAAAAAACTAGGTATTCGACAGGGTAATGCCAGTACCTCCGATTTTTCGTCGCGTGCAATCCACAGTACGGTGGCTGCAGCTTATGACCTGGCACGCTTTGTTGCAGAAGATACGTGTGCAGGCTTGGCAGATTCTGCTCTACTTGAGCATGCTCCACAGGATCTGGATCTTTATCATCCTTGGGCGCTCAACCCAGACCAAGCTGCAGATATTGCCAAACGTGCGGAGCAGGCTGCATTTGATGTGGATGCACGTATTTCGCAATCTGAAGGTGCCCAAGTTTCTACCGAGTACTCGCAATTTGTATTGGCGACTAGCCATGGCTTTATGGGCGGTTACCCCTATACCAATCATTCTATCTCCTGTGCCCCTATTGCCGGTCAAGGACGCTTTATGCAGCGTGATTATTGGTACACATCCAAATGCCGTGCTGCCGATCTTACCCAACCCGAAGCTATAGGAAGCTATGCAGCACAGCGTGCACTGGCTCGCTTAGGTTCGCGTTCTCTGAGTACCCGTAAGTGTCCAGTACTTTTTGAAGCGCCGTTAGCTATAGGGTTGATGGGCGCTTTTGTCCAAGCTGTGAGTGGTGGAGCACTGTATAGAGACATGAGTTTTTTAAAAGACTGTCTCGGTAAACAAATTTTCACGCAGCATATCGGACTAACTGAAGATCCGCATCTTCCAAGAGCTGTAGGAAGCTCTGCATTTGATGGCGAAGGGGTGCGCACCCACAAGCGGGAAGTGATAGAAAAAGGGGTGGTACAGGGTTATTTCCTATCCTCCTGGTCAGCGCGTAAATTAGGGATGCAAACCACAGGTAATGCAGGAGGCTCACACAATTTAGTTCTGCACAGCAGCAAAACGCGTCCTTCCGATGATTTTCAGGCCATGCTCAAAAAGTTAAATACAGGGTTATTAGTGACCGAAGTCATAGGGCAGGGCATCAACTATGTGACCGGCGACTATTCTCGCGGAGCAGCAGGATTTTGGGTTGAAAATGGCGAAATTCAATATCCTGTAGAAGAAATCACTATTGCTAGCACTTTGCAAAAGATGTTCAAAAATATGGTGGCTATAGGTGCAGATCAAATTATTCGAGGCTCAAAAAGCACAGGCTCCATCCTCATTGAAGAAATGAGCGTAGCAGGCCTAGGAGCGTAATAAATATGTAGTCTAAATTAGACAGTGAATGGCACGATTTTTAGGTATCAGGATGCTACCTCTACGCCTTCAAATTAATTATTTAATGTTACGCAGGTATTCAAAAAGGCGATGGTATGCATGTTGGGGTTCTTTCGTCACCACTAACCTACCAAGATGCTTATGTAAAAGGGTTCGATCAAACGTTACCAACCACAAGATAAGGGGGCAATAAAAATGGAAAACTATATTGATCACCGCTATGCATTGTGAGCGTGCGGCTGTTTTCGGTTTTTTTTGTTGGCCAAGGTTTTAGGCCTAGATTTACATAATAGACAATGGCGCCCATACCCACCCTGGCCGTTTTTTAGCTGGGGGTCCCAGAATGTCTGTATATCCTGAATACGCGCGCATTTTGGGCAGCGTTTTTTGCTGCCCATTTCAATGGATAGAGCATCTTCTTTGATGCTGGCTATGGAACTGCTATCTTCTTTGGTTTTAGAGGCTATATCAACTAATTCATATAGCCGATTTGATAGGAAGGCTACGGGGTCTTCTCCCAAATTGAAGCGGTTTAGGCGCAGGAATTTATATCCGTAGGATTCAATAATCATTTGACGCTCAATGTCCTGCGGTTGGTAATATCCGTTTAAATTGCCATTTCGGATTTTCCCCTGCTCTACAAAGTGCTCAGCAAACCCATCATATTCAATAATAACGTTGATCGAACCTTGCTCGCTGCGGTAGCTCACCAGGAAATCAGCACGGTAAGCTGGATGTGCATAAAAGGGATCTAATTGTTTTAGATATTCCCCGATCGGAAACCGCGGTATGACTTCCATGCGTTTTTGATTCAGATGCCAGAATGGTGTGTTGCGTATCCAGTTAAGCACTTTGCGCTCCATTGGGGAGGTGGGATCGGCGTTTAGTGCCCCTGGGTGCGCATCGCGCTCTACAATCTGCTTGTAGTGCATCAGAACGCGGCCGATAGCGCCTTTAAATTGATCGACAGGTTTGGAGAGAACAAATAAAAATGCCTGTTTGCCGCGACTAAACCCAACATTTAGGCGCTGCGCTTTGAGTGCTTCCTCTGCTTTACTGGCCATCTCTTCTAGGTCGACAGGAAATATATAATTGAGTACATCATGCTTGGCCGTTGCGACCATGCTGTAAATAATCAAATCCCTTTCCTCACCTTGGCAGGTGTCGAAGGTCATAATTTTCAGTCGTAATTCCGATTCGAATCGTTCTCCATAGGCGTCGCTGTACAGCACGTCATTTAAAACTTTTACTTGTTCGCGCAAAGGGGTGATGACCCCAACAGTCTGTTTTTTGCTCGTATCGATTAAACGGCGCAATTCCTTCAGAATATATTCTGCTTCAGTGCGATTGACGTTTTTGGCATGGCTCTCGGGGACAGATTTCAGCACCTCAAAGCGGATGATGTCCTCAATAGGTTGCGTGCGGATTTTGATGGCTTGCAATTGCCCATCATAAAAATACTTTGATGAGAAACTGATTAATGCTTGGTACCCTCGGAAATGTTTCCGGAGCATGATTTGGTAATTATTAATGAGATCGAAAAATTCGAGAATAGATTTTTTGACATTGAAATACTTTAAACGTTGGAGCTTAGCAGCGGTGTCGCTGATATTGGCCCTAAAATAGGTCTCGATGTCGCTCAGATAGCTGGTGTTGATTGCATTGCTTGCCTGTGAAGATTTTACGTTTGAAAACTGCTTAGCATCGCCAAAGACGACGACTTTTTTGGCGCGTAAGACCGCTGGTAGAGCTTGGGCGACAGAGACTTGGCTGGCCTCATCGATCACTACTAAGTCAAACAATCGCTGTTTAAGAGGCACGTATTCTGCATATTCCCGTATGCCGGCAATAATGACTGGAAATGCGTCTGAAAGGTGGTGGAACTCGTTTTCAGGGAACTTTTGTTTGGCCTTAATGATGCCGCTGATTTCTTTGACCGTCGCCTTTTTTTGATCCACAAATTCAAGAAAGCGCCGGTCGATCTCGCTAGTCATCCGGGCGGTATTGAGTTGCTCTAATCTCGTTTTGGCGCTGATATAGTCACTTTTTGGCAGTGCTTGCATGCGGTCTGCAATATCGTGCCATAGGCTAGCGTAGCGACTCGCCTGAATGATCAAATCAAATAACGTATCAGAAGCATGCAATGCTTCTGTTTCTAAGATCAAATCGGCCTCTGCCGGCCCCTTTGCGATGATCGGCACAAAATTTTGTACCAGGGACCCTAGCTCTTGTACACCCGATATGGATGTTTTGCCTTCCTTGATCAAACGGTAAGCGAATCCGATAAGGTTTTCTAGGCCTTCCTTGCTTAGGCGTTCGTTCAGGAGGGTTAATATCCTGGCTTCGCGTTTGAGATCATCCAATTGTGTGTGCAGAGCAGTGGTATGGGCGCACAACAATATCGAGCCAAGCCGTAGATTAATGGCTTGCAATTTTTCTTTGGAAAAAAGCCAACCCAATAGGGGCAGTCGTAGTGCATCGTATTCTGCGATGCACTCGAGCAATAAAGGCAGCTGTTCTGCCTCTAATGCGTTAAATAGAGTCGGTGACTGCCGTAAGCCTAGACTGTCAGCTAACTTGGCTGTGATTTGCCAGGCATATAGCTTTGGAGCGATTGCTGCTAGCGAGGCGCAGCCGGACTGTGTACCGATTGTAGCGAGGACAGAGCTAATAGTAGAGTGGTCAAGGCCGGCTAGCGAAGCTCTGACCGCGCTGATTGAGTTAGAAGCAATGGGTTTTTGGAGCTGGGCTACTAGATCCGGACGTATAGCGTTGATTTTTGCTTCGAGCTGATGCAACGCATTAAGATCGTCAAGCCGCATGCCGCAGAAAACTTCTACTGTCTTACTGATATTTTCATGCAGCATAACCCTTGTTTGCACAGTTTCATGCTCAAGCGTTTGTGCATGGCGGGTGGCTGCCTGATGATAGGTTTTAATTTTTTCTTTGGTCGATGCAGATACGAGTCGGTTAAATGTATTGCCTGAGCGTCCTAGACGCAGGATAGGGTTGGGGAATTCTTTATCGCCGTTTCGCACGGTAGACAGTACGGATTCGAGCTTATCCTGCACCACATCCAAAGCCTCGGTCTTATCAGAGAGAATAAGGACACTTTGCCCATTGAGGATGCCCTCGAATGCAAGTGCTGTAATGGTATGCGACTTGCCCGTGCCGGGAGGGCCTTGCACAGATACATAATTGCATTTGGGGTCTTTTAGTGCCGAGAGAATTTTTCTCTGTTCTTCGTTAACAGGAATTGGCGTATTGGCTATCAAGCGCTCTGACATATCCAACACCTCCCACGCAGCATCGATTGATGGCGCTACAGAGAAGGGGTTGTCGGAGAGAAAGCCTTGAATGATGTTATCGAAAAGACGCGCAGCGCCCTGCTGTTCTTCATCAAATGCTGCTAAAAGCTCTTCATAGTCGTTGAGCAGAGATTCGTCGGATTTGTCAAAAATAGCAAAATAAGCCGCATTCGAGATTTTCAACGTGGGGGAAGAGGCTTGTTGAAGTACTCCCTGAGCGTTACGCAAATCGATATCCATGCGGATGCCCAACGAGGAGAGGAGCCTTACAAATAGGGGTTCTATTTCATCGAGGAATGAACGTGTGCCGTTTATATAGAGCACGCGATCGGCCACTGGCGAAATGGGTAGACTGGTTGACTCGCTCTGCCGTTCCTGCAAAATCCAGTCGATAGCTTGTTTGTTTATTAGTAAGCGGAGGTCTAACTCTAAGGTAACCGCATGGTTGTTCTCATCATAATTCAGAGAAACCGGGATATAAAAAAGCGGGAACGCGTGAGAGCCGAATCTGCATTCGCACAGGTAGAGATACAGGGATTGATTTTCTGTTGCATGCAGAGAGTGTTGCAGATCACGGATTTCTCGAAAGGCATCCGAGGTTGCAAAGTCATCGAAAAACGATTGTGCTTGTGCTCGAATATCAAGCACTGCAAAGAATTCGTCAAAAATAGCCTGTAGGGGCGAGACATCACCAGAAATGATGAGGGTATTTATAGCCGTGCTAAGGTGCTCGAGTACATGGGATGTCACTATATTGGTGAGGTCTGTCTCCAGATCGTGTATGGACTCAATCGCTGAATAAGCGCTTTCTTTAAAAGGCCCTTCAAGCATTGCGAGAAGAGGTTGAATGATATGGGTGTTGACCTCTTCCACAAAATGCATTTGTATTAAATCTACAAACTTCTCAGGATGCTCAACGGCTTTGCTCCGCTCTTGGGTAGCATATTCGATGGTCGACTTGGCAATGCGCGTGAGGGTAGGGGTATCAATGGCATCAATATGCTGACGTATTAGATCTCGCAGTGTTGGACTAATGCGCGCCGTATATTGGCGAGGAGCAATTTTAAATATCAGCCCTCTTTCTGGCGCATCTGCGACAAACTTCCATATAGCTTTATAAAGAGAGGCATACTTGCGTAACGGCATCCCCATTCTGAGGCCAACATCAGATTGGAGTTGGATTCTGCGTCGTGGTGTCTGCTGCTTTTTAAAATCCGTCTGAAGAAAGGTCAGAAAATATCTTAATATTTTCTGCGAAAACCCTTGGTTGATATCTAGCTGCGCGTGGTTATCGGTCATGATGATGCGCTGCTTATGGATGCCTTACTGAGCTGGGATATAGCCGCATACACTTCTCCTGCTATTTATTATTTTGCTTAGTTTCAGTCATCATACTCTCAATATATGCACTTTGTTTCGCGGCTGGCAGCATCTCTACCTAAATCATGCCAATGCTTTGGTCGCAATGATTGATAAAATACCCCCTCCTGACCTATTCCTTGACCTTACTTCTCCTGCCCATGTCTACCCCCCGCTTTGTCCATCTACGGATGCATTCTGAATATTCTATTGTTGATGGCATTGTGCGCCTAGATGACGCTGTGCAGGCTGCTGTTGCAGATGGGCAGCAGGCTTTGGCCTTGACGGATTTGAATAATACTTTTGGGTTGGTAAAGTTTTATCAGGCAGCCCGAGCGCAGCGGGTAAAGCCGATTGCCGGGTGTGATGTATGGGTTACGACCTCAAAGCGTGATAGACCTGCTCGGGTGTTATTGCTAGTGCGTAATTTGCAAGGCTATCTAAATATTTGTGAGTTGCTCAGCCGCGCCTGGTTGACTAATCAATTTCAGGGCCGTGCTGAAATCCGGATGGAGTGGTTAGAAGAAGGGCTAGCACTTGGGTTGCTTGCACTTTCTGGTGGTCAAGAAGGGGATATTGGACAAGCTCTGGCAGCGGGTAACGTAGCCATGGCTACGGATGCCGCTTTGCGTTGGGCAAAAATTTTCCCTGATGCTTTTTATCTTGAAGTGCAGCGTGCAGGGTTTCCTGGGGAAGAAGCCTATATCCAACAGGTATTGCAGATCGCGCAGCAGCACCAATTGCCTGTGGTGGCTACGCATCCGATCCAGTTTATGACGGCAGATCAGGTTATCGCGCATGAAGCGCGGGTGTGTATTTCACAGGGTGAGATTTTGGCGAATGTGAAGCGTCAGAAGCGTTTTACAGAGCAGCAGTTTTTTCAAACCCAAGAGGCCATGTGCGCGCGGTTTGCGGATATTCCAGCTGCGCTAGAAAATAGTGTGCAGATTGCACAGCGCTGTAATTTAAAGCTCGAGTTGGGTCAGCCTAAATTGCCTATTTTTGAGACGCCTGCAGGGATCACGCTAGAAGCGCACTTGCGTGCTGAGGCGCAGGCAGGACTTGCAAAACGTTTGCGGTTGGAAGAAGCCGATTATGAAGTCTATGCCAAGCGCCTAGAGTTTGAATGCGACACCATTATCTCAATGGGGTTTCCGGGCTATTTTCTGATTGTGGCAGACTTTATTAATTGGGCTAAAAATAACCAAGTGCCTGTAGGCCCTGGGCGGGGTTCAGGGGCCGGTTCATTGGTGGCGTATGCGCTAGGAATTACAGACCTCGATCCTTTGCAATATAACTTGCTGTTCGAGCGTTTTTTGAACCCAGAGCGGGTTTCCATGCCCGATTTCGATATCGATTTTTGTCAACAAGGCCGCGATCGGGTGATTCAGTATGTGCGTACTAAATACGGTGCGCCGGCTGTGTCGCAGATTGCCACTTTTGGCACGATGGCTGCTAAAGCCGCTATACGAGATGTGGGTCGTGTATTAGATCTAGGCTATAACTTTACCGATGGTATTGCCAAGCTGATTCCGTTTAAACCCGGTAAATTGGTCACTATTGAAGAGTCGCTCAAAGAAGAGCCATTGCTTGCGGAGCGCCGCAATCAGGAAGAAGAGGTGCAGCAGCTTTTAGAGTTGGCCCAAAAACTCGAAGGCATTACCCGTAATGTCGGGATGCATGCCGGAGGAGTATTGATTGCTCCAGGCAAGCTCACCGATTTTTGTCCTCTTTATACGCAAAGTGACGAAAGCGGCATCATCAGCCAGTACGATAAAGATGATGTCGAAGCCATGGGCTTGGTGAAGTTCGACTTTTTGGGACTGACGACGCTGACAATTTTAGATTGGGCGCAGCGCTATATACATCAGCTCCATGCCGAATCGGATACATGGACCTTAGAGCAGATTCCACTCAATGACAAAGCCACTTTTGCATTGCTCAAAGCGGCGAATACCGTAGCGGTGTTCCAGTTAGAAAGTCGTGGTATGCAGGGGATGTTAAAAGATGCGCAACCTGACTGCTTTGAAGACATTATCGCGCTCGTAGCGCTGTATCGCCCTGGCCCTATGGATCTTATTCCTAGCTTTTGTGCGCGTAAGCATGGCCGTGAAAAAGTGGTGTACCCCGATCCTCGTGTGGAAGTTATTTTAAAAGAAACCTACGGGATCATGGTGTACCAAGAGCAGGTGATGCAAATGGCACAGATCATCGGCGGTTACTCATTAGGTGGCGCAGATTTGCTGCGGCGCGCAATGGGTAAGAAAAAAGTAGAAGAAATGGCTGCGCATCGCGCCATATTCCGTGAAGGGGCTGCACGCAATAACTTGGGACCTGAAAAGGCCGATGAGATTTTTGATCTTATGGAAAAGTTTGCGGGTTACGGATTTAATAAGTCCCATGCAGCAGCTTATGCATTGCTTGCTTATCAAACCGCTTGGCTCAAAACGCATCATCTCTCCGCATTTATGGCTGCCAACTTAAGTTTGGCGATGGATGATACGGATAAAGTCAAAGTGCTCTTTGAAGACAGCCTAGCTGTGGGCTTGCGCATCCTTCCCCCAGACATTAACCACTCCGCTTACCGGTTTGAACCCGTGGCAGAAGAAAATGGTGAGCCTTCTAAAACTATTCGATATGGCCTAGGCGCTATTAAAGGTAGCGGGCAAGCAGCGATTGAAGAGATTGTGCGAGTACGCACAGGTCAGCCATTTGAAAGCCCATTGGATTTTTGCCTGCGAGTAGATCGTAAAATAGTGAATCGCCGTGCGATGGAAGCACTGATTCGTGCGGGTGCGTTAGATAGCATATCAAGAGAGGGGCAAACTGGGCGATCTAATCTGTTGGCTAGCCTGTCCTTCATGCTAGAGGCAGCGGAACAAGCTAGTGTGAATGCGCTTCAACCTACTTTATTTGGGGATGAAGCAAGTAACCTCGCGCTGGATGTGGATATGATCTGCGCACGCGTAACGCAAGCTCCTTGGTCAGATAAACGCCGATTACAAGAAGAAAAGCTAGCACTAGGTTTTTATGTATCGGGCCACCCGTTTGATATGTACAAAAACGAAGTCCGTTGCTTCGCTAAAACACCCCTATCAGGTTTAACCGAAGGTCGCCAAAAGCTATTAGTGGGCATGATTATGGGTGTTCGCACACAAATGACCGCACGCGGAAAAATGTTGATTGCGGTATTGGATGATGGTAGCAGTTTGTGCGAAGTGATGGTTTTTAATGAATTATACGAAGCAAATCGGGCCCTTTTCAAAGAAGATGAATTATTAGTGTTGCAAGGCCACGCTAGGCAAGATAGCTTTACCGGAGGTCTACGCATCGTAGCAGAAGAGGTCATGTCCATAGAGGCAGCACGTACGCGCTTTGCACGCTGTTTGAAGCTCTCTTTACAGGGCGATGTGGATGTCACAAAACTGCAAGAACAGCTTTTGCCTTATAAGAGTAGTCAGGCAGAGGCAGCAGCTAGTCCAGGTGCTAGCCAACCTGGTCTTGCCGTACAGATTCACTACCGTACAGATATTGCTGCAGCCGATTTTATGCTCGGTACACACTGGCAAGTATGTCCGTCGGATGATTTGTTAGCGGTACTTAAAAACGAATGGGGAATGGAATCGGTAGCGGTGTGTTATGGAGGAGGTGCGTAGGCTGGTTGAGGCGCGAACCCCAAAATGCGCACCACCAACTTGTAATTTTGCTTTTTGCAATTTGCAAGCAGGCCTTCAAGAAGGCAGTGGTCAGGTGTGAACTGAACCCATAAAGTTGGACTTTAAGGAAAAAAGTTGAGAGAACTTATTCTGTCATTTAGACATTGATGTGCTTCCCCTATATAACTAGGGGAAGCAGTGTGAGTAGGAAAGCTCACACACTATTTTGAATAGCTGCTGAGGGTGAAATGCTGCCACGATATGTAAAGCCTCACAGCCGTAATCTTGCTTCAGCCCCTAAGATCAAGCAGCGGCATCAATCTCCTTAACAGCGCAAGACCTGCATCGGTGATACCGCGGCAGGTTTCTAGGCTGAGGTTCTGCAACTGTGTCAATTTACTTATATGTTCAAGGCCTGCATCGGTGATATTGTCGCAGGATTGTAGGTTGAGATACTGCAACTGAGTCAATTTACTTATATGCTCAAGGCCTGCATCGGTAATCGTCCATATGTCCGATAGGTCGAGTTCCTGCAGCTGTGTCAATTTACTTATATGTTCAAGCCCTGTATCGGTAATGCGCAAAGAATACGATAGGTCGAGCTCCTGCAATTGTGTCAATTTACTTATATGTTCAAGCCCTGTATCAGTAATGTGGTCAGACCCTACTAGGTAGAACTGCCGCAACTGTGTCAATTTGCTTACATATCCAAGCCCTGTATCGGTGATGAGCGAGCTCGGTAGGTCAAGTTCCCGCAACTGCGTCAATCCACTGATATGCTCAAGACCTAAATCGGTAATACGATAGCAGGTACTTAACTTAAGCTGCTGCAACTGTGCCAATCTACTGATATGCCCAAGGCCTGCATTGGTAATTTTGTCGCAGTGTGATAGGTCGATCTGCTGCAATTGTGTCAATCTGCTTACATGTTCAAGGCCTATATCAGTAATGAGGGAACAGTTGCGTAGATTGAGGTGCTGTAACTGAGTCAGTCTACTTATATGCCCAAGGCCTGTATCAGTAATGAGGGAACAGCGGCATAGACTGAGATACTGTAACTGAACCAGTCTACTTACATGCCCAAGGCCTGTATCAGTAATGAGAGAACAGCCGTATAGATTGAGATGCTGTAACTGAACCAGTCTACTTACATGCCCAAGGCCTGTATCAGTAATGAGGGAGCAGTTGCATAGATTGAGGTACTGTAACTGAGTCAGTCTACTTATATGCCCAAGGCCTATATCAGTAATGAGGGAACAGTCGGATAGATTGAGGTGCTGTAACTGAGTCAGTCTACTTACATGTTCAAGCCCTGCATCGGTAATATTGATGCAATATTCTAAAGTCAAACTGTGTAGCGATGCAGGCAAATTTTGTAAATCTTCATCTCTAAAATCTTCTCCGCAAAGCGTTAGAGTAGAAATTCTTCTTTTACTCTCGATCAAGGCGATTAGCGTCTCCTGAAGCTCATCTCTCTTTGTAATTTTAATAGGCACAGGAATAGCAGTGGCAACTTGATTTAGCGTAGAGCTAACGAGCCGAATTGTATTGAGCGACGACCCATCTAAATAACGCATCATTATCGATAACAGCTCCGTAGGAAGCGTTTCCAGGGTAAGTGGCATTTTCGCAGGCTTTATCAATAAGTCAGGCTCATTTAACTCAGCGCTTTCGGAAGGTTGACCCATGCGTTGTGCGTTTTGAATCTGAAAAAATAAAGGAGAGATGCTGGAGTTTATGGGAGATGTCATGGCCAAGGGTGGGAGTAATTTTGGGAGTAAGAATTCAATGGCTTCGCATTTTATACGCTGAAAGCCTAGTCAAAAAGGGATAACGAAATAGGGGCGCCTATCTTTTCTGGTGAAGTACCGCCAAGAAATTAGAGATTAGAAATAAGTTTTAGGCGGTTTGAATCCGGAATTGAACCGGACTCAATCCTCCTAGCTTAAGCTTAATGCGATCATGATTGTAATAATGGATGTAACTATCTAATCCAGCTTGCAATTCATCGATGCTTTGAAATTTATTTAAGTAAAAAAACTCGGATTTTAAGGTGCCAAAAAAACTTTCCATTGCTGCATTATCTAAACAGTTGCCTTTTCGGGACATGCTTTGAGTGATGTCTTTTTGAGCAAGTAAGGCTCGGTAAGCAGGAATTTGATAGTGCCATCCCTGATCTGAATGCATTATTGGTTTATCGCTGTTACCCAAGCGGGTATAGGCTTTTTTAAGCATGCTGCTCACTATTTGGAACGCTGGACTGGTAGCGCTCTCATAAGCAATGATCTCTGCATTGTATAAGTCCATCACGGGCGAGAGGTATAGCTTCTGACCAGCTACATTGAACTCAGTAATATCGGTTACCCATTTCTGATTAAGGCGCTGGGCGCTAAACTGCCTGTGCAAAAGATTGGGCGCGATACGGCCTAATGAACCTTTATAAGCGCAGTATTTTTTGATTCGTACCCGTGATTTGAGTTGTAATTGCCTCATGAGACGCTGAATTGTTTTATGGTTGACTTGAAGGCCCATCTGCCGAATGCCAAGGGTGATGCGCCGATAGCCATATCGCCCTTGATGCTGCTCAAATAAGGTGCAGATCATGGCTTTCATTTCAGTATGTTTATCTTTCACCTGCAATGCCTGTTGCTGATAATAAAAAGTACTACGCGCAAGGCCCGCCACTTTAAGTAAGCCCGAGATGGAGTAGTGTTGCCTTAATTCGAGAACTAGCTGCGTTTTTTGTTTTGTACTGCCTGCTCGTCCGCTTGAATTAAGGCTCTCAGCTTTTTTAGATAGGCATTCTCCATGCGCAAATAATTTAACTCTTCCAGCAATTGCTCGCGTGTGAGCGTCTCGTTATTTTCAGGTTTGGGTGGGGGACTGGTGGAATCTCGCATCTTCCTAGGGCGTCCTCGGGGGCGATGAGACAAAGCTTGTATTCCTCCCGCATCATACTGGCGTTCCCAGTTACTTAGCATACTCATATTACGAATATCAAAATACGCTGCTGTCTGTCGATACGATAGTGCATGCTCTCGCATGTGCTTCAAAACATCGAGCTTGAATTGCGCATTGTAGTTACTGTGTTTTTTCTTGACACTAGCTTTCCCATGAACACGGTACGCTGCTACCCACTTACGCACTGTACTGGCGTCAATTCCATGTCGATTACCCACCGTTATAAATCCAGCGCTACTCGTTAGATAATCCTCGATCACTGAGAGCTTGAACTGCTCTGTATATTTGCTCATAAAAAAACACCCTAAAAATTTGGATCAGTGTCCAACTTTTAGGGTGCAGTTCAGTGTTGGGGTTCCTTCGTCACCCCAACCTACCGTTCTAAAACCTGCGTATGGGTTTCAAAAGCGATAATCAAAAGTCGGTGGTGCGCACGTTGGGGCTCGCGCCTCAACCAACCTACGAATACATCATGCGGCTAGGGATTTTTCTTCTTCTGGGGTGTGGGCTTTGATGGAGAGTGCGTGGATTTGGCCGTTTTTTAGGTAATCGGCGAGGGCTTCGTAAACGAGACGATGTCGATGTATTTTGGAATGGCCTGTAAAGGCCGAAGAAATAATGCAAACATTAAAGTGTGCGCCTTCGCGGGCTCCAGGATGGCCCGCGTGGCGTGCGCTGTCGTCTTCTACTTCACAAGACGATGCTGGTTCAGTAAACACTTCGTTTAAGCGCTTTGTAATGGCAGTGCCAAGCATTGCTCGGGAGTCAGGAGTCATAGTTTTTCTACTTAAAGCCATCGGGATTTTGGCGCACGTATTTAGCTAGCCATATTGACTGTGCAATTATAAAAATAATCATGCCTACTGTGCTGCCAAATAACTTGAAAGTCACCCACGTCGGAGTAGAGCAGGTGTAAGCAATAACGATATTAAAGGCACCTAATACCAGAAAAAATCCAGCCCAAGCAAAATTGAGTTTGGTCCACGCCTCTGTTGGCAGAAAAAGCTTAGTACCCATGATGGTTTGGAGGAGATTTTTATTCCAAAACCACTTCGATAGCAGTAGCGTTCCAGCTAGTAGTGCGTAAAGTACCGTAGGCTTCCATTTAATAAAAAGCTCATTGTGGAAAAAAAGCGTGGCTCCACCAAATACGCTAATAATGCCTAAATTAACCCACAACATAGGGTCAACGCGCTGTCGGCGCGTAAGCACCCACACTATCTGTAATACTGCTGCACCAATTGCAACAGCAGTGGCTACAAAAATGCCCCAGATCTTAAAGGCAATAAAGAACAGTAAAATAGGGAAAAGGTCAAAGAAGAATTTCATAAGCCGTACAAGTATGCATGCGTGATTGAAAAGAGACGCGTTAATTTAGCCAGAAAAAGAAAAGAAGGTTTTAGTTGGCTCGAGCAGGATGGGTTAGAGCAATGGAGGACACACCCTATGCAGATTGTAATCCTTGCCTAATTTCTTGAATTTTGTCTTCGTTCTTTATATCAGAAAGCAGTTTCAGAAGTTGTTGATGTTCTACAAATTTTACAGAGCCGAATGCAGCGATAACGTTGGCCAAATAAAATAAAGCTATAGCAGAAGAAATAGCAAGTCCGCTGCTGCCTGCTACGATTAACATAATCGTAGCAATGCATGCCGTTATTCCAGAGATGGCTGCAACGCATTCGGCTATTTTACGAGGAGAATCTATATTTTTCAGTGCCTGGTTGCAGTATTGGCTGAAATCTTGAAGCAGCGTAATACAAGAGGAAATAGCAATAGCAACAATTATTGCGGGTGCGACCATGCAATTTGCAGAAGCCAACTCCACTAAATTTTTTTCGTCAAGGATAGGATAAATATTTTCATCGGACGGGGCAGAAGATTTTCTATTTCTGAGTTCGATGCCTTGATCAGTAAAATAAAATGGGGTCAGGCGTTTTTCACAGGTATTTTGTGTAGAAACTATTGGAAACATTATAAATTTCTCTACCAAAAAGTAATACATTTATTAAGTGTATTATGATTAACCTACATCACGGCTTGATACAGTACGGTGTGTAATATTTTGATGACCGTATTGCGCTTGTGCAGGGAGCCCTGTTTGCTCTAACCAAAGCGCTTCTGATTGATAAGGTGCGGTGTTTGACTTGGCTTTGGCCGCTGCTTCTCTCATTCCATGCAGCACAGTGCCGGCGATAAACAATGCAGGTATTGCCCAAGGACCAAAGCACAGGTATGCCGCGCTTATAACTGCGACAGCTGCGATCATAGCGGCTATACGTTTGAGCGCTTGCGTGGATTGGGCAGAAGGGAGAGTTGTATGATTAAATGACTGCGAATGCACGCTAGTATATTTTGCAGGAAGGCAGGAAGAAATTTGAAACATAATAAACTCTTAGATAGTAGGTTGTGCGCGCAAAATAATGACGCCACTTTTAAATAATATTTTATTATCGTACCGTTATTTCGAACTTCTACTATAATTTTATTGAATTAATTTTCAAATGTATGGTGAATAGGGTGCGTTTAGAGGTATTAAAAAGCCTAAATGGCCCCCTCAGATTCTTCTGGTAATGCATACGGTAATGGTAGGCGCGCTAATAGGGGGCCATTTATATGCCCCATATGAAGCGTTCCGCTTTTTAACGTAGCGAGCGGAAGCATCGCTAAACAATCTACCGTATCTATTAGGGTCGGGTGCGGTGCAGCGTTAAGGACTATGCCACAAGAAGTGGCTTCGTCTGCGGTAGATGATAGATTTTCTGTCGATGCGTCGCCAGAAGAGGCTGCATGATCTTGGTGAAAAATTTCCTCTCCCATCTGTGCCTTTGTGGTGCGGATCAGTACGGTGCGATGGCGGGTTACTCCCCGGTATTGCAGCCGTGCCACCACTTCTTGGCCCGGATAACACCCTTTTTTGAAACTGATGCCATCTAACAAATCGAGATTAGCACGTTGCGGCACAAATAGCCCTTGGGTCGTTGCTGTAATATGAGGTTCACCTGCTTGAATGGTTAACCAATTCCAGATATCGGAAGACAGGGGAGGGCTGTGCTGCGCCAACGCTTCTATTTTACTCTGGAAGGTTTGCTGCGGCACTATCCAAAGGTAGCGCGCGGGTAGCATCAGTGCGGCAGCATCAGCGCATTCAGGCTGGTTTTGGATGGGGGTGTTTCCAAAGTAAATCAATGTTCCTGCATCACTGTGTACCACTTCATAGCGCGTGGTTGGCAGTGCTGGAAACAATGATGTCCATGCGGGATTTTCTCCAATAAGCCCGATCAGAGCAAATTTGGGGGTGGCTTCAGTCAATGTGACTTTACGACGCAAAATAAACTTTGAAAGGGTTTGTATTACGTCAGAAATTAAATCGCTTGGCAGTAAGAATAGTATGTTGCGTTGATCTTCTTGTGTTGGAGACGAAGCGAGGGCACTGGCTGTGTCATGGGCCGAAGACGGAATACTCCATCCCAAGAGATGAGCAAGCAAACGCCCTTTAGTCGAGCATAGCCCAGCAAGTCGAGCACGATTTGTGGGCAAGGACTGAAAATCGTGCGTCAATTGGCTATGTAAAAAAACGGACGCATCGCGCCCCCCTACTTCGAGGAGGCTATATTGATGCAGGTTTTGTACATAGCCTGTCAATGCGCTTGGGTTTTGCGTAACGTCGAAATCGGTAGGAGGCAGAGTAGGAGCAGGCATAGATCTTCAATAGGAAAAATCGGACTGTAAGTAGCGCCTTTTACCTGTTGGCGCTCCACGTGTAATGCACGGGCCAGTAGGGCGTGCTGGATATATCTTTTTATTATGCGCTAATAGCTAGTCGAATGTAGAGTAGGCAGTATTATAGATGGGTTATATGCCTATTTCTTTTCTAATGCATCTTTGTAAGATGTGAGTCATCATCTTGGGGCATGTCCTCAATTACCCCAAAGGGCCCATCTTTGAGGATATGCCCTACAATCTATATGATCCAAAGTGGGCCGCAGCTGCGAGCTTTTCTCTCTCATTATTACTTTTTCTGTGCGTAATGTCGCTCTCTAAAAAGCATTGCATGACCGTTGTGGCGGTTGTTTTTATTGGTTTTGCATTGGTAGGTGCAGCTTTAGGGAGCGCGCTGTGGCATTGGGCAACAGCGCCACTTTCTTTTGCGCGCGCACCGTTAGATTTTACAATAAAGCCTGGTATGTCGCTCAAGGGTGTTGTGCATGAGCTCAAACGTAATGGCGTTCCGATCCAGCCGCTTTTATTTGAAGGGTTGGCGCGTGTTTTAGGCGTGTCAGCTCAACTGAAGGCAGGAAATTATGCCTTGCCTGAGGGTATTAGCCCCTATAGCCTTTTGCAAAAAGTCGTGATGGGTGATGTGCATCAATATGCAATTAAAGTGGTTGAAGGCTGGACTTTTAGCCAGATGCGAGCGGCAATAGATCAGTCTCCTACACTCACGCACCAAACTGCATCATGGAGCGATGCGCAGCTCCTGCGCGAGATAGATGCAACCCAAACTCACCCTGAAGGGCTTTTTTTCCCCGATACCTATTTTTTTGATGAAGCCAGCAGCGACCTAGCGCTATATAAACGGGCCTATCGACTCGGGCAGCGGCGCTTGGAACTTGCTTGGGACAGACGCGCGCCAGATCTTCCCTATCAGACGTCTTACCAGGCTTTGATTATGGCATCGCTTATTGAGAAAGAAACTGGGCAAGAGCAGGACCGCCCTTTTGTTTCAGCAGTGTTTACTAATCGTTTGCGTGTGGGTATGCCGTTACAAACGGATCCTAGTGTGATTTACGGATTAGCAAAAAGCTATACCGGTGATCTCACCAGAAAAAATCTACGTACGGATACCGCTTACAACACCTATACGCGCCGCGGATTACCTCCTACGCCGATTGCGTTGCCCGGCATGGCTTCTTTGGAAGCTGCTATGCATCCAGCAAATAGTCCTGCGCTGTATTTTGTTTCTCGTGGCGACGGATCGAGCGAGTTTTCGAAGACTTTGAGTGAACATAATCGCGCAGTCGATAAATTTATCCGGAAGTTGCCATGAATACGGTTATGCGTTTTGCCTCTGGACGGGTAAATCCATTAGATAGAGATTTGGGGTTTTGCTATGCAACTTAATGTGGAGCATGCGGGCGCCCGCGGAAAATTTATTACGTTTGAAGGCGTTGATGGGGCAGGCAAGAGCACGCAGCTCAAAGCATTTTGCGAGCAGTTGCGCACGCGTTTGGCAGGCGTTGGCAAACGTTTGATTGTGACTCGTGAGCCCGGCGGTACGCCTCTTGGAGAGAATCTGCGCGATATGCTGTTGCATCGCAGTATGCATATTGAAACGGAAGCATTACTTATGTTTGCCGCACGCCGCGAACATATAGCCTGCGTTATTGAACCTGCTCTGGCCCAAGGTGATTGGGTAGTGTCAGATCGTTTTACTGATGCTACTTTTGCATACCAAGGAGGAGGGCGAGGTATGCCTGCGGAAAAACTCAAAATCCTGGAAGATTGGGTGCAAGGGGCCCTACAGCCTGACTTAACGATTTTGCTAGATCTATCTGTGGACATTGCCCGCGAACGCTCTTTTCGCCGTGCACAGGAAAATCAAAATCCCATGCATGATCCTACTCAAAGTAATGATGAAAGTGGCAGCGGCAAAGCGCAGAGCATGGACAAATTTGAATCAGAATCCATAGAGTTCTTTTCTCGCATACGCACAGCTTATCTGGCGCGTGCAGCGCAGGTTCCTCAGCGCTATTTAGTAGTCGATGCGACACAAAGCGTTGAAGTGCTACAGCGTAAGCTTGCATCTTTGTTTGGAGAATGTGTTTAAACACAAGCCTTACGGAAGTTGTGCCTCCTCTTGGGGAGAAAATCAACTAGGGGTTAGCGCAGCACTTACCTTGGATATGCTCCGTTCAACAACCTGTCTTGCATATTTTGGAATCCAGGATAACTTCCCGCTATCTATTGAAAGCCAGTTATCTGCGATAGCTTTGACGCCAGTCCCAAGCCGATGATGAACAACTGATTTCGGGTCGTATATGTCAGCACAATCGCCGGCATGGTAAACAATGCCAGCAGCTATATTGATAGTTTCAACGTCTTTCAGGGGCGGCATAAATTGGCTTATGCCATCGCTAATTAATTTAGCCAGATGTGCCTGCTCTGATTGCGGCAGATTGCCAGATATCGCTGGCATCCATTCTTTGGGTATCGTGTTCACACTATTGGCAGTGGATACGGGCTCATACATCATCATCCCAGTTCCATCCCTGCAGTTGGTAAAAGAGAAAAATGGGCCATGCACAGTAATGAGTGATGGCAACGTGGCTAGCTCTCCTGTGAGATTGACCGTTGATATATACCGCAGCCGGTAAGTCGCACTCTCAAGCTCATCCAAGCCGAGATGACGTGCGATGCTTACGTCGAGTTTTCTGCGTGAGGCCCAACTGGCATTCAGCACATGATTGGCCCTAATTTTTCGGATGGAGCCATCCCCCACTCTCACATGCAATACGACAGCTTCATTGCCATTTTCTATTGTAGGGCATCCTTCTATCACTTCATGATTTGTCAGCACGGAAATGTTCGGGTGGCTTTGCGTTATGCCAATTACCTTGGCCCTTAGCCGCGGAAGATCGACAAAATGTTCTAGAGTATTAGCGACCACTTGTATCGTTTTGGAATTAAAGATATGCCGCCACTCTTTCTCATCGAGAATTCGATAGAAGTCTTCTGGCGAACCGAAATTAGACGTATATTTCGCAAATTCATTGGCATAACAAGAACGTAGAGAATCAGCTATTGACAGCCACTGAGCTTTACTCGTGAGCGAATCAACGGCAAGCGCGCATAAGCCATTTTTGGAGAGAGAAAAAGAATCGCTTTTGGGACGCAGCAAAACATCGCCAAAATCCTTAAGAAAATCGAAGGCTGCAGGTATACATTCGAGTGCAGTTTCAAGGCTTCCTGGATAATGCCAACCAAGGTGAATCCTCGCCATGTTGTGGCGCGTAGCGCCATTCATCAATTCGTCCGAGCGCTCAAGAATAGTCACCTGAAAACCCGCATCCGCTAGACTATTCGCGCAATGCAAACCAGCAAAGCCGCCTCCAATCACTACATATTCGCTATCCATCGTCCAAAAGCCCCTTTTTTGTTTATTTTTTTGTTATGCCATAAAGATTGTTACTGTGATCCGCCAAATATAGCTAAAGCGGATTGAAAAGCAATTGTTTACTCCATATGTCAGGTAAAGCACTGATTTAACCAAAGAAGTCAACTTTGTTTTCACTTTGGATTTTTCGTCAATTGTTTAAATCTGGAGAATTTTTTTGACAAATAACAGAGGTAAATTTTAATGAATAAACCTGATAGGAATCACGCCAATATTTAGTAAAAATCGCCTTTTCAAAATTACATTCAGCAAAAAGAGTTTGGCAAAAAAATAAAGATATATTATTCCTATTCCTTGAGGCGTAACCAATGCATAAAGACAAAATTTTAATTACCGGATCTAGGGGACTGATCGGAAAAGCACTTAAAACTTGTTTAGAAAAATCAGGCATTGAGGTTTTGGGAATAGATATTAATTGCCCTATCCACCACAAAGAATATGGCGATATACGCGATTCTTCTTTGCTCAGAAAGTTGGCATCAGAATGCGTAGGGGTTATACATCTGGCTGCTGTTTCCAGAGTTGTTTCAGGCGAGAAAGATCCTGAGCTTTGCTGGGAAGTCAATGTAGGAGGAACAGATAACGTACTTAAATCAATCAACAGCCTATCCGATAACAAACCGTGGATTATTTATGCCAGTAGCCGTGAGGTTTACGGGCAGCAAATGACGCTACCTGTTAGTGAAGATGCAGATTTATTACCGTTAAATATTTATGCACGCTCTAAAGTCTCTGCTGAAAACCTGGTAACAGGTTATCGAAAAAACGGTTTGCAAACTGCGACTGTACGTTTTTCAGGTGTTTATGGATCAACAGATGATCACGTGGATCGGGTCATCCCAGCTTTCTGCCGTGTCGCTGCATTCGGTGGCACGATGCAGCTTGAGGGGAAAAGTATCACGCTCGATTTTACGTATATTGACGATGTAGTTGATGGCTTGATGAAAATAATTAAAAAGTTACAAGACGGGCATAAAGATTTACCAACAGTACACTTTACAAGTGGGCAAGCTATAACCTTATGGGAACTAGCAGAACTAGCAAAGAAAGCCAGCTTCGCTAAGGTCGAATTTATTGAAACTCATCCCCGTAGCTTCGATATTTCTAGCTTCGTTGGTCATACTGAACTTGCAAACCAATTATTAAACTGGAAAGCAGAAACGCCGCTTCAAGATGGGATTGCCAAATTGGTTGGCCAATACAGGCTTGAATCAGATTCTAGTAATCAAGATATGTGCGCATAATGCAATCTCTCTTTAGTAGTCGACGCGACACAAAGCATTGCAGCGTAAGCTTGCATCTTTGTTTGGAGAATGTGTCTAAACACAAGCCTTACGAAAGGCCAATGGCCTAGCCATTTGGCAGAAAGACAGCTTGGGTTGAGCTGAAATAGGATCAGTACTCCAATCCTATTTACCTGCCCAGCTATCTATGAGTACGATTTCTCAGCCGCACGATGGAATCTTTAAAACCTTGCTTAGTGATATCACGGTAGTGCGTGATTTTCTGGCGGCACATCTTCCACCATCCTTGCTTGCATACTGTGATCTCTCTACATTACAACTAGAGAGTAGTGCTTTTATTGAAGAGAAAATGCAGCAGCGTTTCTCTGATATGGTTTACAGCATGCGAGCAAAAAGAGGGAAAGGCTATATTTACATCATCTTGGAGCATCAAAGTAAAGGTGATCGCATGATGCCTCTGAGAATGCTGCGCTATCAGCTGTCGGCGATGCAAAAACATTTAGATCAAAAGCGCAGTAATCGATTACCCATTGTGATCCCAATAGTCTTGTACCATGGGCCCAAAAACCGTTCCTATCCCCACTCATTAGATATACTCGATTGCTTTGAGCAGCCTGAGTTAGCGCGAGAAATTTTTCTCGGCCCTATACAGCTTATTGATCTGAGCCGTATTCCTGATGAAGAGCTGCAAATGCACGAGGGAGCGGCAGTGTTAGAAATGATTCTAAAACATATCCGAACGAAGGACTTGGTGCCTCTTCTTCAGGATGTGATGCCATTATTAGAAAAATATCCGCTGTCGATTGACAAAGAACGAGCGATATTTCACTATTTATTAAACACAGGGAAATGTAAAGATCAGGGACAGCTCATTGCGTTTTTTGATGAATATGGACCGTATTATGGAGAGCATATAATGACATTTGGTCAGCTTCTCAAAAGAGAAGCCAGAATAGAAGGCCTTAAAGAAGGGCGTGAAGAAGGGCGTGAAGAAGGGCGTGAAGAAGGGCGTGAAGTAGGACGTGAAGAAGGACGTGAAGAAGGACGTGAAGAAGGACGTGAAGAAGGTATACGTGGCGTTGCTATGAAAATGTTGGAAGTGGGTATGAGCGGCGACCAAATTAAAACATTGACAGGCCTAGACTCAGAAGGGATTGCCCGATTGGCTATAGAGCTTGGGGTGCCCACATTACATTAGTTCATGCAAAGACGTTTTGTACTTTTCGATCAGGCTGGAATACGCCCTCTCCTAGCTATAGGAAAGGGCAGGCTTTCTAAATAACGCCCACTTTTATGTTTTCGCAGGACTATCCAATAGCGTTGCTAGACGTTTAAGATCAACGCGTGTCATCAAATGGGAATAGGGCTGTATGGTTTGAGTGCTATTGAGAGGCTGTTCTGCATGTGCCCAAACTAATGGGGAGATTTGTAGGAAAGCTTCTGCATTTGCTGCCAGTAGGGGCAATACAGGCTTGAGTGCCAGTATGAAAAGCCGGAAGGCTTCGAGGCTGATGCTACAGGTTTCGTGTAGATGGCGGGCATGGAGAGCACGGTGATCAGGTTCAGATTGTGCCTGGTCGGTAAGTACCTCTTCTCCCTTGAAGGCTATTTTGGCCTGTTCCCATGGTTTATGCTCATCGATAAAAGCATTGATCGTATCGACATGTCGGAGTGTAGTGCGAATCGCGCGTGCAGTATCTCGTGCTTCATATTGCGCGGCAATTTCCGGTATCGCCGCGCGGATGGATACCAAGAGAGGATGCTGCATTACCGCATCATCAATTTTCCCCTCAAAGTGCTTCACTATAAAGTTCGCTGTACGGCTTGCGATATTGAGATATTTGCCAATTAGATCGCTGTTGACGCGTGCAACGAAATCTTCCCAGTTCAGATCGATGTCTTCCAACGAAGGACTGAGTTTGGCAGCTAAGTAGTAGCGTAGCCATTCAGGATTGAGCCCGGCATCGATATAGCTTTGCGCAGTAATAAAGGTGCCGCGCGACTTGGACATTTTTTGGCCGTTGACAGTTAAAAAGCCATGTGCAAATACATTGGTTGGAGTGCGGTGCCCTGAAAATTGCAGCATTGCAGGCCAGAACAAGGTGTGGAAATATAAAATGTCCTTGCCGATAAAGTGGTATTGCTCAGTGGTGGTGTCTGGCTTGACCCATGCTTCAAAATCTAAACCACGTGCTTCGCACAATTCTTTAAAGCTGGCGTAGTACCCGAGTGGGGCATCTAGCCATACATAAAAATATTTTCCTGGCGCATCTGGAATTTCAAAGCCGAAATACGGCGCATCGCGCGAGATATCCCAATCGTTGAGTTTAGAGCGGGAGGAGGATGCTTCTGCGGAGGGTTGCTCTGGCTGGTGAGATGCATCTTGTGGCCCTAGCCATTCGCGCATTTTATTCAGTGCTTCGGGTTGTGCAAGCTTGGCGACCCATTCTCGTAGAAACGATTCACAACGAGGGTCTGATAGGCGGAAGAAGTAATGTACAGAGCGTTTGCGTATAGGCGCCTCGTTTGAGAGGACGGAGTAGGGTTTTACTAAATCCATCGGTGAGTAAGTAGAGCCGCATACTTCACAGGCGTCGCCATACTGATCCGCAGCACCACATTTTGGGCAGCCCCCTTTTATAAAACGGTCCGGCAAAAACATTTCTCGGCTGGCGTCGTATGCTTGTTCGATCTCGCGTGTTTCAATGAATCCAGCCTCGCGTAAAGCATGGTAAACCCGCTCAGAAAGCGTTTTGTTTGCGGGAGAGTTGGTGGAACCATAGTGATCAAAACTCACGCCAAAATCATCAAAATCACGTTTGTGCTCGCGCCCTATGCGCTCGATTAATGCTTGAGGAGTTAACCCTTCGCGCTCAGCTCGCAGCATGACGGGGGTGCCATGTGTGTCATCTGCTCCGATGTAATAAGTCTCGTGGCCCTGCATACGGAGAGTACGTACCCAGATATCTGTTTGAATATATTCAACGAGATGGCCAATATGAATGGGCCCGTTGGCATAAGGGAGAGCAGAAGTGACGAGGACGCGACGCGAAGAGGAAGGCATAAAAAAAGAAAGAAAAAGTGGTGATGCTTTGGTGCATAGGAGTGCATGCGTACAGCAATAGAATCAATAGGCTACAGGAGTTTAGAGGCTAGCTGGCTATTTAAGCCATTATCTTCGATAAAAAACTGAAAAATCCTGGAGGCCTTTTTGAAAATCAGCATTAATTTCTATTTTGCTGTTCTATTTTTTCCTGGATCTCCAGCCATTTTTGCTCATGGTTCTCTAGCTCTGCATTCACTTCAGTTTGGCGTTTGCAAGCAGCTTCCCATTCAGGAGGATGTGGAGGAAGGTAATGCTTAGGATCAGCAAAAAAGATTTCCAAGCGCGCTTTTTCTTCACCTAATGCAGCTATTTTTTTCTCAAGCTGAGCAAGCGTACGTTCTTGTGCAGCAGTAGAACGCGTAGGAGCTGACGGTTTTGGAGACGCTTTAGCGGAGGCAGAAGCTGTGCTTTTTTTCGGAGCAGAGGAAGAGGAGGGCTCTTTAAGAAGCATACGGCGATAGTCTTCCAAATCGCCATCAAAAGGAAGTGCGCGCTTGTTGGCGACGAGTAAGAAGCTATCTGTCGTCGCATTGAGAAGGTGCCGATCATGTGAGACCACTATCAGCGTACCTTCAAATTGTGCAAGGGCATTGGTTAGTGCATCCCGGGTCTCTAAGTCCAAGTGATTGGTAGGCTCATCGAGTAATAAGAGATTAGGACGTTGCCAAAGCATAATGGCTAGCGCCAGACGTGCTTTTTCACCGCCTGAAAGGGGCTCTATGGGAGAGGTGGCCATGTTGCCGGAAAATTGAAAACTTCCTAAAAAGTCCAGTAACTCCTGGTCGCGTACATAGGTAGGACTTAAGCGCGTCAAGTGTTGTAGGGGCGATTCGCTAGGGCGTAATGTATCTAGTTGGTGTTGTGCAAAATAGCCAATTTTGAGCCCGCGCCCTCTGTTGATAGAACCGCCTAGCGCAGGTAAGGTGCCTGCTAACGTCTGAATTAAGGTCGATTTGCCTTGGCCATTGGCACCAAGTAGACCAATGCGTTCTCCATTTTGGATCGATAAATTAACGCCTTCAACAATGGCGACAGGTTTTGGATTCTGACCTTCTGCTTGGGTTTGGTAGCCGCAAGATACCCCTTCCATAGTGATCATGGGGTTGGGTGCTTGCAGTGGGGTGCGGAATTGAAATGTAAAGGCAGAGGCATCGCGCACTGCCGCGATATGCTGCATTTTTTCAAGGGCTTTGACGCGGCTTTGTGCTTGTCTCGCTTTAGTGGCCTTAGCTTTAAAACGGTCGATAAAGCTTTGTAAATGTTCTCTATGCCGTTGCTGTTTCTCGTGCTGACTTTGTTGGAGCGCACGCTGTTGAGCTCGTACTATTTCAAATTGGCTGTAGTTTCCACCGTAGCGTTTAAGCTGACGATCTTCGATCGCCACAATCGTTTGGCAGACTCCATCTAAAAATTCGCGATCATGCGAAATGATGATTAAAGTGCCTTCATATTTGCGCAACCAAGCTTCCAACCACAAAATGGCATCTAGATCTAAGTGATTGGTCGGCTCATCTAAGAGCAATAACTCAGAAGGGCACATCAGCGCTTGAGCTAGATTTAAACGCATGCGCCAACCTCCTGAGAAGCTGGAAACGGGCTCGTGAAACTTAGCTTGCGAAAACCCTAGCCCTAGCAAAAGCGCTTCTGCTCGAGAGGGGGCGCTATAGCCATCTAACTCTGCAAAAGCACCATGTGCCAAGGCCTGCGCCATGCCATCATCAATGGCTTCTGCTGCTGCAATATCGGCTTCGACTGCGCGCAGACGGGTGTCTCCATCTATGGTGTATTCCAGTGCACTGCGCGGGGTGGCAGGTGTTTCTTGCGCAACGTGCGCAATAGGCCCATTAATGGGTAAGAAAACTTCACCTAGATCAGGTTCAATTCGACCGAGTAATGTAGAAAAAAGCGAAGATTTCCCCGCTCCATTCGACCCAATAAGCCCCACTTTCTCCCCACGATGCAAGGTGAGGGATACATCCTCAAACAAAAGCTTGCTGCCCCGACTTAGGGTGAAATGTTCAAGGGAAATCAAAATAAAGGTCCTGAAAAAAGAGAAGAGGTTGTTTGGCTAAAAAGCAATCTATGAGAAAGGGGTGGTTTGCATGTTGGGAAACGTTGCTCACTCCAACGTACCCAGTTTTTCTAAAACTCGGCGGTAGATATTTTTTAGGGTTTCTATACTGTTTATATCCACGCATTCATTCACCTGATGAATACTGGCATTAACAGGGCCAAACTCAACCACTTGTGGGCATAAGGTGGCAATAAATCGCCCGTCTGAGGTGCCACCTGTTGTCGAGCATTGAGGCGTGATGCCCGTTTCTTGTTCAATAGCTTGCGTAAGTGCAGAGCACAGCGCGCCTTTCGGTGTGAAAAAAGGCTCGCCGCTTAAAGTCCAGGTAATGGAATAGTCTTTTTCAGGTAGTAAACCGTGCTTCTCAAAAATAGCTTCTACACGCGCTTTGAGTGTAGTGGCTGGGCTGGCAGGAGAGAAGCGAAAATTAAAATCAATACACGCTTGCCCAGGAATCACATTAGTGGCACCCGTTCCTGCATGAAAATTGGAGATCTGCCAGCTGGTGGGAGGGAAGTCTGCATCGCCCTCATCCCAGGCCGTTTGAGCTAAATCAGCCAATACTGGCGCAATAGTGTGTATTGGGTTGCGAGCCAAATGCGGGTAAGCGATATGGCCTTGCACGCCCTGCACTAACAACCGGCCTGATAAAGAGCCTCGGCGGCCATTTTTAAACGTATCGCCTATCTGTTCTACACAGGTAGGCTCTCCCACGATGCAATAGTCTAACTGCTCACCGCGTGCACTCAAAAGACGAATAGCATGAGCTGTACCGTGCAATGCAGGCCCTTCTTCATCACTGGTAATTAAAAAAGCCAGTGAGCCTATCGGGTTGGGGCAAGCTGTTAAATATTCTTCTGTGGCTACTAAGAAAGCTGCGAGCGACGTTTTCATATCCGCTGCGCCTCTGCCGTAGAGTTTGCCTTCTCGTACAGTGGGAGTGAAAGGAGGGGTGTGCCACGCCTCTAACGGACCTGGTGGCACCACATCGGTGTGCCCGGCAAAAACAAAAGTAGGCCCTTTTGCCGTGCCACGGCGTATTGCCCAGAGTGTAGTCACGCCTTCTACACAAAACGTTTCACATACAAAATCTAGAGCGCTTAAGCGCTCTATTAGTAGCGCCTGACAGCCTGCATCATCAGGGGTGACAGAAGCGCGCTCAAGAAGGCGAGCAGTAAGTTCAAAGGTTGGGGACATAAAAAAGCGATAGGTAGTGGTCTACGAGCATGGCTAAAAAGAGCAAGGATAAATAGACAATGGAATAACCAAAGAGTGCGCGGGCTTGCGCATCAGAATACCTGCACCATAAGCGCCATGCTTTCTCTATAAAAAGGACTCCCAGAATCAGAGCGACCACTCCATACAATAAACCACGCTGACCCGTGGCGCAGGGCAGTAGGGAAACGAGCAACAGAATTAAGGAATACAGCAGTATATGCAGTCGAGTGAATGATTCTCCATGCGTAACCGGGAGCATAGGCAAGCCAGCTTTTGCATAATCTTCGCGTCGGTAGAGTGCTAAGGCCCAAAAGTGTGGTGGGGTCCATACAAAAATAATCAGCACGAGCAGCCAGGCATCGGCAGAGACCATCCCAGTAGCTGCCGCCCATCCCAGCGCAGGAGGCATGGCGCCAGCAGCTCCGCCAATAACAATATTTTGAGGGGTAGCCGGCTTTAGAAGCACGGTGTAAACCAATGCATACCCTAAAAATGTAGCAAGGGTAAGCCACACGGTTAAAAGATTGGTTGTGCTATAGAGCAGTACGACTCCCAGACTGCCCAGTATGCTTGCAAACACAAGCATTTGAACAGATGAAATCTGGCCGCTGGCTGAAGGGCGAGCTGCGGTGCGGCGCATACGCGCATCACGCTTTTTTTCTAGTAAACAATTGATGGTGAAAGCAGCAGAAGCCGTGAGCCAAATGCCTAGCGATCCACCCAATAGCGTTTTCCATGGCACGCTAGGACCAGAGAGCAGCATGCCGATAATGGCGCAAAATACAGCAAGTTGCGTAACGCGTGGTTTGGTCAGGGCGTTGTATTGCGCTGCACGGGCTTTGAAGACGCTAAAACGTGAAGTGGCAGAGTGTAAATGCATTATGCATGCGCTCCAGTGCGGTGTTGAGCAGCAAGCTGGCTATCCAGGAAAAGACTCAGTACCAAAAGCGCTGCTGCTCCAGCATTGTGTGCCAGTGCAGTCCATAATGGCCAAGGAAGCAGGATGTTTGATATACCGGTGATCATTTGCAAAACTAAAATACTGAACAAGATATAGGTAGTATGTCTGATTGCAGCAGGAGCGTGTTTGCGCAATAGGAGGGCTAGTGTGCAAAAGTATAAGAAAACCACGCCAGCCATTACGCGATGGATCCAGTGAATAGCAACTTGTGCCTGCAAGCTGAGCGTACCTAGATTGGCGCCGCTGGAGTGGGCGCCACGCCAAGGATAAAAACCCTCTGCAATATGCATGGGTGGCCACCACTGTCCTTGGCAGGTTGGAAAATCAGGGCAGGCGAGCATCGCGTAATTGGAGCTTACCCAACCGCCAAGCGCAATTTGGATTCCCAACAGAATAAGGCCCATCCATATAGCCCAGCGCCATTTTTTGTAGGAACCCATAGAGGCAGAAGCAGCAGCTAAGTTTTGTGTAGTAGCGTGCTGCTGTATTGTAGATGTTGATTGCTCAATTGGTTGAGAAGTATTCGAAGATCGAACTAATAGCAGCCGTCGGCTGGCAAGCGCGCTCAGAAGTGATAATAATGTGAGGCCAAGAAGAAGGTGTGTGGTTACCACAAGAGGCTGCAATTTGAGCGTTACCGTCCATGCTCCAAAAGCACCTTGCAGGATAATTAAGCTCAATAAACCTAGAGGCCATACTAACGGTACTCGCAGCTGGCGACGTTGTATACATGCCCAGCCTAGCTGCACAATGAGCAATACACCCAACATCATAGCCATATACCGATGAATCATTTCGATCCAGGCTTTTTTAAAAGTGACGGGTCCATGTGGGAGCAGATGTTGTGCAGCTTGGATATCGAGGTGCGCCGCAAAAGGGGAAGCCGTTCCATAGCATCCTGGCCAATCTGGACAACCTAAGCCTGAATCCGTGAGACGCGTAAAACTGCCAAAAATAATAAGGTCAAAGGTCAGCCATGCGGTCAAGCACACCAATTGCGTAAACCCATCAGTCTTTTTGAAATACCACACATAGCCGAGTGGCACGAGTGCCAGTGTGAGGGCAATCAAGGCAAGTTGCAGAATAAACATAGTCAAGAAAAGAAGGTATGGACGTGCTCAGAGAGCATAAATGAGCATAAGCTAAAAAGCTCAAATTAGGGCCTGTCCTCCATGGCCCCAAAGATTTTAAAAGATTAAATCGTCTGAAAATTAGCCGATGCCCGACCATTTTAAGAGTTTTGCTATATCAGCCCTGATCTTTCCTGGATTGGGATTTTGAGGAAAGCGCATCATCAAATTCCCATTAGGATCGACTAAATACAGGTGATCGGAAATCGTCGTGCCTGCTTCTGTTGGTAGCCAGTTTTTTAACACGTTTTTAGGAGACGCAACTAAAAAACGGGTGTCAGGGTAGTTAGTAGACAAATTAGCAGGGATAGCCCCATTTTCTGTGCGCAGCAATATCGAAACGATGCGCTCACGTTGTGCGCCTTGTGCTGCACGTATCTGCCGCATGAAATAGAGCTTTTTTACACAACTTGGTGAGCAGGTATTTTGATCGAATGACAGCAGCAACCAACGGCCTTTGAATGTTTGTAACGGTACGCTACGATGATCTTCTGTACGGACCATAAGCGTAGCTGGAATAGGTCGCTGTGGCCGGATAAGGGTGCCGTAGCTTGTCGCATGGGTGCGATCTCTTATCGCCGCTGGACTGAAGTACAACAAACACGCTGCAATAAGTGGTGCTAGACATATAAGGCCTATAGCAACTAAAGTCTTTCTACTCCGTATTGGAGCAGGCTCGTGCATGGGAGCTGATGGAGGAGGAGAGGGTAAAGGCATAAGAAAAAGGAAAGATCTGCGAAAAAGGGAGGAGTTTTTTTGCTGGACGAACTCTTTTAAAAACTTTTGAATAGTGGCTTATCAGCAAATGCCTGGTTTAGTCATGCAAGAAGACCTGTTACAACTTAGGGCATGTCCTCAATTGCCAAAAAGGGCCCATCTTGGAGGCCATGGGGTGCCAGGTATTCACTGTACTTAAGTACATCCGGATCCTGTGCTCCTGCTCCCCCAAATAGGAGCCCCTTTGGGGCAATTGAGGACACACCCTAATGTCAGACCTTATGATATTCATCAATTAAAGTTTTTTTGAGTGGCTTTTAAGTAGACTGAATGGATCTACAAGTCATTTTCACTGGAGCAGTTTTCATGATTGATCTCTACAGCTGGACCACTCCAAACGGACAAAAAGTGCCGATCATGCTCGAAGAATGCGGGCTTGAATATGAAATACATCCGGTCAATATTTTAAAACAAGAGCAATTTAAGCCTGAATTTCTCGCTATTAGCCCCAACAATAAAATTCCCGCTCTGGTCGACCAGCAAGGGCCGGCAGGTGAGCCTATTGCGCTATTCGAGTCTGGCGCAATTTTGATCTACCTGGCAGAAAAAACGGGACGTTTCCTGCCGACAAGTACCGCAGAGCATTACAGCGCTATACAGTGGCTCATGTTCCAAGTGGGCGGCTTAGGACCGATGCTTGGGCAAACCCTGCATTTTAGAAGTTATGCGCCTGAGAAAATTGACTATGCAATCGAGCGTTATACCAAAGAAACGCAGCGGCTCTATACCGTAATGAATACCCGGCTCAAAACGCATGCTTATCTAGCAGGAGAGGAATATAGCATTGCGGATATAGCGTGTTTCCCATGGATAAGTGCATGGGAGAAGCAAGGCATTGCTATAGAGGAGTTTGCTCAGGTAAAACGCTGGCATGAAGCGATTGCAAACCGTCCCGCTGTCATACGTGGCCTCGAACGCTTAGCTACTCAAGTCAGACGTACACAATCTGCCCAATTCGTAGCGCACGATAAATAATATAGATTGGGGGGCAACATTCCCTAATATAAACCACCTACCTTTAACCACACTCTTTTTCCTGCTTATCGCGCTTGCCGGCCATGGTATTGGGCTGGCGACGTAGCGCACAGTACAGGCCAAAGCCTAACACTGTTACCGTTAAACTCCACCATTGCACCATATAGCCGTAATGACGCTCGACTCCTTGCGTAGGTTTTGGCCAATCGCGTATTAAATGATCATTGAGCGTTGAATGCTGCTCAATAATAAATGGCTGTACCGTTAGTCCAGTCTCTAGCCCATAGGCGTTGGGATGTATATTTTGACGGATATCAGGACTAGAGGAAGACGAAGCACGTAGGATTTGCTCATGATACGGGTTTTGTTGCGCAGGCTTACTAAAGGTGAATAAACGCCCTGGGTGCGCTAGTGCTAGCCCTTGAATATCCACTCTTTCAGTAGGCGTTTCATAAGGAGCCAGTGCCGCACGTTCCCGAAGATTGCGAGGGAGCCATCCACGATTGATGAGTACGTAAGTTGCTTGTAAAGGAGGGCGGCGCTGTATGTTTTTGGAATCGGATGGCGAAGGTGCATCAATACGCAAAGGGGTAATCACATAAAACCCCGGTGCGCCGTGATAAGGGCGGTTGTCCAGGTATACCGTGCGCTCGGGCATAAAATAACCCCGCACTCGTACGGGTTTAGCTATTACATCCTCTAGAGTTTCTACGGTAGGGCCTATTAAACGTGGGGCAAGTTTGGCATGGAGTGCCTGCTGGGCTGCACGCGCTTCTTTATCCTGCGCACGATGTAGTTGCCAAAAACCTAGACGCAGAGTAAGGGCGGCAACCCCTAGTACAAAAACGGTAGGCCAAAAGCGGAATATGGGCATAAGTTTATTATTACTCATTTCAAGTGAGAAATGCTCTAAAACGTCTTCGTCGAAGTTTTCTGTAATTTTCTCTGAAGTAGATCATTTAGCGTGCCAGGAAGTTGATGTTCCAAATATCCCATGCTTTGAGATATGTGCCAAGCGTTACTAACTTGTCGGCAAGACTCTTTTACAGTTCTTCACCTGATTAATTCCCCAACTTCTTCTTTGCTATCCTTCTTATTCGTATTTATAAGATGCGCTAATTCATAAGACCTATTTTATTGTTGCAAAAAAGATCTTTTATGTGTTCAAAACACTTTCAACTTATGCCCGTATTGTTGCGGGTGAGAGTGCCTAGATTCGAATCTCTCTCGAGAATAAATTAAAAGACGACGGACTCCGCGCAATGGACGGAAAGTCTTAGAGGAATTTCCTTCTTAAAGGGGTACAGAATGTTTGTGGGTCGAGCGAGTGGGCAGTTGCCTATTAATCAGCAGAATCTAGATGAATCTCGACTGCAGCAAGATGATGCTTTGCACAATGAGCAGGCGACTCCTGAGGACGCTTCGACGGACTCTGAAACGGTGGTTCCCCAAGCCAAGCTTCAACCAGGAAAATGCTTGCCAGAGCAGATATCCTGCCAGGTACCCAAAATCATAGAAATACTTAAGACGGCCGCGACGCACGAAACGTTCTGGCGTAAGCGGCTGCTCGCTTACCAGTCTATTCAGCTACCTTATGAAACTGGATTGAAACAGCCGTCAACGCGATGGGCTACCAGTGCTTGGTGTGAGCTGCCCCCATACAAGACGAACGACCAGCGGCATACAGCGCTAACTGCCTTCGCTATTTATCTAGCGCGTTTGACTGGGCAGACTCGGTTGCAAGTGGGTTGGCATCTCCAAAAAGAGCAAGGTGCCGTAATGTCTGCATCGAACCATGCATCGATAGTGCCGATGGAATTCGATGTTGAGTGGAATGGGTCCTTTTTAGACGTGCTCGAGCCCGTAAAAGAAGAACTCAAGCGTCTTAATCAGCACGAGGCTTTCACGTTGGATTGGGTGAGTCATGACCCGGTGCTGCGACAAATACCTGAGCTCCAAAATCTAAACCCTTGGCGCATCGGTATATCGATGATAGCGGATTCAGAGAATGAGCAAGCAATTGGTTCAGTGTTGACGTTCCAAATCGACTCGCATGGGCGATTCAGGTGGTTGTATGACAAGCAGTGCCTGGATGTTGAAGTTGTCGAGCGGATGAGTGGGCATTTACAGGAGATAGTCAAGGCAGCTAAAAACACTTATCAACAACCTGTAAAGTGGCTGAACTTGCTATCGAGAGCAGAAAGAACATTACTGCTGAAGACGTGGAATACGACCAACGCGCCGTATCCGGACAAGATGTGTCTCCATCAGCTATTCGAAGAACAGGTCGAACGCACACCAGAGGCGATTGCGCTTGTTTACGGGGATCAGGTACTTAGTTATGCCGAACTCAATGCGCAAGCGAACCGACTTGCGAATCGATTGATAGAGTTGGGTGTTGGACCAGATAAGTGCGTTGCGATCTGTGTAGAGCGTAGTCCGGCGATCGTGGTGGGGCTGCTTGCGATTTTAAAAGCAGGAGGGGCTTATGTACCACTCGACCCAGTTTATCCAAGCGAACGCTTGACGCACATTCTTGCTGATACAGCGCCAACCATTTTGCTGGCTGATGCGGTAGGACGTGCTGCCTTAGACGAAACCGTGCTGACCTCGCTCACTGTGCTTGATCCAAATAGTCTGCCGCTGTTACCGACCACTAATCCACAGATACCAGCTCTCACTTCACGTCATCTTGCCTATGTGATTTACACGTCCGGTTCCACGGGTGTGCCAAAAGGAGTGATGGTAGAGCATGTTCAAGTTACGCGTTTGTTCGATGCTACTGCAGCTTGGTATCAGTTTAGCGAGCAAGATGTTTGGTGCTTATTCCATTCTTTTGCTTTTGATGTTTCTGTCTGGGAGCTTTGGGGAGCTTTACGCCATGGAGGCAAGCTCGTTATTGTGCCGCATCACATTACTCGCTCGCCGCAAGACTTTTATCAGTTGTTGTGCGAGCAGCGCATCACGATCTTGAACCAGACGCCCAGTGCATTTAAGCCATTGATTGGCTGCCAAGCACAAAGTGAATTAAGTGATTGTTTACGCTATGTCATATTTGCAGGTGAAGCGCTCGAGCCTACTACCTTACAAATGTGGTATGCCACACGCGCTAAACATCCCGCACAATTGGTGAATATGTATGGCACCACAGAAACGACTGTGCATGCGACCTACCGGCTGATGCAGCAGCAGGATAGTTACCAATTTAGCAGCCCAGTTGGAAAACGCATTCCGGATCTTAAAATCTATTTGCTTGATGCCAATCGTCAACCTGTGCCATTGGGCGCAGTGGGGGAAATATATATTGGTGGAACGGGTGTTGCGCGTGGTTATCTGAATCGACCTGAATTGACCGCCGAACGTTTTTTGCCTGACTCGTTTACAGAGGCGGCTGATGCGCGGATGTATAAGACAGGCGATTTAGCTCGATATTTACCGGATGGTAATCTGGAGTTTCTCGGTCGTAACGATTTTCAGATCAAGATCCGCGGTTTTCGCATTGAGCTTGGTGAAATCGAAGCGCGTTTGGTCGAACATTCACAAGTGCGGGAAGCAGCAGTGCTTGCGCTGGGTGAGGGTGGTGACAAACGCCTTGTTGCTTATGTGGTTGCGAAGTCAGATGAACAGCTTGCGCAAACTTTGCGTACACACCTTGCGGCGAGATTACCTGAATATATGGTGCCGGCGGCATTTGTGCGTCTAGATGCGTTTGTGCTCATGCCTAATGGCAAGCTTGATCGCAAAGCACTGCCTGAGCCAGATGCAGAAGCCTTAGCCCGACAGGTGTATGAAGCCCCACAGGGTAACGTTGAGACCACGCTTGCCAGCATCTGGGCTGGGCTGCTCAAAATCGAACGGATTGGCCGTCATGATAACTTTTTTGCACTCGGTGGCCATTCGTTGCTGGCGGTGCAAATGATTGGGCGTTTGCGCTACCTTGGTTTAACGCTTTTGGCGCGTGCTCTGTTCAGCACCCATACACTGAGCACGCTGGCTCAATCTTTAGGCCAATACCAGGAAATTTCAGTACCGCCTAATCTCATTACACCAGATACCATTGAACTTACACCAGGCTTATTGCCTCTGATTCAGCTGACTCAAGCTGAGATTGATCATATTGCTGAACAAACGCCGGGTGGAGTTGCGAACATCCAGGATATTTATGCGTTTTCTCCATTACAAGAAGGGATTCTATTCCACCATCGAATGGAGACAGAAGGCGACCCTTATTTGATCATCACCCAAATGGCCTTCGCTGACCGTGGCTTGCTGGATCGCTATTTGGACGCTGTTGCGCAGGTAGTAAAACGTCATGACATCCTGCGCACGGCCTTTGTGTGGGAGCACCTTTCTACGCCGGCTCAGATTGTTTGGCGTAATGCGCAGTTCTCAATTGAAGAACTTTCTCTGGATGCAGCAAATGGACCGATTGCTGAGCAACTTCGACAACGCTTTAATCCTCGTCGGTACCGGATTGATTTGACGCAAGCGCCCTTGTTGCGTTTTGCGATCGCACAAGATGATGATGGGCGATGGCTACTTATCAAATTGATGCATCATCTGATTGGCGATCATGCTGGCTTCGATCTAATGGATGCTGAAGTGCAGGCTTGGATCAAAGGCCAAAGCGATGCATTGCCGCCTCCCCAACCGTTTCGCAACTTGGTTGCGCAGGCGCGTTTAGGGATGAGCCAAGAAGCACATGAACGTTTTTTTAGAGAAATGTTGATCGAAGTGGATGAGCCGACTCTGCCTTTTGGTTTGAGCGAAGTGCATCGCGATGGCTCTCAAGTTACCGAATCGCACAGAATGTTATCGCAGGACTTGAATGATCGCCTGCGTGCCCAAGCGAAGCGGCTCAATGTGAGCCCAGCAAGTTTATGTCATTTGGCATGGGCGCAAGTTCTCGCACGGACTAGCGCTCAGCAGCGGGTGGTATTTGGCACCACATTGTTTGGCCGCATGCAGGGAGGCGTGGGTGCGGATAGTGCATTGGGACTGTTCATGAACACGCTACCGTTGCGCATCGACTTAGATCAGATGAACGTCGAGGACAGCGTACGCGATACCCACGCAAAGCTTGCCGCCTTACTCGACCATGAGCATGCGTCGCTGGCTTTAGCGCAACGTTGCAGTAGTGTACCTCCTGGTACATCACTCTTTAGTGCGCTTCTGAACTACGTGCACAACACGGTGTCAGTATACGAGAGCCAAGCCATACCTGGTATCGAACGGTTAAGCGAAGAGGAGCGTACTAATTATCCAGTTGTACTAACGGTGGAGGATTTCGGTACGACCTTTAATTTGATCGTTCAGATGGTTCAACCATTCGATCCAGCGCGGGTATGCAGCTATATGGAGCAGGCGCTGCAGAGTTTAGTTAAAGCCCTGGAACAAACCCCCAAGATGGCAGTTCATCAGCTGGAAGTGCTCCCTTTGGAGGAACGCGAGCTTTTTCTCCAGAAGTGGAACGCAACGACAGCATCTTATCCAGCGCATCAATGTATTTACCAATTATTTGAGGAGCAAGTAAAACGCACGCCGCAAGCCATTGCCTTAGTCTATGAAGGGCAAGAAATTAGCTATGCGGAACTAAATATGCAAGCTAACCGCCTTGCCCATCAACTCATCGAATTAGGAGTGCAACCTGATACGCTTGTAGCGATCTGTGTGGAGCGCTCACCGGCGCTGGTTGTAGGATTGCTGGCAATTTTGAAAGCAGGTGGTGCTTATGTGCCGCTCGACCCAGCTTATTCAAGCGAGCGCCTCATGCATATTCTTACTGATGCAGCGCCATCTATTTTGCTAGCTGATGCAGCAGGACGTGCTGCGCTAGGCGACACTGCACTTACCTCGCTCACCGTGCTTGACCCGAATGCTTTGTCATCATCTGCATCCACGAACCCGCAGATACCAGCCCTGACTTCAAGTCATCTTGCCTATGTGATTTACACATCTGGTTCCACGGGTGTGCCTAAAGGGGTTATGGTGGAACATGCCCAAATTACGCGTTTGTTTGAGGCCACGGCAGATCGGTATCAGTTTAATCATCAAGATGTCTGGTGCTTATTCCATTCCTTTGCTTTCGACTTCTCTGTCTGGGAGCTCTGGGGAGCTTTGCGTTATGGAGGCAAGCTAGTTATCGTGCCACATCACATTACTCGTTCACCTCAGGATTTTTATCGCTTGATATGTGAACAAGGTGTCACGGTCTTAAATCAGACCCCCAGTGCGTTTAAGCCATTGATCGCTTGCCAGGCGCAAAGCGAATTAAGCGACTGTTTACGCTATGTCATATTCGGAGGTGAGGCGCTTGAACCTTCTATTTTGCAAGCGTGGTATGCCACGCGCGCTGAGCATTCTCCCCAGTTAGTGAATATGTATGGCATTACAGAAACCACTGTGCATGTGACTTACCGAACCATGCAAAAAAAGGACAGCTATCAAATCGGTAGCCCAGTTGGGAAGCGGATTCCTGATCTTAAAATCTATTTGCTCGATGCGAATCGTCAACCAGTACCATTGGGCGCAGTGGGAGAGCTGTACATTGGTGGAGCGGGTGTTGCACGCGGTTATCTGAATCGCCCTGAGCTGACGGCTGAGCGCTTTGTTCCTGATCCATTTCGCAAAGATAAAGATAAAAATGAGCGAATGTATAAGACAGGCGATTTAGCTCGCTACCTACCCGACGGTAATCTGGAGTTTCTTGGTCGCAATGACGCTCAAGTCAAAATCCGTGGCTTTCGTATTGAGCTTGGTGAAATCGAAGCGCGCTTGACCGAACATCAGCAAGTACGCGAAGCAGCAGTGTTTGCATTGGGTGAGGGGAGTGAAAAACGTCTCGTGGCTTATGTTGTAGCTGAATCCGATGCGCAACTTGTGCAGACTCTGCGTACACATCTTGCAACTAGGTTGCCTGAATATATGGTGCCAGCTGCTTTTGTGCGACTTCATGCATTTCCACTTACGCCCAATGGCAAGCTCGACCATAAAGCGCTGCCGGCACCAGGTGCAGAAGCCTTTGCCCGCCAAGCGTATGAAGCTCCACAAGGTGAAATCGAGTGTACGCTTGCCACAATTTGGTCTGAGTTGCTCAGAGTCGAGCATATAAGCCGTCATGACAATTTCTTTGCGCTGGGTGGTCACTCGCTACTTGCGATGCAGATGGCTGGCCGTATTCGCTCTGTGCTGGACGCTCAAATCACCCTACGTACGTTGTTTGAGGAACCTACCATCGCTGGACTGGCGCGATGTCTATTTAAATTAGATGGAATTCCGGATAACTCATTTGATGTTTTGCTCCCTCTTCAACCTAAAGGCAACCGCTCTCCTCTCTTTTGTATCCACTCTGGTATAGGGTTGAGCTGGGGCTATATCGGCTTATCCCAGCATTTGGGCTCCGAGCAACCCATTTACGGTTTGCAAGCTCGTGGTCTTGATGGCGTATCACCGCTCGCGGAAACAATGGATGATATGGCGGCAGAATATATCAAGCAAATTCGCCATATTCAGCCGAGCGGTCCTTACTATCTATTAGGGTGGTCTTTAGGTGGAATGGTGGCGCATTGTATGGCGACACAACTTGAACAACAGGGTGAAAGAGTCGGATTGCTCGCTATATTGGATGCTTATCCATCAATCCCTGATGATGAATGGGAAAAGCCTCTAGATATGGCAGCTTTACGCGCTAGATGTATCCAGGTTTTTGATAGCTACAATTATAAAAATACACCAAGTGCAAGTGAGTATTTATGGGAAAAAATTCGACGTTACGTTATAACAACCAATCAAATTGCCAAAAATTTTTCCCCGCGTATTTATAGTGGCGATATGCTCTTCTTTTTTGCAACCGTAAAAAATAGCGTGCAGGTTCAGTTATACCCTGATATGTGGAAACCTTACGTTAGCGGAGAAATAAAAATTTGCGATATCCACTGTGTGCACGAAGAAATGGGTAAGCCTGAACCCACTGCGGAAATTGGCCGCGCTTTGGCTGATAAACTCAATCAATTACAGATACACCAGGAGCTCCAAAATAAAGAAGAGGTAATAGAGAATTGCTCTAATGTATGCTAGTAATAAGATAAGAATGCACCACACATTTTCAGAGCGCACAGCCGCGTTCCAATACAATGCTTCTTAAGCAGATTTTTGGATAAACTTTCTGAGAGTTAACACGATGCCTCATTCCTTCTCTCTGTCTTGGCTTGCAGTGGGTGCTTTTACGCTTATTCTCGCAAGCCTTGGCAGTGCACTCTATTTCATGATGCATGATCGCGGCGCCACTAAGCGCATGGTCTACGCGCTAGCTATACGCGTTGGAGTTTCTGTCGCCTTATTCTTATTTATTATAGTGGCGTACTTTAGAGGATGGATTCAAAGTACAGGCATGTAGGTTGGTGGTGAGGCACGAACCCCATAAGCGCTAACCTAAAATGCAAAGCTCCGGTCGCGCTGATAAGACCGCTGTCGAGGACGTTCGCGCAATGCCTCAGCGATGGAACCCCATGACATCAAAGCATCCATCATTGAGATGACCGGATTGATAGCGCGAGCAAGAAGAGAGCGCATCATGGCAACCTCCCGCCAGAGACATCGCCGTTTAAAACGGATGGCGCAAA
>JASSUD010000032.1:0-29612 GCA_031963225.1 Mycoavidus cysteinexigens
AAAAGCAAAGAACGGTAGGTTGGTGGTGACGAAGGAACCCCAACATGCATACCACTTACTTTTGATTTTAGGCTACTTGATTTGCTGCGGCTTTAACCATAGCCTTAAGCCAAATTGGAGACATTCTTAGCCTGTACACTGTTCGCTGCTGTATTTTCAACTTTTGCATTATCAGCAGGGGTATTTTTAGGCTGTAAACCTGGAAATAATTTCAAAAAGAAATTGACAATCCATTGGCGCAGGCGTTCTAGGAAAGTGAGTCCTGACGTTCCATTGGTTGCTTTGTTATTTTGCTCATCGGTATATTCTGGCAGCGCAATTTCTCTAGTCTCTCTGTACTCATAAGTATTCAGTTCTTGGCTGCTTAATGATGGTGGAGTAGATTTAGGACAGTTATTATTGTACAAAGCTTGAACAGTAAGGGCCATAGATATCTCCGTATTTTTATTAAGTAAATTGAATTCAATAAACTATATATTTTGAAATACTGGTGCGGTGCTTTTTTATACGTATAAAATTTTTTGCTTGAGCGCGTATCTCAGTTAAAAAACGGTCGACTGATAGGAAGCTCGATGCATAGTAACGTAGTTAAAGTTATGCTCCACCCCCATATTCTCTGCAATATAAAGGAGAAAAAATACTTAATATGTCATGGAAGATATATATTGTTCTCAGATTGAAATTTCACGATGGAGCATGCACTGGTCTGCATCAATACACCTTACGAAAGGTGAGGTTGATGCGTTGTGTGCCTAGCAAAGGATGTCGGTTTTCTTCGAGTGGTAATACGCCGTGAAAGCGTAAACGATCTTCTTTGCCCCACACGACTACATCACCATGTATGAGTTGAATGCGTACGGTTTTTCCACTGCGCTCATGCGTACCAAATAGAAAAATAGCTGGCGCACCAAGAGAGACTGAAACAATAGGGGACTGTAAATCATGCTCCCTCTTATCTTGATGCAAGGAGAGTCGGCTTCCTGGCAAGTAGCGGTTGACTAGGCAAGCGTCTGGCTTGAAATTCGGAAATCCCGCTTCGGCAGCTGCATCGTAAGCTAATTGAGCAAATGCAGCTGGCATCGCAGGCCAAGCTAAGCCGGTTTCTGGATCTTTCTGTGTGTATCGATAGCCATTTCGATCAGAAAACCAGCCAACTTGACCGCAATTAATCAACCCGACGGACATCGTAAAGCCGCCTGGTGTACAAAGATACCGAAACGGTGTGCTTTGCTCCAGCGCCTGAATAGCGGGTATGAGTTTTTCGATATAAGGCTCAGCAAAGCCGCGCAAAATAAAAGAGCAGGGCCCAATCATTTCGCGGCTGCCGGGACATGGAGGGAAAAGATCGAACATGATGGGTATCATTCTTAAATACAGCTTGGAGTAGATGCTTGGGGTGTGAGGATGCGAGTTGCTATTCTCTAATAATTTCGGGATTTATTCAGTCATTCTTAGAAGAAGCAATCCATGCTATATCGGATCTATCTGTGCAAGGTACAAAAAAAGTGGAGGGGTTGGCCCCCTGTTTTATTTTTGTATTCACTATTTTATGCGAAGCCATCTACTGGCAAGTATTCGTATTTTTCAGATTGAATACTCGAGGCATAACTTTTTGAGCATCCTGATGTGGGAGGGTTGTTTTTATAAGGCTGTATATTATTTATTGTCTTGGATCCTTTTGATTTATTGAGTTCATCATGCAGTGATTGTATATGAAGAATTTTAAGCGTTGCATCGATGCCCTCTAGAAGTTTTTTATATATGTCTACTACCTTATTGATATCTCCAGTTTTGATATCATAAAACTGAATATAAATATATTCACCCGTACGTAAAGAAAGGGGGAGAAAGCTGGTGAAAAAGGGTATGCAGGTATGTAAAAAATGAGCTGTATTGATAATTTTTGAATCTATGAGGGCTTTCCATAAATTCGTATTCATTGTGGTAAATGCTGTGAGCACATCTTCGAGTTTGCCTTGATCACTGCGTTTTTCTATATGAATTTCTAGTATAGATGTGCGAATATCTGCTGCGATAGACTCAAGATTTTTTATTTTATTTTCTATAGATATATCGCTGTCATAGAGAAGGTTTTCTATTTCAGAAAAGATGGAGTGTAATTTTTTCTTATTATTTTGTACTGCATCCAATTCATTTTTAAAAAAATTATTTTGTATGAATTTTTTATAGGACCCTTGATTGAGGGTGTGCGCTTCTATTTTAAGATGGGCAATGGTTTTTTGTAGTAAAGCTTCGTATTGAAAGTGTTGGGAGTAGGGCGGATCTATTTCTACAGAAATAGAATGTTTATCCTGAAAACGGCCTGTATAGAGGGTGGTAGGTGTTGATTCTGTTGTTGCAAGCCCTTTCATATAATCCTTATCGTTGTATCCGTTGTAGTGATTTTTTATTTTTATAATGGTATACGTTTTTATATTTTTAATATCTTAGAAGCGCGGGCATATATTTTGAATATGCGCTCAGAAAATTGTACTATCTCAAAGCGCTGTGACTGCATTTTATGTACAGAGTGTCCAGATACCGCGTGTTTACCCCTATATGGGTAAACAGCTAGCACAAAGTGCTGTAATCTTGCATGACTTTTTGGGACTGCATAGTCTGTTTATCTTCTTAGTTATCTCTGATTACCCTCATGCTCACTGTGCTGTATTCCAATAGTTATGAAGTGCTCGAGCATGCCTTGCTGGAACACTTAAACACGCCTGCTGATACTGCAGCTGGCGTAGAGGAAGGCCAAGCGAGAGGGTGGGCGAGTTGGGCTGAGTCTGTCGTGGTGCCTAATAGAGGATGTCGGCATCGTTTAGAGCAGGCTATTGCTAGGCGCTATGGAATTTGCGCGCATATAGATTTTCCGTTTTTGGCCTCGTGGTTGTGGACGCAAATGGCATGCGTGGTGGAGCGTCCTGCACCCAGTGCATTTTCGCCGGAATCTTTAGTGTGGGCGGTGTATCGTCTTTTAGACTCAGCAACTTTGGATTTAGAGGCGGCCGATTCGCCCATGGTGCGGTTACATGCCTATGTAACTGCAGCAGATGATCGTTCTCGTTATAGCTTGGCTCGCCGTATTTCCGCTCTTTTTGATCGTTACCTGACCCTTCGCCCAGATTGGTTATCGGCTTGGCAACGCGAGGGGGTGCAGCCTATTTCATCCACCCTAAAAACATTACATTCTCACCCTGATGCTCGTTGGCAGGCTGTGCTGTGGCGTAATCTTTGTGAGAATTTGGGTACGGACAATGCACCTTCTATGCATATAGAGCGCTTTTTGGAACAAGTGCGCCGTACCGGTTTTTCTCCTCCTAAGCAGACTTGGCCGGCACGTGTGAGTCTTTTTGCGCTGCCTGATATATCGCCTCTACATTTGACGATAATAGGAGAGTTGGCGCGCTGGATAGATATTCGCCTGTATGTATTAAATCCGTGCAAAGAGTATTGGTATGACCATATAGACCATATAGAAACCGGCAATAGCCTGTTGGCGCATTGGGGGAGGCACACGCAGCGTTATTTGCGTCGATTGCAGGATTTCACGCAGGCTGCCTCTGCTACCGATGCTGCATTTTATATGGATCACACTGAGCCAGCGGGGTTAGCGACACTTAAAAACGCAGTACTAAATTTGCAGGCCTATCCCTCTTTTTTAGCACCTTCTAAAACAGAACCAGCCCACTCTATTGAAACGGCAGCAGCACATCTTGCATTAGGAATTGAAGTGCATAGTTGCCATAGTCTGATGCGGCAGCTAGAGGTATTGCATAACCGACTACTTGAGCAATTCTCAAAAGATCCCAGTTTGCAACCCTCTGAAGTGCTGGTTGTGTTGCCTGATATCGCTAGTGCTATTCCACTTATTGATGCTGTTTTTAGTACAGCACAGGGGGCCAGACATATTCCGTATCGTCATATTGGCGCTTCTTCTTTTTATAGCAATCCGATTGCGCAGGTTTTTGTGCAGCTGTTAACGCTGGCAGAGCAAGAGGTTACGCTCTCAGATTTATTTGAATGGTTGCATGTCGATGCATTTGCGGCGCGCTATGGAATAGCGCTTAGTCAGCTTGAGACGCTTGAAGGGTGGTTACACGCAGCAGGAGCCGTGCGAGGCTTAGGTGCGCTAGAAACTTTAGATGCGTACGAGGATAGTCAGCCAACGCATATCAGCCCTCGAGGAGTGACTTTTTCTGATGCATTAATGCGTTTAGTTTTGGGATATGCATTGCCTGAAGGTGGGCAGCCTATGCAGGGATGGTTGCCGGTTATTTCTGCACACAAAGGTATGCTCGCGCCCGCAAGTTTCTCTGAAAACCCTTGGGAGAATGTGCATACCCAGCCTGAATTACTAGGTGCGCTCATTGCATTGTGCGATGCGCTGAATGCGTTTTCGCAAACGCTTGCCATTGCACGTACGCCGGCCCAATGGCACGCTGTATTATTAAAGGCGCTAGAACAATTTTTTGCTCCTGATCCAGCCGATTCCAGCTATCTCAAGGAAATATACACGGCGCTCTATGATTTGACAGAAGCCATGTCTGAAGGCGCGCCAGATACCGTATTGAGTGCCACAGTAATGCGCGAAGCATTGCAAGTGCAACTCGATGCAATAGTGCGCACAGAGCCTGCAGGAGGAGGGGTCACTTTTTCAGATCGTACTGCGCATCAAAGCATACCGTATCGTGTGATTGCATTGATTGGAATGGATGCAGGAGTTTGGCCTAGTGTTGCTAGCGTAGAAGAATTTGATCTGATAGCAGCTTTTCCACGTATGGGGGATAGAGCGGGTAGAGAAGAAGAGCGCGCGTTATTTTTAGAGTATGTATTGGCAGCCCAAGATCTTTTGCTTATTACCTATACAGGGCGTAGCTTAAAAGATGATAGTGCTTTACCGCCTGCAGTTCCTGTCGACACGTTGCTAGATTATCTAAGCCGCGCAGCATGCGGTGAGCATGCTTCTCCTGATCAATTGGATGCTGCTCGTCAGCGTTTTATTATTCTACATCCCCTACATCCTTTCTCCGCTGCGTATTTTTCAGAGCCATCATCGAGTCAGAATAGGGATATGCAGGATGGGGATCGCAAAGTGAATACGCTCTCTACTTACGACTCTCAACATGCTGATATTGCTGCTGCGCTCGCTTTGCCCATAGCGAACAAAAAGCACCCCCCTTTTTTCTCTTCCACACCCAGTAATACGTCTATTGCAGAAAAAGCGCCTGAACAAAACCTATATTTTGATCAAGTATTGCGCTTTTGGAAGCACCCTATGCGGTCCTTATTGCTAGACCATTGGGCTATCGCTTTTCCATTCTTATCAGTTCGTACAGAAGAGCAGGCACAATATGGCGGAGAATCCGTAGTTGCAGACTGGCGGGCCAAAGCCATGCTGGCCGAAAAGGTATTGCCCGTTTTACTCAATATGCCAAAGAGGGCGCATCTACACAAAGAAGAAGAGGCTTATAGCCCCCATTCTGCTGCTGCAGAAAAAATACAGCAGCAGGCTCTACATATTGCACAAGCCTGCCCAGGTTGGCCTAGCGGTGTGCTTGGAGACTTGGCATGCGTAAAAGAGTTGGCTTTACTTAAGGCCTATGCTGATCGTGTGTTACATGCACAAAACGGCACGCCCTATTCGCTTGCCTTTGAATTAAATCTGGCATGCGCCTCCTTTTCTTCTTCTATTAGCCATTTTCTGAAAGAATTTCTCGCCGACTATCCCGCACACACCATCCCTTATGATGCGGATGCCCCATTGAAGCTAAGCGGGTTGTTGGAAGGCGTTACCCCACATGGCCTAGTACTCTACCGCTATGGTAGCGCTACTGCGCGCGATTATTTATCGGCGTGGCTGCATCATTTGGTTTTATGTACGCTCGCGCCTGTTGGGGTAGAGCACCGTACCCTATGGCTGGGAAAAGGGGAGATGGGGGAGGTAGGGCAAAGTAATGAAGATAAACCCGCCTCTTTTGAGGATACGCGCGCGTACTTTAGTTTTAGCGCAGTAGAAGACGCGCCCGCACGTTTGGCCGAGTTATTGGCTCTATACCAAGCAGGTTGTTTGAAACCTTTACCTTTTTTTCTGAAAAGTGCGTTAGCGCAGGCCACGCAAGGCACTTTTGCAGCGCATCAAATATGGCAAGGTAATGCCCGCATTCCAGGGGAATCGGAAGATCCCTATCTGAAATTAAGCCTGCGTGGGCAAAAAGAATGGGAGACTACGTTATCCCCCTCTTTCTCTATCTTGGCTGATGCAGTTTTTAGTCCCTTGCTAGCAGCGCTGTCTTAGGGCGTGTCCTCAATTGCTCCAAAGGGTTCATATTTGGGGGAGCAGGAGCGCAGGGACCGGAGCTGTACTTTTTGTACAGTGAGGATCCCGAGCACCGCACGACCTCAAAGATGGGCCCTTTGGAGTAATTGAGGACATGCCCTATCATAACGGGCCATGATTAGCCCTGATTTTGTAGTGCAAAATAGATTGTCTACTTCTTTTTTTATGCTAGCTGCATGACCCCATGAGAGAGAGGTACACGTTGTTCAATAGGCTGAACTATTTTGTCCAAAATATCATTCACTACACCCGTTTGCATGCAAAATGCACGTAGCGCTTTCTCTTCTACACAAGCCGCGATATCTAATAAAAATGTGCAGCCGATTGGCTGCAGATCGTACCCTCCTACTTTGTCTTGTCTAGATCCGAGTCACAGCATAACCCGTTTACCGAATGAGATATGGTTATGCATCTTAGATTGTCTCTCGCTGCGCGAGGCACTGCATTTCTCAGTAACGAGTTCATTTATCTATTGGATTGTTTGGCAGTCATGCAGTACGCGGCTTTGTGCTTTATACCCTTTTCCTTGTGTAGACAATTTCATACCATCTAGTTCACCGCTAAAAAGTGCGCCTAGCGAAGTTGTAGACTCCATAAAGAGCAATTGCTTGGCGACGGTGCAAACCATTAACTATGCTTTTTCAAATAATAAGCAAGTTAAAGCTGCACGGGCCCTCATAGCTTCTGAATCATTTCAAACCGCCTATAAAAAAACGGACTTTAGCAAGTTAGTAGATCATTTTTTTTCAGACAAGACGCGGAAAAACAAAACCTACCACTGCGCCAATATGAAGCAGTTGTTGTCAGGTGAAAAAGAAATAACTGCACAAGATTTAATCGATCTGAAACTGTGCACCAAAGAAGCCTTCACAGATATCATAGCGATAGAGCCATTACTCAATTTGCCTTTATCGCCTGTCAAACAAAAATTTTTTCGCCAGAATGTCGTTGATATGCTTATCCACGATAGAGCCCACGCGTCACAGGGGCACTATTTTATGCAGATTGATGATGACTGTATCGAACAGGGCGTGGTTAAAACCTATATGCAATCTATCACCGCTCCAGGGAGTCGTCGGGCTATAAATTTGGATCGGATGCTGCAAAGCAAGATGTTTACCCATGCCCATTTATATGACCATGCGCAATTACACCCTATAGCGATGGCCGTCTGGAGTGGCGATCTAAGTTTAGTGAAAAAATGGGTTGAGGCAGGCATGCCTATCGACCATGAGGATCAATATGGCGATACTCCATTACATTTGGCTGTCGAAAAAGGATATGTAGATATAATTAGGTGGTTGTTTAGTACATTGTCTACGCAGCAAAAAATGACATATTTAAAATTACAAAATAAAAAAGGGTATACGCCATTACATTATGCTGTAGCCCTCCAAAGATTAGATATAGTCCAATTTTTTATGCATCAATTTGTATCTTTAGAAAAAATAGCGCTTTTAAAAAATTTAAATCTATGTGGACATACCCTGTTGCATTATGCAATCGTAGTAGAAAGAATAGATATTCTCCAAGCTTTTATCCAAGATCTTACTAACCAAGAAAAAATAGAGCTGTTGAAAACACAGGATAAAGAAGGAGACATCCTATTAAATTATGTGGTGGCTGCGGAGCAAAAAAGCATTGTTGAATGTTTCTTAGGTACACTTACTGAGTTAGAAAAATTAGAGCTCATGAAAAGTGTTTCATCGAAATAAAAGGAGTCCATGTGTGCAAGAGTTAGAGGTATTTACCTGTCCATTAGAAGGCGTGAGTCACATAGAGGCCTCTGCAGGTACGGGTAAAACATGGACGATTTGCGCATTATATGTACGCTTGCTATTAGAAAAAGGGCTGAGCGTCGATGCTATTTTAGTCGTGACCTTTACGCGGGCTGCTACGGCAGAGCTTCAATCCAGAATCCGTGCTCGTTTAACGCAAGTATTGCATGCGCTTAATGACGTAAAAGCCAGGGAAGGAGCTACAGGTATACCTCATGAGTCAACGGGCGATGCGTTTATAGACGCGCTTTTAACGCAGGTGGTGGGCGTGCGCGTATCGTATGAAGAGGCGCGTTTGCGGGTAGAGCAAGGCATACAGAGTTTTGATCAAGCAGCGATTTGTACGATTCATGGGTTTTGTCAGCGCGCCCTGCAAGAAATGCCATTTTCTGCCATGCAACCCTTTGAATGGACATTGAGCGAAGAAGATGAAGCGCTGCGTCTTGAAGAAGCTTTGGCATTTTGGCGCCGGTATGTTGAACCGGCAGCAGAGCATTACCCAGGTTTTTGTACCTGGCTCTTAACACAAGGCGCTAGTTTGCAGAGTTTAGATCAAGAACTCAAAAAGCGGCTGCGCAAACCTTTAGCAGAGGTGAAGTTTCCTTCTTTGGATACGGTTGGCACTGAGCTTACGTCTTTATTAGAGCATAGCCTGGCACTGCAAAGTGACCTTGCCGATAGTTTTAAGCAGGCTCGAGCGCTCTGGCAACAAGAAGAGACAACCCTTTTTGCACTATTAAATGATGCGCTCCCTGATTTGCATGGTCGGTTTTATACCCCTCATACACTGAAAAAAGCACAGGCAGCATGGGCGCAGTTTTTTGCCCAATCTACTCCTTATACTGCGCCGGAAGTTAAAAGCACCTTACTCAGTAGCACGGTGTTGGCCTCTTACACAAAAAAAAATAAACCCGTACCTCAACACCCATTTTTTACCCAAGCCGATGCCTTGCAAACGAAGCTGCGAATACTGGAAGCTACCTATGCGAAGGCATGGCTCAGTGTATTGCGTATATGGCTTATAGAAGGGCCAAAAGCATTGGAAATGCGCAAGCAAACGCAAGGGCTTATATCGTTTGATGGTTTATTAAATACGCTGCACCAAGTATTGCAGACTCAGCCCGATTTAATACGCGCATTAAGGCTTCGTTACCACGCAGCCCTTATTGATGAATTTCAGGACACTGATCCAGTGCAGTGGTCTATCTTTCAGACTATTTTTGTAAAAACAGAAAAGCAGGAAACGGCTTTTGATTCCATTCAGACACTGGAGCCCATAGAGAATAGCCCTTTATTTTTAGTAGGCGATCCTAAACAGGCGATATATAGCTTCCGCTCAGCAGATTTGTATACCTACCTAGCTGCGCGTGATAGTGCGCAGGCATGCTACACATTAGGAACCAATCAACGCTCTACAGAAGCTTTAGTTACTGCTTGCAACCAGCTTTTTACTCGGCATCCAGAGGCCTTTATACAAGAAGGCCTTAGTTATCAGGCAGTTAAGGCAGGGGCCGCACAACGTTTGGGGCAAAGCACAGAAGCGGGTCTATGGGTTTGGATGCTGCCCGAAGAACCTCTTTTATCCAAACAACTTGCTATGCAAGCCGCAGCGCATGCAAGCGCGGCGCAAATAGCGCAATTGCTTACGGTTGGCGACCCGGCATTGCCGCGTCTTACTCCCAATAATATTGCTGTACTGGTTAAAACCCATGCACAAGGCCATTTTATGAAGCAGGTTTTGGCGCAATGGGGCATTGCTAGTGTTGAAATGACACAGGCTTGTGTGCTCAATAGCCGCACGGCACAAGAACTAGAATATGTAATGCGCGCAATCTACGCGCCTCAAAATATAAAGAGTGTACGTGCTGCGCTTTCTCTAGATTGGTTTGGGTTGGATGCTAATACACTGACTCCATCGGTAGACGCGGCAGCTACTTGGATCGAACGCTTTCTACGCTACAAAACCTTGTGGGAAAAAAAGGGGTGGGCACTCATGTGGAGAACCCTTACCCAAGAGCTTGGAATATTGCCACGTATTGCTGCAGATCAAGACGGCGACCGGCGTTTAACCGATCTGGCGCATATCAATGAGCTGATCGTCATGCATGCCGCGCATAGTCTGCGTGGTAAAAGCACCTTAAGCGCTGTGATGCGATGGTTTATTAAAGAACGCTATGCCGCGCATAATGACCCTGATCAAACACAGCTGCGTTTGGAATCAGACCGTGAATGCGTACAAATTTTGACTATCCATCGTGCTAAAGGTTTGGAATATGACGTGGTATTTTGCCCTTTCCTGAACGAAGGCAGTTTGCGCGCACGTAGTAGCATGGGCCGTTTGCCTCAGGCACGGGAATATCACGACGAAACCGGGCAAGCAGTATTAGATTACCGCTTTGCAGCCTGCGGATCGGATGCTAGCGCAGACCTTCCCGAAGAAAGTGTCATTGAAGCAGCGCAATTAGAGGCTATGGGCGCTGAAGCCGCCCGTTTAATCTATGTGGCGTTAACGCGGGCCGTGTATCGCTGCTATATAGTAGGGGGGCTCTACACCAGTGGCCAAGGAAGCGGTACCAAAGAAGCGCGACAAAGCGTACTGAACTGGCTAGTGGCAGGGCCAGAGGAGTTAACGCATTTTTATGCGTGGATGAAAAAGCCCCCAGAGGCAAAAACCATACTCGATGCCTGGCAAACCCTCTCAAGCAAAGCTATTACGCTGGTAGATATACCGCATCCTCATATTGATGAGATGGAGCGCATGAGTGAAAAACTGGCCGAAGCACTTCGCCAGCACACACCGTGCGCAACTCCGAGCGCCCAGCATGCACAGCGTTTGCTCTATGGCGCAGGTGAAGTGGGGAAAATTACCAGTTTTAGTAAGCTCACTCAAAACTTGCCTTTTACACCAGCAGAACACGCAGATTCCACCGCTGCTGATAAAGCGCTTGAGCCTCAGTTTGATGTGAGCGTCGATGAGGACGATATTTTATATTTCCCACGAGGCGCAGCAGCAGGGGAGTGTTTGCATCGATTATTTGAACTTGCAGATTTTGCACAGCCTTCTGGCTGGCCAGGTTGCATACAACGGGCATTATCTGGGCCTTTTTCCTCATTATTTCATCGGGGTACCTCTGAGCAGACCAGCAAGCATTGGCCTGCGATGATGATGCGTGTATTACAAGATGTGACGCATACCCCTCTAGAATGGGTTGCACCAGATTTTACGATAGCTAAGTTGACTCCTTCCCAGCAACGCACAGAGTTTGAATTTCTTTTCCCAGCAACCATCAACGCAGCAAAATTGGCCCCGATTTTTGAGCACCATGGATATGAAGATTTGGATGATCTTGTAGACAGCATGGTATTTGATTTTGCAGGGGCTTCTGTATCCGATGCCAGTGCGCGTGTAGCAGGAGAGTCTTCGCTTTATCCAGGATATGTGCGTGGATTTATCGATTTGGTATTTGAGTATGCAGGGCGCTTTTGGATAATAGACTGGAAGTCTAATGATCTGGGCCGTGAACCTGGTAATTACACCCATGCAGCATTGCGCCGCGCCATGATTGCCCACCGCTATCATGTGCAAGCAGGGCTGTATACTTTAGCGCTACACCGCTATTTAAAACATACCGTGCCAAACTATCGCTATGAAACGCATTTTGGCGGTTATTTATATATCTTTGTGCGAGGCATGCGCCCTACTTGGAAATACGATGAACAAGTATGCGGGGTATATGCCGATACACCCCATCCAAATTTTATAGAAGCCTTAGATCAGGCATTATCATAACCATGCCTATCCCAACTTCATTATTTAATCTTAATGCACAAGAGGAGGAGAGTGCGCCAGATATAGATACAAAGGCCGCTTCTGCGCTCGCCCTTGGTCTGGCACAGCGTTTAGGCTTTCTCTCGAAGCAATCTGGTGCATCGCATGATGCCTCACGTTTAAGTGCGGGTGCTGCAACTATAGTATGCCAAGGTGTCTTGCAAGGGCATGTATGCATGCCCTTGCCTATATGCGCGTCGAAACTAGGTATAGCTACTGGGGCGTTACGAGAAGCACTTTTGCAGAGCAAAGTAGTCTGTGAGGAAAGAGGTCTAACGGCTGCACCACGCGCACTTTTACCTTTAGTTTTAGATGCAGGGGATAGACTATATTTAGCGCGTTACTATGATTATGAGCGGCGTCTTGCCGAGCAATTAAGCGGGCTTATTCAGACTCCATTGCCGGTTATAGACGATAGAGCACTGTCGCTGCAGAATAAAAATGACGCCGCATGGGGCGCGTGCGTACGCCGTTATAGCGACATTTTGGGGTTGGCAGACCATCAAAAATTAGCTGTAGCGCTTACCGTATTAAATCGTTTAACCCTTATTAGCGGCGGACCAGGTACAGGTAAAACCACGACAACCACAGCTTTGTTGGCCTGTTTATTAGAGCGCCACCCCACATTGCGTATTGCGCTCGCTGCCCCAACCGGCCGTGCTGCACAACATCTGTTTCATGCACTGACTCTCCAAGCCTCCCGCTTATCCGAAGATCTGGTAGCACGTTTGCCCCAAAAAGCGTTCACGGTGCATCGCTTGTTGAGCGAGCGTACCTTAGCGCCCAATATAGCTAGTTCGAGCACAGCCTCATCCAAACACTCTACTTATACGGCAACCCACACAAGCCTATTGCCTTACGATCTTATTATTATTGATGAAGCCTCGATGCTCGATATAGTACTGGCTACTCAACTGCTTGAAGCGTTACCTCCCACTGCTAGGTTGGTATGGTTAGGCGATAAACACCAATTGAGTGCCGTAGAAGCGGGAGCGGTATTTGCAAGTCTCACCACCCACAGCTACTTTACCTCAGAGTATGTAGATAGGCTGGCACGCGTTTTGCCAGAAGACCTTGAACTACTCGATACATTACGACCCCATCCCCTTCAGTCAACCCACTCAGAAAAAAAGCCAAGCACAGTACAAGCACAGCTGCATTTTAATTTTGACAATATAGAAGCAGACGACGCTATTTCTTCTAAAGAATTAGATCCACCTACACAATCAGAAAGTGCAGTACCCGCCTTGGCCAATTGCAGTGTTGAACTAGAGCGCAACTACCGTTTTGCGAAAGACTCCTACATAGGACGTTTAGCTCAAGCTATTCGTGATGTAGATGCCTGCGCGGCACTTGCGCTTTTATCGCCTGTTGCTATGCATGCTACAAGCCACCAAGAAAAGATTGGGTGGGAGGAGGGTAGTGATGATTCAGTGGTATTGATCGAAGAGCATGCACCTTCTAAGGAGTATGGTGGCGCGACCTTATCTACTAAAGCACTTGAGCATCTTGCAAAAGGATTAGATACCTATTTCGAGGCATTAAGCACTCTGCTGTTTAATTTTGAAAATACGCAGGTAACGCATGCTGCTACACACTCGTCTTTTGAAATATTAAACACGGCGTTAAACACCTATAGAGTGTTATGTCCTGTATATGAAGGGCCGCGCGGAGTAGGGGCGCTGAATGCTGGGCTAGACCAATTTTTTCGGGCCAAGCTATTAGATGCCCTAGATCAATACAAAACCCGCCATTTCAATCTACTATCTTTAACGTCTAGAACCTATCTAATGCACATGCGCGCTAGTCTTGGGCAAGTAGCGCCTGTGTATAAGGATGAAGGAGGAGGGGGCGCGCAGCAGAATTTTCCACTGTACGCCGGTTTGCCATTGATGGTGACGCGCAATGATTATAGTTTAGATCTTTTTAATGGAGACATAGGCATAGTATTGCCCAGATATAGGGTGCCCAAAGCACTGGCCTTTGCAGAGTGTGCACAGACAGAAGAGGAAGACAGTGCTTTATACGTCCTTTTTTGCAAACCAGATAAAAGCCTGCGCATAGTTTTACCCTCCTTGCTGCCTCCTTGGAGAGCTGCTTTTGCAATGACTGTACATAAAGCGCAAGGGTCTGAATTCAACCATGTTGCACTGGTGCTGCCTAGCTTGGCAGACCATTCAAATCGATCCCCCCTAACACGAGCCATGCTCTATACCGCCATCACACGTGCTCGACAAAAAGTAACGCTCTTAGGTAGCACACAAGCTCTAGAATCCGCCATCCACACCTCTACCCCTCTATATTCAGGGCTACAAGCGCGTTTGGAGCAATTCTCGTAGGTTGGTGGTGACGAAGGAACCCCAACATGCAAGCCACGGTGTTCTCAATAACCAGCTTATAAATGCCCAAAAGCGATGATTACGGAGTTGGTGGTACGCATGTTAGGGTTCGTACCTCACCACCAACCTACCCTCCGGATTCTGCGCTCCTGCTTCCCAAAATACGTTCCCTTTGAAGCAATTGAGGACACGCCTTAAGCCACTCTTACTACAAAATAGTTTTTTTAATACAGAGAAAGCAGACTTGCCCAACATAAACCGTTCAGTTTTTTATTTAAAAAGGCAGTATCCCAATATGTAAATAAATTTCTGCATCCATACGGTTAAAATAGGGGAGTACATTGAAATTCATCTCTCAAAATTTCGAAAAAAGAAAAGCGGTTAGTATACCAACCCCTTTATATGAGGAATCTGCAGACTTATTGAGAAGAGTGGAGGATCAATGTGTGCAATTTCAATCCAGTTGGACAAAATGGATCATTCTGGATAAAGAGACCTACTCAAAAATAGAAGCAGACTATAACTATGCGATTGAAGATATAAAAGCAGCACGAGAATTAATAGATAAAGCTATAAAAGAAAATAGCCATCATGATTTCAAAGTGCTTGAAAATATCATCGCAGATATTGAGTGCACGCTCGCACCAAAAAATCTTCCTAACACCCGTGCTGGATTTATAACACGCATCTTTGAAGTATTGCCTGTTATTACCATGACTATATTGCCATCACTGGTTCAAGCAGGATTTTTATCTTTCAATGTGTTTATGGTTACCTGCTCTGCAGTCATTGGAATATTAACATTCTTAATAAAAACCACCAATATTATTGTCAACGCAAGAGAAAGTATTCAAGTAGAAGATGCATGGTTTTTGCGTCAAGCATATAGTGAATTGGTGTATTTTTTTGGAATATTTTCAAAACATTATACAAAAGAAATACAGGGTTCAAGTGACGGTAAATTTTATAAAGCAATGCATGCGGAAAACCATACTTTATCATTTCACGCTTCTGCACAGAGAAAGAGGAGCTATGGTTTGTATAAAAGTAAAAACCATCCTATAAAAGGCCCCGCCTTTTTATTTCATGCGCGCTCCGCACACAATAAGATCAATATTTCCTACCAAAAAAATAGCTTTGAGTCCTATGTTTGATATCCTAGCGTAACCAAACCTCACCAACCCCAAAAAAATAGGACGGTAGGTTGGTGGTGAGGAACGAACCCCAACATGCAAACCACTACCCTCTCGAACACCTGCGGAACCTCAGATCGTAAGTTTGATTAAGGCCATTTCTTGAGTAATACTAGGTGCAAAGTAAGACGCACCAAAAACTCTTATGCAAATATAAGAATATTCCCATATAAAAAAGAGATTTTTCTCATCAATTCTTATTGATCCGCTCATGCTCGGCATTTGAGAATGCAAAATAAAACAGATAAGAGTCTCAAAAAAGTATATAAAATAGTGCTATGCCGCTGCGTGCCCCAGCAGCAGCTTATTTCCCGCAGACCTTATAGCACCCAAGCAACTACACTACACATAGCTCTTGGCTATCTGACATATCAGTAGCGGCTCTCCATTATCAGTATGCTGAGAATTTTATGAATCCTACTTCATTGGCTTTTAGAAATACATGTAGCGCTTCGTTTTTTCATCCGAATCCAAAATCTACTCCAGCTGATAGCCGGGTAGGGGGTGCTCCATGTAGAGAAGCTTTAAGCCGTCTTAGTGAAGAATTCTCTGATAGCCCCCATCTTTTAACTGGCTTAGGGATCACATTAGAGAATAATGTTGAGAATGACACCTCCTCTCCTAAAGAGGAGATAAGCAGAATAAAAGCATTTAATATAGAAAAAGTGCGTTTTACTACTCTTAAAACAATGGAATCCATTGTTGAAAATCATAACCATGCAATGATGAATTGCATACAATCCTTAAAAAATTTTGAAACAGAGCATGCTAAATTAGATGAATATGCGCATGCGCTCGCTCAGTATGTTCAAATAAAATACGATAATTTTGAAAAAATTTCCCCCATTAAAGTAGAAAATTGCTCTGGAGAAGAGGCATATAAAGCAAAAAAATCAGAAATAAAAAAAAGTATTGATGAATTTAATTTATTTATAAAAAATTTGAATGAAAAAATAGAGAAAGATGCCACACCTATAAGGCCAGTGGCAGGATCTTATACTTATATATTAGAGGCATTGTTAGGGTTTACTTTTGCTATAGGAAATATGGTTCCGAAACTGGATCCTACTATTTTTTTGGCCTATACTATTATCTCAGTAATTATCGGTATTTTTCTTTTTATTGCTAGAATGCATCTATCGATAAAAGTATTTATTTTTGAAAAAAGAGAAGGTGCTACTCCTTTACCTTCTATCGGCGTTAAAAGAATTAAACGCTGCATTCCTAATGCGAAAGATTATAATAATTTAACAGAAGAAAATTTAGTAGATCAACATTATAAATTTCAAGAAGAATATTTGAATTTGTTGACGTTATTGCACCAAAAAAATATGGATGTGGAAGAGGAAACAAAAGGGCTTAAATTAAAACTGGGAAGTGTGCATGATACCCAGAATAAATTATTAGAAATGTTCGATAGATTTACTAAAGATATGTCTAATTATATCGAATTAACTAGTGGTGATAATTTAGCATCGAGCAGCAGTAGCCCAATATCAACTCGTGCAAGCACCCCTTTACCTGAATCTATACATCGGCGAACAAGAAATCTATCTATAGATAGTGGCTTCTTTTCTTCTGCCCTCCCATCACCTGCTATGGAAGCAAATAAAAATTTCTTGGAGCATGCTTACCCTAATAACATCATGCCCCTTCCAGAAAAAAAACAAAGTCTTCGTCGTGTTCCTAGCTCTGGTATAGCGCCTGCACATTTGCTAAATAACTGATGTTACGCAGGTATTTAAGAACTCTGTGGTTTGCATGTTGGGGTTCCTTCGTCACCACCAACCTACCGAGGCGCCTAGATAAAAGGGTTCTATAAACCTTCACCAACCATAAGAAAAGCAAAGAATGGTAGGTTGGTGGTGACGAAGGAACCCCAACATGCGCACCACGGACTTTTTGAACACCTGCGTAACATCAGGAAGTAATTTTAAAAATTATAAGGTATTCACCTGATTAATGGGCGAATAAAACGTCATCTTACTGAAAAATAAGATTATTCTTGTTGATGTACTTGGACGGTGTTCTGAAAATGCGAAAATGTATAGAAAAACTATATTTAAGCCTATAAAGAACATATATTTTTATATACGATACAGTCAAAGCATATGTATTTCATACGGATATAATAATGCACGCTTCCATTCAACAAAGTTATAGAAATAATATATATCCGTTACCAATCCATCCATTAGTGAACCCGGATATTATTGCATCTGTTGAGTCTGAAACTATTAATTCCGATGGAAATTTTAGTAAATTTCCAGTGGAGCCTGCTGTTGAAAATTGTAGTCCAAATGATAATTTGGATCGGAATGAATGGAGTGAAATTGATCAGCTAAAATTAGATCTTCATACATTAAATAAAAGTCTGTATGTGGATATACAATCCGCTGGAGAATTGCTAATTAGTCTTGATAATTTTGTTGGATCCTGTATTTCGAGCGTGCGAAATCCATTGAGAGAATATAATAGTTATATCGATCACTATCTGCAAGAGCTTATTGTAAGCTTGTTAAAAGAAAAGCGTGAAAAATATCATTCAGAGATAAAAATAAAAATAGAAGTGCGGCCTGATTTTTCAAATATTATAGACGCGAGTGAGAATATTCAATCCAATATAATTGAAATTATAAGTATACTGCCTTGCGCAAATAAAGATTTAAATGAATATATACAAGATAATAAAAAATATGGCGAGAGACCTTCGCAAGAATTTGCAACTTATTTCATTGAAGCATTATTTGGTCTTTCTATGACCATGGTGGGGTTTTCTTCTGCAATGCCTATTATATTGGGCTTGGTATTTAAAGTTTTTTTATTTTTTACAGGGCTGGTTATTTTTGTAATGCGCTTGTCTTTTTCTATGAAATTACGTAATTTTGAAATAAAATCTGCAAAAGAAAAATCAAAAATAAAATATGCAAAAAATTTACAGGAGTTGGTAAACAATGTTTATTCTGATCGTGGTCAGGCATCGGAATGGATAAATAAAATAAAAAATAAAGTAGAAAAAAACAAGGAGCTGACAAAAAAAATAGAGAAAAAAGAAGAGAAAAGTAAAATAGATCAATTGTATATTAATTCAATTTATTCAACGCCTAATAATTCATCTTTAAATCTTGCTCAATATCAATACCCCTATCCAGTGTACAGTGGAGCTAGCCAGAGGAAAGGATCTGTGAATTCAGCCTATTCAGAAAGTTACCTATTTTCCCCCACTCCCTTGTCTCCACCAGCTCCGTTATCTCCCCCAGCAATTCGGATGTCTAATAGAGTAAACTCTCCCGCGCCTAGAGTAAATTCCCCAGCGCCCAGAGTAAATTGTCCAGCACCTGTCGAGTTTAAGCGACAAAGATCAGCTTCTTCAGAAAATAAACGGCTTCCTTTAGTTCCCCCAGTAAATACGAATTCGTTAAGAAATAGGATGTCATTTAAATTTACTTCTCCAACAGGCACACGTAGAGAAAGAAAAGTATCGCTGCATTCTCTTGGTTAATTAACTATTACACCCTCCAGATCGGTGATATAAATTGCTTTCTACTTCGTGTTGAACGCAAAAAAAGCAGGCTAACTAGCCTGCAATAGTTTAATTGCACAAAATTTTATAAAAATAAAAAATTATTTTTGTCGAGGGATAATGTTTAGTAGATGAAGATCTAGGCCAGAAAATATATAGATTTTGTCGCTAGGATATTCAAGAAATTTTGGCATATTTATCCAAATAGTATTATTGTCCTCCTCTTCGGTTTCAAATTTAACAGTAGCAAAGTCTGGATTATACCCATTATCTTTAAATAATCTGAATGTTTTTGTATGCCTTATATCCTCGCCATCCTTGCCGATATGAACTTCAAAATAAGTATTTTCAGGTAATTCCTGATTAATTCCTTTGGTAAAATATCCTTTTATATCAAGATCAAATTTTTTAGGAAATGTTGAAACAAATTCCACCATCACTTGATTATTTTTTGCGTATATACCATGTTTGCTATTATTCCTGCTAAATCCATGAGTACGCATTATTTTTTTCCCTGCGTTAGCATCACGAGGCGAATAAATAATATTATTTTTTATAGGGGCATGGGAGGCTACAGTGACTGAAGATTGCTTTAAGCTTTCAGTAAGTTCTTCTTTAATTTTTATTAAAGCCTGAATGGCTTCATCTTTTATTTTGGATTGTTGAATTTGGTCTTTAAGGAGATTTTTTAGCTCTTGTAATTCTTTTTTTAGAGGTTTTTGAGCTTCCTCAATTATGGTAGGCAACTCATTCCTGATGGTGGAAATAGCATCACTGATAGACGGAAATTCATTATTTTCTACACCATAAGAGTATTGAGTCTGCGGAGCACCTTGCGTAGTTAGAGGATGGATATGTGTCATATTAATCTCCATGATTAAATGTATGTTAATAAAAAATTAATATACCTCCTGCAAACTCATCAGCCTATAACTTTTTGCCGCTTTTCTATATAAGGCAAGGACATTAATTAATGTTTTTTAGAATGTCATGCCATTTCCACCAAACTACGCACAATAATTCAAAAGAAATATGAACCATCTCTAGATAAAGATATTAATAAGGAGCAAAGGCAGAGAGGCTCAGCATGTAAAATGCAAAAAAAGTATCAATATATTATGAGATTAGAGTTAAGAAAAAAAGAAAATACATCACAGATCTAATTGTAGCTCTTCAACAAAAATAAACCTCTCCCATAGTCTCATTGGAGACTATGGGAGAGGTTTATTTTTTACTATGATCAGGTTTATAGCGTTAATTATATTCTAGGCTGCCATTATGGATGTATAAAAAATGAATGGCAGTTATGCTTGTCCAGTCAATTCAGCTGGAGTAGCGTGTTTTTGAGAGGATCCAGAAGCAAAGGAAGATACTTCTGGCGATTCTGGTGAGGAAATTCTGCTGTGCAGCCACTTTTCAAGATTTTTGGCTTCTTCTTCTGTAAGAGAATTGGGGTCTCGCCTGATAAGCTCAAAGGCTAAATTATGCATAGAAGCCTTATCTATTGATGGACTTAATACAACTTCTTTAATTTCCTCGTTTCGCAGCAGCAAGGTCTTTAGCATTGCTGCATTAGCTGCCGCAGCTGCCGCGTTAGCAGCGCTAGCGGCGCTGGCTGCATCAGCCTGCGCTTTTTGCATTTCAAAAAGTTTTGCTCTTTCCGCTCGCATTTCAAGAACATTCACTGCATCCTCCATTTTTTCAAGGGCACCAAGCGTACCTGTATATTGTTCTTCGAGCTGCTGAAGATACATTTTCTTATTGTCTTCTGGAAGGGTCGTTTTTTCTGCCCAAGCTCTAACAATCAAGCAAATAAGCGCTGCTAGAGCGCAAGGTACTGTCGTAGATAGAGTAGCCACGCCGAGCGTTGCCATTGCCACCAAAACTAGGGTAATTAATGTCCCCAGCCCATCTAACAAATAATTAGCAAATTTGAATAATTTAGATCGTGTTGGAGGAAGATTCTTGGCTATACGCGCTTTGCTGGCCTCTAAATTTTTCTTTATTTCAGATAAAGTGGTAAAGGTCTCTTTTTTATATGCATTTTTTTCTAGTTCAAGAACATTTTTTTTAACTTCAGGTAATAGAACCTCTGCAAAATGCTGGATTTCGTTAGAAAGACAAAATTTAGCATCCACACGCTCTTTGGTATCTTCCTCTTTTAGCGCATGAAGGTTTACATCCGCTTTAAAAGCTTGATATATCTTTTCTGTAGCATCTTCAATCACTCCAATGCCAAGGCGTAGAGCCTCATCAATTAGTTTATAGGCTTCTTCTGGAAGTGGTTTTGTAGAGTGAGATAAAAGCACCCCGTCGTGATCTATTATTTGTAGGAGATGACCTGGCGTGCTTTGAACTGCTGAGTTGTCTGATGATAAGGTGGATGAGGTGCCAATCGTAGTGTCCTTTTCCAGAGGGTGAACCTTTTTGTAGGGATCTACAAGGGCTACACCGCTATCTGCACTAGCCATGCTACCGCTTCTTCGCTCTTTTATAAAAGCAGCAATAGCATTTTCAAGATGTGTTTCGACTGCACCAGCAGAACCCTCATTCATACAAAGCCCCTTGTTTTCGTATTCTTGAGAAGGATAAGCGCATTCGAGAAAAGTCTTCCAGGACTAATCACCTTATTTAATAGAGTTTGTATCAGAAATAGTTGGCTGTTTGAACCGGTAATGGCAAAGAGATTAGCTTAGCTGTATGGCATAGAGATTTTTGGCTTGTTTCATACTAATGTGATGTTTTTACCACACAGCAAATTCTTGGTTTTTGCCAAGCGCCTTGGCAAGATGCGGTGAAGTTATGGCAGAGAAGGGGGAGGTCGCCCTAAATGATTGCAAATGCCTTAAATTCAAACTAAACTAACCGAACTTAGTTTATTTTGAGGGAGGCAGCATGAAAGTCTTTAATATTCACGACGCTAAAACGCAATTATCGCGTTTGATTGCGCAGGCGGTTCAAGGTGAACCTTTTATCATTGCTAAGGCAGGGGTATGGCAGGTTCAAGTCACTTCGGTTAAGGGACCAAATATGAATCGAATTACACGTCTAGGATTTATGTCAGAGCAAATTATGGTTCCTGATGATTTTGAGCATATGGGGGCTAGCGAAATTCAACATCTATTTAGCGGTGAGGCATGAAATTATTACTGGATACCCATTTAATTTTATGGGCAGCAGGGAAGCCTGAGCGGTTGTCTCCTGCCGCAAGAGACTTGCTTGAAAGTCCACAAAATGAATTGTTTTTTAGCCCGGCTAGCTTATGGGAAATTATTATTAAGCAAGGGCTGAATCGGCCAGATTTTCAAGTCAATGCCCGCTTATTACGTCGGGGTTTGCTAGAGAATACCTATCAGGAATTAGGGATAACGAGTGAACATATTATGGCTGTTGGCGAGCTACCTTCTCTGCATAAAGACCCTTTTGATCGTATTCTTATTGCTCAATCAAAAGTCGAAGGTTTTACATTGCTTACCACCGACGCATTGATCGCCCAGTATCCTGGGTCTGTGCAAAAGGTATGACACTTAAGAATAGATACTCGCCGTTAATGCCCATATCACCCACCCTGGTGTGATGGAAAATTGTTTTTCTCTGACTCCAGTTGGATAGTTTTTTAACGGAGGATGCCGCGTTCAGCTTCGTGTAGAAAGGCTAAAAATGCGTGGACGGGTGAATTTTTAGGTAGCGTTTTTAGATCTTCTGCTAATTGCGTTTTTGCTTGTTCAAAGGTTAAATGGGCTTGGTATAGGGTGCGATAGGCTGCTTGCAAGGAGGTAATTTCTTCGGGTGAAAATCCTCTGCGGCGTAACCCTTCTTGGTTGAGCCCATAGGCTTTAGTTTTTTCTCCAGCAGCTAAAACGAAGGGGGGAAGGTCTTTTACTAATTTACACGTCCCTCCTAGAATGGCATGCGCGCCAATACGTACAAATTGGTGCACCCCACACATACCTCCGAGAATAGCCCAATCGCCCACTTTGACATGGCCTGCGATTTGCGCATTACTGGAGAAGATGGTGTGGTTGCCTACTAGGCAATCGTGGGCAATATGTACATAGCCCATGATCCAATTATCGTCGCCTAGGCGGGTTACGCCTGCGTCTTGAATGGTGCCAGTGTGGATGGTGGCAAATTCACGAATCGTATTGCGGTTTCCAATTTCAAGCCGGGTAGGTTCTCCCGCATATTTTTTATCCTGCGGAGGGCCCCCTAGTGCTACAAAATTTGCAAGGCGGTTGTCGGTGCCTAACTGGGTGTGGCCTTCAATAACACAATGTGAACCAATGCTGGTGCGCGCGCCTATAGTGACGTGCGGGCCAATAACTACATAAGGTCCTATTTCAACGGTATCGTCGATTTGCGCACCTGGCTCAATCACTGCAGTAGGATGGATGCGTGTCATAGCGAAGCGCTAGTAAAAAAAGTGGATGGAAAATGCTGGTGCTAGCACGAGCATTGGGAAATACGCATTTTAAATCATTGGATAACGCAAAAAACAAAATAAAAAACTGAGAAATACCCCTCAAATTATCTATCTATCTATCTTTACTTATTTCCTCTCACTTTTTGCACGAGAGCTGTAGTGGAGCGAGCATGCTCAAATGGAATGCTCAGCGCTTGGCCTTGCCAGGTACGAACGAGGGCGGTTTCGGGGAGGGTTTCCATGTCGTAATCGCCTCCCTTCACGATGATATTGGGGCGTAGGGCGCTAATTAACGCTAAAGGCGTTAATTCGTCAAAACACACCACGGCATCCACGCTCTCTAACGCTGCAATTAACGCTAAACGATCGTCCTCGCCATTAATTGGCCGGTCTGGGCCTTTCCCTAGTTGGCGCGCTGAAGCATCACTATTGACCCCCACCACCAAACACCCGCCCAGTGCACGTGCACGCGCCAAATAACTGACGTGACCACGATGCAAAATATCAAAGACCCCATTGGTAAAAACAACCGGCTCGGTATAGTTCGCACGCAGTGCTATTAACTGTGGCCGGGAGAGGATTTTTTTTTCAAATGCTAGTGGCATGGGAAACGGGTTCAAGGGAGTAGGGGTTTGCATGTTGGGGTTAGTATTTCACCGTCAATCTACGCGTTTGCAAGCTCACTGACTCCGCCATGTTCCATGGACCATTTTGCGGGCTCGTGTAGGAAGCGTTCTACTTCAGTGAGGGTTTGGGTATCAAAATACTGTTCTTGTTTCGCCAGTTTCAATACATCCCACCATGTAGCTAACGCATGGAGTGCAATACCTTGTTCTGCCAACAGTGTGCGGCTTTCTTTAAAAATATCGTAGTGAAACACTACGAAAACATGCTCAACAATCGCACCTGCCTCGCGTAGCGCGGCACAAAAATTGAGTTTGCTGCGGCTATCTGTAGTTAAATCTTCTACGAGTAGCACGCGCGTGCCTGGCTCTAATTGTCCTTCAATTTGCGCATTGCGGCCAAAGCCTTTTGGCTTTTTGCGTACGTACTGCATCGGGAGCATCAGGCCGTCGGCTAACCAAGCAGCGAACGGAATGCCAGCGGTTTCTCCGCCTGCAACAGAGTCGATAGCCAATTTGCCAGAAGCATCTTTGATATTTTCGAGAATCAAAGATTGCGCCATTTTCATCAGCGCTTGGCGTTCTTGCGTGAAAGAAATCAATTTTCGGCAGTCGATATATACGGGGCTAGCTCTGCCAGAAGTCAGACGAAAAGGTGTAGTGGCGTTGAAATGCACAGCCTTGGTGTCGAGCAAAATGCGTGCCGTGGCTTCTGAAATGGATTGGGTATCTAGGCCGGTCATAAAGAGGGGTCCTGTTGCAGTGAATGTAGCGCGAAGGGTAATAGTGAACGAAAAAGCGGAAAGGGCGTGTACACTCCGCTTTTTGGGTCTTATTAAGAATTCTTGGATAGGTTCTTAAAAAATTGGCCTGAATTATAACGGGCACTTACCCAAAACAGGCATCAGAATGCTTGGATTTCCTAGTTTTTTTATTTTTATTTGTTGTTTTGATATTTGTAATTTTTGATATTTAAGCTTTCTTCACCCCTCTTAGAATCGGTCAAGCGCCACGCTTTTACAAAACTTCCCATGGATAATCAATTTAAACAAACTGCTCTTGCGTACCACAAATTGCCAAGGCCTGGAAAAGTCTCGGTCACGCCAACCAAGCCTCTGTCTAACAGCTTAGATCTTGCACTTGCTTACTCTCCAGGCGTTGCTGTTCCGTGCGAAGCCATCGCCGCAGATCAACGAAAAGTGCAGGATTACACCTCTCGCGGCAATTTAGTAGCAGTGGTGACTAATGGCACAGCTGTACTAGGTCTTGGGAATATTGGTCCTTATGCGGCTAAGCCGGTTATGGAGGGCAAGGGCTGTTTATTTAAACGCTTTGCAGATATTGATGTTTTCGACATTGAGCTCGCTGAAACCGATCCAGATAAGTTGGTAGATGCTATTGCCATGCTGGAGCCTACTGTTGGGGGTATTAACCTCGAAGACATCAAGGCACCCGAGTGCTTTTATATTGAGAAAAAGCTGCGCGAGCGCATGAATATTCCGGTTTTTCACGATGATCAACACGGTACGGCAATCATTGCGTCCGCGGCTATTCTCAACGGCCTGAAAATCGTGCAAAAAAATATGGGAGACGTGAAGCTGGTCTGCTCAGGAGCCGGCGCTGCTGCGATTGCCTGCTTGGATTTATTAGTAGATCTGGGCATCAATAAAGCCCATATCTTGGTGATAGATTCCAAAGGGGTTATTCACTCTGAGCGCGAAGGGCTAGATGCAAGCAAAGCACGGTATGCCGTAGCCACGCAGGCACGCACGCTGGCGGATGCCATGCAGGGATGTGATGTTTTCTTAGGATGCTCGACTGCAGGTGTTTTAACGCCACATATGATAAAGACCATGGCCGCTAAGCCATTGATTCTTGCATTGGCCAATCCTGAACCTGAAGTTCGCCCTGAAGTAGCCTTGGAAGCGCGTCCAGATGCGATTATCGCTACTGGTCGCTCAGACTACCCCAATCAAGTAAATAATGTGCTGTGCTTTCCCTTCCTTTTCCGTGGAGCCTTAGATGTAGGGGCAACACGGGTTACTGAAGAGATGAAATTGGCCTGCGTGAAGGCCATTGCGGCACTTGCACAAGAGCGCGACCATAGTGAAGAAGTAGCAGAAGCTTATGTGGGGCACTCTCTAGAATTTGGCCCTCAATACATTATTCCTAAGCCTTTTGATCCCCGTTTAATGATCAAAATTGCACCTGCTGTAGCACAAGCAGCTATGGATTCTGGCGTGGCTACGTGTCCTATTGAGGATATGGAAAGTTACCGCGAGCAGCTTGAAAATAGAGCCAATCGCAGCACCATGGTCATGCGCCCCGTTTTTGCAGCTGCAAAATCTAAACCTGCACGCATTGTGTTTGCAGAAGGGGAAGATGAGCGTGTATTGCGCGCAGCACAAACTATTTTGCAAGAAAAAATAGCGCACCCGATCTTGATTGGCCGCCCTGCAGTTATCGATGCACGACTGCAAAAAATGGGCAGCACGCTTGCGCAGAGCGGCTTTGAGGTAGTGAATCCAGAAGAGGATGCACGCTATACCCGCTGCTGGACGCTCTATCATGAGCTAGGCGCACGCGATGGCGTCACCCCTGAAGTAGCGCGCGGAGCGCTACGGCACGCAAACACGCTTATTGGGAGCATGCTGCTCCGTATAGGAGATGCCCAGGGCTTGATTTGTGGTTTGGTGGGCGGCTATCACGATCACTTAAAATATATCAATCAAGTAATTGGGGTTGCTAAAGGTGCTGAAGATTTCGCTGCGATGAATCTTTTAATGCTGCCTAACCGCAATCTTTTCATATGCGACACCTATGTGCATGAGTGCCCAACTGCGGAACAAATAGCTTCTATGGCCATTTTGGCCGCACGCGAGGTCGAGCGATTTGGTGTAACGCCTAAGGTTGCATTGCTATCCCATTCTAATTTCGGAAGCATCCCCAGTGCTTCAGCACGCAAGATGGCGCAAGCTCGCGCTTTGATTGCACAGCGCGCTCCCGGATTAGAAGTAGAAGGGGAAGTACAAGGCGACGCAGCGCTCTCCGAAATTATTCGAAAAGCAGCTTTCCCTGCTTCGACTTTTGCTGGTGAGGCCAATCTCCTTATTATGCCGAATGTTGAAGCCGCGAATATTGCATACAATTTGCTTAAAGTTACCAGCAGCGATGGCGTAGCAGTCGGACCTTTCTTGCTGGGTGCTGCCCAATCAGCCCATATTCTTACGCCTGCAGCTACGGTGCGGCGCATAGTTAATATGACAGCTGTAGCCAGCGCAGGGCAGCATGCTGTATAAAGATGGGGGCGGAACTTGTGTAAGAATGTTCTAAGCGGGTTCCGTGTTGCTCGGTAATTTTTATTTTTGTCATCATTTTTTAGTTTCTAGTCTTATACAAGCTACTAGAAACTTAACAAGGAGATAATTGATGTCAGACCTTAAAACTATACTTGGGGATGTTGAATCCGTTTTGCAACAAACCGCAGATGTTACCGGCGAAAAAGCGCATGAATTACGCAATAAAGCGCTGAATCTATTGAAACAAGCCAAAGGCAGCCTTTTAGAAAACCAAGCTGCTTTTATAGAAAAAACCAAAAAAGCAGCCTGTGCCGCAGATGAGTATGTGCACGAGCATCCTTGGAAATCTATTGGTGGGTTTGTTGCTCTAGGCGCAATTATTGGCTTGCTACTCAATCGCAGATAATTTGCATAGATCTTAGGCTCGCGAAGCTGTACACAAAATTAAAAAAACAGTTTTGTAATAGCAAGAGGTCATTAAAAAGCCCACACATATTATTATGCGTGGGCTTTTTAATATTATTGGCTTGTAATGCAAAACGTGTGTACCGCGCAAACGCCTTGGCTGTTATAAAGAGGGTGTAAAATGGCTGCTCGCAATTTCTATTCTACAATCATCTCTCAAACATGCACCCTGCTTCCCCTCCAACCCAGCCTACTATCACCAGCAAGCTTTCCCACTCCTTTGCTTTAGTGGCAGGAGAAGTTTCTGGAGACCTCCTAGCATCCCGTTTACTTACCGAACTCATGCCACGCTTACCTACAGAGTGTACTTTCTCTGGAATTGGAGGCGCGCATATGCAGGCAGTCGGTTTTAATGCCAAATGGTCTAGCGAGCGTTTAGCGGTGCGAGGGTATGTAGAAGCGTTGCGCTGTTTACCTGATATTTTGCGTATACGCCACGCTTTAATCCAAGATCTACTCGCTACCAGACCACGTGCTTTTATCGGCATTGATGCTCCGGACTTCAATTTAGGGGTAGAAGCGCGCTGCCGCCAAGCAGGTATTCCCACTGTGCACTTTATTAGCCCCTCTATTTGGGCATGGAGAGGAGGGCGCATTAAAACGATTGCTCGTTCAGTAGATTTAATGCTGTGCTTATTTCCTTTTGAGCCGGATATTTATAAACGTGCAGGCGTGCGGGCGCACTATGTGGGGCACCCATTAGCTGATGATATTCCTCTCGTTCCCGATCCACTGAAAGCGCGTGCAGCGCTGGGCCTAATTCCATCAGCAACCAGCAATACCTCTGCGGTCACCCAAAAAATAATTGCCGTACTGCCAGGTAGCCGGCAAGGTGAAATCAAACGCATCGCTCCTGTTTTCTTTGCCACTATGGCTTTGCTTTCGCAGCGCGAGCCTTCTTTGCGCTTTATCCTGCCCGTAGCCACTCCTAGTGCCCGAGCGCAGCTCCAACCCTTGATAGATGCTTGGCCCCAACTACCACTAACCCTAGTGGAGGGCGCATCGCATTTAGCGCTAGAAGCTGCAGATGCCGTATTGCTAGCCAGCGGCACCGCCACGCTTGAAGCCGCTTTATATAAAAAGCCCATGGTCATTTCTTACCAAGTACCTTGGCTTACAGCGCAGATCATGAAACGCCAAGGATATCTGCCATATATAGGCCTACCCAATATCCTAGCAGGCCGTTTCGTGGTTCCTGAACTCCTACAACACCACGCCACCGCAAAAGCATTAGCGGATGCCATGCTGTATCAACTAGACAATGAAGCAAACAGACGCGACCTCAACGACCTATTTACCCAAATGCACCACACCCTAAAAAACCAAGCCGCCCTACGCGCCGCCCAAGCAATTATGGAACTGTAGGTTGGTGGTGACGAAGGAACCCCAACATGCGTACCACCGACTTGTAATCCTGCATATACAGGTCCTAAAAAGGCCAGTGGTCATCATGTTGGGGTTCCTTCGTCACCACCAACCTACCGAGATGCCCATGTAAAAGGATTTTATCAAACGTTACCAACCACGAGAAAACCAAAGAATGGTAGGTTGGGGTGACGAAGGAACCCCAACACGCGCGCCACCGCCGCCATGAAGACCAGCTTAAAAACGCTCAAACAAAGATTACAAGTCAGTGGGGTTCGTGCCTCACCACCAACCTACGATGCACCGATGTAAAATGGCCTCACCAAACCCCACCAACCTATGCGTCATGGTAGGTTGGGGTGACGAAGGAACCCCAACACTGATCTGCCCCCAAAAAGTTGGACATTTGACCTGACTTTTTGGAGAGCAATATGA
>JASSUD010000075.1:0-11119 GCA_031963225.1 Mycoavidus cysteinexigens
CGGTTGTTGTCCCTGCGACGGGTGGCAACCATCGAGAGTATTGGCTCATCAACCCGCGTCGAGGGCAGCAAACTCTCTGACCGGGAAGTCGAACGATTGCTTTTAAAAGATTGAGAGTAGAGATTTGACTATTAAAAGAAAGTTCCTCAAACAAATTCACTGAATTTCAAAATTTACAATAAAAACCTTATAGGGGAAAGGTAATGATTATCTTATTATTAAGGAATAAAGAGGAAGCTTAACTAACAGTTGCTTTTTGGTTTTCTTCCTCACCAACTCCGTCGCACGCTTTAAAGAGAGGATCATGAACATTCCTTCCAATGCAGGCAAAGCTTCTTATGCTGTCATTGGCAACCCGATTGGGCATAGCCAATCACCTTTTGTTCATAGCTGCTTTGCTGGCCAAACAAATGAGCCTATTGAGTACACACGCTTACTGGCACCTCTTGACGGATTTGTGAAGACCGTGCGCGAATTTATCGCGCAGGGCGGGCGGGGGTTTAATGTAACGGCACCGTTTAAATTTGAAGCCTATGCACTCGCAGATACCTTGTCCGCACGCGCTGCAGCCGCAGGTTCAATAAGCACCATTCGGATAGACGATGGGCGTCTATATGGGGACAATACAGACGGTATTGGTTTAGTGCGCGATCTTGTACATAACCACGGCTTTCCATTAGGTCAATCTCGCATCTTACTATTAGGCGCTGGTGGAGCCGTGCGTGGAGCTATGCTGCCGTTGTTGGACAAACGGCCAGCCGAAATTGTTATTCTCAACCGTACTGCTGAGCGCGCAGCTGAACTTGTACGTCATTTTTCAGACGCTGCACGAAAGATGGGCTGCCGGCTCAGCGGTGGTGACCATTCAGTTGTAGACGGGGCATTTAATCTGGTCCTCAACGCAACCAGGAGCAGTCTAAATGGAGAATTACCGGAATTCGATGGTGCCGTATTCACCCCGCGCCATACATTGGCTTACGACCTGATGTATAGCGCCCGACCTACTCCTTTTATGCAATACGCCAGTGCCCACGGTGCCAATACTGCTGACGGACGTGGCATGCTCGTCGAGCAAGCCGCTGAATCATTTTTGATTTGGCGTGGCGTGAAACCTGATAGTGGGCCGGTACTAAAAGAGTTGATACAGAAGCTAGCGCTAGAGGCTGGTGGAGTTTGTCGCTAATATCGCAAGCTTTGGGTAACCCCACCTCTTGGCAAGGTCTTACTGTACGATTAGATCGAAACTAATACACATAACTGCTGCTGTCAGATCCTCGGTCGTGAATTAGCGTTGTTTCTTGCTCCATGCTTTATGCTCTTTCTGACGAGGTACAGCACCTTGATTGGTTCTGGATGGAGAGCCGCCGGCACGCCGGTTATCACGTTGGGCTTGCATGCATTGCACCACCTGCAGAACATGGCTCAACCGTATATGGTCAACCACCGCACTTTGATCGATCTCAGACAATCTGTCGTAGAGTTGATAGGGAAGGGAGGTGCCATTAGCACGCAACTCAATATGGCCGTCAGGACATTCGTAGACTTCGATGTACTGGTTAATCAGCTTGTGAGTCGCATCGGTGTCATCCTCATCTTCGCGCAACGGCTGATGGGCATTGAAACTTCTCTTATGCGGCGTGGCGAAACGTGCATTGAAATCGGCAATAAAGTGCGGTGCAAAAGCATTGGCTGTTTCTTTATTGTTAATGACAAGCTTGTGAGTCGTATCAGCATCATAAAATAAGTAAATTCCTCGGTTATTTCCGTTAAGATTCTAGGGGTTATACAGACTTTCCATAAACCATATTTAAAGGAAACTAAAATGTTTTGTATATCCCCATTCAAACCATCTATCTTTATAAAAGATACTGTCTGTCCATTACCGGAACTCGCCTTGCAAAAGGCCTTATCTCAGCCCGAGTCCGCTGCTGCACTTGGCAATACATTATTGAAAAATGCTTTTTTGGATGCTGCACAAAATGAGCATTTCAAAACCGTTTATTTTGAAGAATTTGATAAAAGTGATCAATATGTATTTCGGGAGAGACTTCGCAAAAATAACGTTTTCCAAAATTTTCTATTGCAACATTTTAAAAATGATATTGCTAATCAGCAAGCAATAAGCAAACAGCCAGATATATTTTGGGAAAAAATGGAGTTTTTCCCTACCGTTAATCAAAATGAGCGTGAACCTGCTAATATTAAAATCGCCTATATTGTTTTGCATCATACAGTGATTAATAGTGCGACTGAATCAATAAAAGTAATGGCTGATCGTAATGTAAGTGCTCATTATTTGATTGACCGTGATGGTACTTTGATGTGCTTAGTTCCCGATAAATATCGAGCTTGGCATGCTGGTGTATCGCAATGGCACGGAGTGAAGAGTGTAAACTTTTGCTCAATTGGTATCGAACTGGTTAATAATGGATTTGAACTCTTTCCCGGCGAACAAATCAACAAGCTATTGGAGTTACTCAACGATCTTAAAGATCGTCATGCTATCCCTATTGAAAATTTTATTAGCCATGCAGATATTGCGCCTGGGCGAAAAGTGGATCCGAATTGGTTTTTTCCGTGGGATCGACTTGGTGCAAAAGGGTTTGGGTTGTGGTTGACGTCAGAAGAACGGCAAAATGAACTGCCAGAGAATTTTGATATTGCTAATGCGTTAATAACACTCGGTTATCAAGTAGAGCCGCTTAGAGATGCAATCCAAGCTTTCAATCTGCACTACTTAGGATGCAAGGAAAAATTTGAGCTTGATAAGGAAGGCAAACTCATTTTACATAGCCTTGTAAGAAAAGTATGTACTATAGCTAGTAAGTGTCAAAGCGAAAGAGCCATACCTTTGCCACTACGTGTGGCATGATGCGGCTGGTTGCATCATCAACGTATACCAGCAACGTACAGGCAGAACCTCGATCCTCAAACCAAGCTCCATAATCAGTGTCTACCATCAAGCTCCGGATGGTTTCATTGGAGACAATACTCGAAGCTTCTCACAGGCCAGCGTCGGCCCGATGTCAAACCAAAGTTCAAATGTCGTAATTCATTGTAATAACCTGCAAGCCATCGGCGTAAACCCACATTCTTTGCAATTCAAATTCATCTGAAATAAAATATATAAATATATTATTAACACTTTTTTTATAGGTAATTCTTGACTTTGGCAGAATTTAAGAAGTGCTTTTTCATACTCCTTATCTAACTCGCGGTTTCTTCTTTTATGTTTGCCTTAGTAAATATAAGAAAATGTGACGTATGGGTATGATGAGGCGTTTTTGTATTAAGATCGAGGAAATGCTAGTGCTGCTGAGGCACTAGGTAAGCAGGAAAAGCTGTCCAAAGATATATTCAAACCTCAAAGGTACCCATGCTAAACCCTATTTCGCTTTCTACTATTTCATCCTACACGGTAGCACAAAAACCTACAGTGTCTACATTACTCTCACTCCCCATCGAAGTTCGAGAAGAAATAGAAAGTCATTTGGACTGGGCGGCCAAGAAGGCGCTTTTTGAAGCATTGACTATAGTGACTCGTGACGGAGAGCCCTTGGATTCGCCTGCTCTAAAATTACACTTGCTGCAACAAAGAATTGCGCCGCAATATCAACGTACTCTGGTTAACTCAGATGCGAGCTTGCAAGCTTTTGCATTGAATCAATTGCAAAGGCTATGTGAATCAGGGCAACTCGATCAAGTGGTGGAGAAGCCAGCATTTTTTGAGTTGTTACTGCTTTCTGATGATCTAAAGCTATTTGGATATTTAAGAGAAAAAATCAAGCAAGAGCCGGAGTTAAAGGCGAAGCTATTGAGCTGGGTCGAACGCTCGAAAACAGAAGAAGTACAACCAATGGCGGCTAATGCGCTAACCCTATTAGTGAAATGTGGCATCCAGTTTAATGGAGTGGATTTAAATGGAATACGGGTACCAGGTGCGGATTTGAGTGGTGGCGTATTCGATTCAGCGCAGTTGCAAGGATCGGATTTGACCGGCGTCAGGCTTCAAACGAGTTGGCTGCGCCAGGCGAATTTAAGCGGTGCGCGGATGGGCAGTGTGAAGTTTGGTGAATGGCCTTATGTCCAGGAAGAGAGTGATGTAAGATCGTGCGCATATTCCCCGGATGGGAAAGCGTGTGCGGTAGGCCTTTACAACGGCACGATCAGCATCTATGACACCTCGAACTGGGAGAAAATCTGCACCTTACAAGGGCATATCTACCCTGTTATGAGCGTGGTGTATTCGCCGAGCGGTCATCAGATCGCCTCGGGGGGGTATGACAAGACGGTTCGTCTGTGGGATGCGCACAGCAAAGAGGCCGTCCGCATCTTACAAGGGCATACCAGCTGGGTTATGAGCGTGGTGTATTCGCCGAGCGGCCATCAGATTGCCTCGGGCAGTGATGACAAGACGGTTCGTCTGTGGGACGCGTACAGCGGGGAGGGCAGCCACACTTTACAAGGGCATACCAGCAGAGTTAATAGCGTGGTGTATTCGCCGAACGGTCATCAAATCGCCTCAGGGGGCGGCAATACGGTTCGTCTATGGAATGTGCATAACGGGGAGGCTGTCCGCACCTTACAAGGACATACCTCCGGTGTTTTTAGCGTGGCGTATTCGCCGAGTGGTCAGCAGATTGCCTCGGGCAGTGATGATAAGACGGTTCGCCTATGGGACGCGCACAACGGGGAGGCCATCTATACCTTACAAGGGCATACCGACTCTATTATGAGCGTGGTGTATTCGCCCTGCGGTCAGCAGATTGCCTCGGGGGGGTATGACAATACAGTTCGTCTGTGGGATGCGCACAACGGGAAGGCCATCCATACCTTACAAGGGCATACCTCTTTTGTTAGGAGCGTAGTGTATTCGCCGAGCGGTCAGCAGATCATCTCAGGCAGTGTTGACGAGACGGTTCGACTGTGGGATGCGCACAGCGGGAAGGTCGGCCATACCTTACAAGGGCATACCAACAGGGTTATGAGCGTAGTGTATTCGCCCAGCGGTCATCAGATTGCCTCAAGCAGTTGGGACAAGACGATTCGACTGTGGGATGCGCACAGCGGGGAGGCTAACCACATCTTACAAGGGCATACCGACTCTGTTATGAGTGTAGTGTATTCGCCCAGTGGTCATCAGATTGCCTCGAGTAGTTGGGACAAGACGGTTCGCCTGTGGGACGCGCACAGCGGTGTGGTCGGCCACACCTTACAAGGGCATACCGACAGGGTTAATAGCGTGGTGTATTCGCCGAGCGGCCATCAGATTGCCTCGGGCAGTTCGGATAAGACAGTTCGCCTGTGGGATGTGCACAGCGGGGAGGTCGGTTACACCTTACGAGGGCATACCGACTGGGTTGTGCGCGTGGTGTATTCGCCGAGCGGCCATCAGATTGCCTCGAGCAGTGATGACAAGACGGTTCGTCTATGGGACGCGCACAGCGGGGAGGTCGGCCACACCTTACAAGGGCATACCGACAGGGTTAGTAGCGTGGCGTATTCGCCGAGCGGTCATCAGATTGCCTCGAGCAGTTGGGACAATACGGTTCGCCTGTGGGACGCACATAGCGGGGAGGTTGGCCACACCTTACGAGGGCATACCGGCTGGGTTAATAGCGTGGTGTATTCGCCGAGCGGTCATCAGATCGCCTCGGGCAGTGATGACAAAACGGTTCGTCTGTGGGATGCGGCCTCGGGTCGGTGTTTAGCGGTAGTGCGAGATTTTCATGGGGGCATTAATAGCCTTGCCTGGAAAGAGATATCTAATAGCAGTTATTTGGTAACCGGCTGTGTCGATAAATCGGTTCGCGTATGGCAGGTCATCGAAGAAGAGGGACGTTATCAAGTACGGCTATTTTGGAGTACATTGCATGATAGATTGATTTTGACAGACACCGCCATTCAAGGCGTAGAAGGCTTAAGCCCGATGAATAAGACGCTGTTAAAGCAGCGTAAGGCCGTGGGTGAGCCGAGTCCATGCTTTGGTGAATAATACAGAAACTTAAAACTGGGCAAATTAGGTTGAACTCACCGCCGTGCATTTTCACTACGGCGATGAGCAGTAATGTGCATAACAGCCGCAGTTAAATCCTCAGTGGTGAATTCACGCTGTTTTTTGGTTCCTGCATAGCTGAAAGTGGACTCGGTAGGGGTAAAGTGCAGGTGCATGATACAGCTCGTTACATTATCCACGTATACCAGCAAGGTACACGTTGGAGCACGATCTTCAAACGACGCATGATCACTGCCGTCAATTCAAGTCGTTCGGCTGCTTTCCACGGCATAAATAAACTATCTACCACAGCCTGAATTACTTTGAGCTTATCAAGTTCTCGCATCGTCATTATTTAAAGATCGAGAGCAGGTTCTAAGACTTTGCAACATGCCGTTGACAAAAATACAAGCTATATAATCGATACTTTAATTTCTTATCCTTATATTTGCAGGTCACTATCCTGTAAATTTAAATCTATTTAAATTTTGCCTGGCAGTGCCGCCACGATCTACCTCAAAGACACCAATGCTAAATCCTATTTCACCTTCTACTATTTCGTCCTACCCGGCAGCACAAAGATCCACAAAATCATTATTCCTTTCGCTTCCCTTAGAAATTCAAGCAGAAGTAGAAAATCATATGCCAGTAGCAGAGCGGCTGAATTTTTTTAATGCCCTTACAACGGTGACACGAGATGGCGAGCCTCTGGATTCACCTGCACTGAAATTACACTTGCTTCAGAAAATGATAGCGGCGAAATATCATCAGCGTTTGGCGAGTTCGGATGAGAGCTTGCGAGCCTTTGCATTGAATCAATTGCAAAGGTTAGAGGAATCAGGACAACTTGATCAAGTGGTAGAGAAGCACGCATTGTTTGAGTTGGTACGTCGTGTTAATGATCCAGAGGTATTTGAATATTTAAAGGAAAAAATTCAACGCGTGCCGGAGTTAAAGCAAAAGCTATTGAATTGGGTGGAACGCTCCAAGGTAGAAGAAGTGCAAATGGTAGCGGCAAATGCGTTAACGTTATTAGTTAAAACGGGCGTGCAATTAAGTGAAAAAGATTTCAGCGGTATACGCGTGCCTGGTGCAGATTTAAGTTATGGGATGTTTGGGCTTACGAAATTTCAAAATGCAGATTTACGCGGGGTGGATTGGACTTGTGCTTGGTTACGAGGAGTGAATCTGGATGGCGCAGATTTGGCTCGCGCGCAATTCGGTGAAAAACCCAGTTTAGAAATGAACAAGGGTATTTCTGCTTGTTGTTATTCACCGGATGGGCGCTGGCTTGCTGCCGCAGAAGACAATCAAATTCAGCTCTATGAGACCGAAAGTTTAAGTCAGTTACATACCTATGTTGGGCATGAAAAGAAGGTGCTGAGTGTCGCGTTTTCGAGGGATGGCCAATGGTTAGCGTCTGGAAGTGAAGACGGTATGAAGCTGTGGCATGTCTCAGGCAATCGATCTCTTGCACATACTTATGTCGATGGGGATAACGTGTGTAGTGTCGCATTTTCGAGCGATGGACAGTGGTTAGCAGGGGGTTATGACGTTAAAGTGGGGCTATGGCGTGTCTCAGGCAATTATTCTCTTGTGCACACCTATAAACATAGGAACGTGGTGAAGAGTGTCGCATTTTCGAGCGATGGGCAATGGTTAGCGTCTGCTGGAGGTTATGATGAGACGGTGAAGCTATGGTTTGTCTCGGGTGATCGCTCCCTTGCGCATAGTTATAGTGGCGAGCAGGGGGAGACTTTTAATAGTGTTGCGTTTTCGAGCGATAGGCAGTGGTTAGCCGCTGGAAGCTCTAAAGGGACAGTGAAGCTTTGGAATGTTTCAGGCGATCGATCTCTTGTGCATACTTATAGTGATAGGCATTGTGGATGGTATGGGGTTAAGAGTGTCGCGTTTTCAGGCGATGGGCAATGGTTAGCATCGTCTGGCGCTCAGGATAATAGTGTGAATCTATGGCATGCCTCGGGTAATCGATCTCTTGCGCACAGGTATATTGGACATAAGGATGAGGTGAAAAGTGTCTCGTTTTCAAGCAATGATCAGTGGTTAGCTTCTGGAAGTAATGATAAAACGGTGAAGCAGTGGTTTGTCTCAGACGACCATCGATCTACGAGCAAGTACCAAAGAGATACGCGCCTGATGACTAGTGCCGCATTTTCGAACGATGGGCAATGGTTAGTGTATGAAGATGGGGACGCAGTAAGACGATCGCATGTCACAGACGATTTAACGGATAAGGGTTACAAGAATTACTATGGCTTGCAATTTAATGGCGAGTTTGAAGTGGGTGTAATTAGTATTACGGTTTCTGCCGACGGGCAATGGCTAGCAGCAGGAACTCCTAATGGGGAAGTAAGGCTATGGAATGTTTCAGACAATCAAAGTCCACATGGTCAATTTTATAAAGATAATGGGGGTTGGGTAGATAGCGTCGCAATCTCTAGCGACGGGCAGTGGTTCGCGTATGATGATGAAAATACCGTGAAACTGTGGCATGTCTCAGGCGATCAATCTCTGGCGCACATCTACGAGCATGAGAGTGAGGTGAGTGGTATCGCATTTTCAAACGATAATCAGTGGTTAGCTTCTAGAATCTCGAATGGAGTGGTAAAGCTATGGAATGTTTCAGGCGATCGATCTCTTGCGCACACGTATACCGGTCATGATAGTGGGGATGAAGGTCTTGTCGTGTTTTCGAGTGATAGTCAGTGGTTAGCTTCCGGAAGCTCTAATGGGGAGGTACAGCTATGGAATGTTTCGGGCGATCGATCTCTTGCGCATACGTATATCGGACATGAGAATGAGATAACGAGCATCGCGTTTGCGAGCAATGGAAAATGGTTAGCGTCTGGAAGTTATGATGGAACAGTAAGGCTATGGTCTGTTCTAAAAAATGATTGCCAAGCAGTTCTGCAAAGCTTTACTGGCCCTATTCAGGCTGTTACGTGGCAGCCTGCTGTGGCGGACGACGACACAACGATACTGTGCACAAAGGGAGAGGGCTCCACTCTTTGTTTTTGGCGGGTCTTTTCTAACGCAGGCCAAATTAGCAAAATTGTATTAGATCGGATTTCAGGGCAAGATTCGACGATGCTGACCACGACAGGCGCATTGATCGAAAATGCCCGCAATTTAAGTCCTCAAAATGCAGCCCTACTCAGGCAGCGTCAAATTAACGAAAGAGACTTTTACATGTAAAGTTTAAGGCGACCGCATGGGCGGCTAGTGGCATCGTCAACGTGCACCAGCAGCGTACAGACAGGTCCTCGATCCTCAAAAAACCACGCGTGGTCACTGCCATCAATCTGAATTACGTTTTTTCTGACGTGGCGCAGCGCCTTGATTGGTTCTGAATGGAGAACCGCTAGCAGACCGATTATCACGCTGGGCTTGCATGCATTGTGCCAGCTGGAGAACATGGCCCAACCGTTTATGGTCAACTACCGCACCTTGATCAATCTCAGATAGCCTGTCGTAGAGTCGGTAGGGAAGGGAGTTGCCATTAGCACGCAATTCAATGCGGCCGTTAGGATGATAGATCACTCGATCAAAATGTCGTGATCTCTAGTAAATAAATGCAGCAGGCACACGTGATGCAACTTTCACAATTGCCACAAATTAGCTTGAACTCTCTAAATAAATTGAATAATTTGAGGGTTATGCAGAGATTCCTTAAGGGGGTGCATTATGATGTTCTCATCAAATGGTATTAATACTGATAGTTCTTATCAGATGCCAATGATTCCTCTAGCAAACTCCTCTCAAAAACCATGGGAAAGCGAAGACGGTCGTCTAAGTAGTCAGACACTTGAGCCTATGAATTACACACCTAAACTTCAGTCCTGGGAATTTAAATATCGTGAGGAAAAATTTATTAAGCTATGCGTAAAACATTTTGACAAGTTAGTTCATAAGGACGGTAATGATAGCCGTCAGTTAGAAAAGTGTGGTGTACAAGATTTAGAATTTAATTACCTAGCGTTAAAGAGGAGCTATCCAATTTCTTCAAAGAAGAGAGCTGAGGTTGAGGGGATCTTCAAAGACGCAGCTAACATTCTTCAAATGACGGAGAAAATTGCAGTTAAACTAATCGCCAACGCTGATGTAAGAAAGGATAAGGAAAAAAAAGAGGAAGAGAAAACTTCTCTGGAAGAACTCCGGAACGAGGTATTTTCCTTTTTAGGAAAACTTAATGATTACCTTGATGAAAACTGCATACCTACTTTCACATTCTGGGCCATATTAGCTGCTTTCCTTACCATGTTTGTCAGTATCATAGATTTTTGCATGGTTACTGCAAATGTAGAGTTACGAAAGAGATCGATAATTACCACAGGTATAAATAGTGGTGTCGGCTTCATCGCTCTGTGCATAGCCCTTTTCAAATTAAGGGCACAACATCAGGTCAATTTAGTTACAAAACTTAAGAATGAGATATTTTCTGAATCTTTATGGATTGAAGGCTTTGATTCAAGGCTAAAAAATATAGAAATATTTTCTGAGCTCAAACAAACGGAACTTAAAGCTTCTTCGCGTTTTGCCTGATGGCGGATCACAAATATTGAAGTTACGGCGTGAGCGCTCTTCGTTGGTGCGTAATATGACCAGACCAAAGAGCGTATTTCATCAAGTTTACGGATTGTTGAAAAGGCGCTCTGTTCGCCTGAAAAGATCCTGTGCTCGCTCTATAAGTAAGCGAAATGCCGGTGTAGTTTTAAGTGCTTGAGTCGCTATACGTTCTTTAAGCGCTTCCAGTGCAGCTTCACTTGATTTTATGGCGGACAGTTCCCGCTCAAAGGATGGCAGTTCTTGTCTTGTACTTTCTGCCGCTGCATCTTGTGCTAACGTCAAAGTTGAAACCAAATTTTCAACAATGTCGCGCATCGACAAGCCAAGATGTTCACCTAAGACTATATGCCCAATCTTATCTATCGTCATTGTTATCGTATTCGGTGCCGCCATGCCGAGCTCCTATATGAAGGAGCGGGAGCATGCCATGCGACATTTTAACTTTGGCCAAATGCGACATTACAACTTTGGTGCGACAAAAAATGTCAAGGCTAATTACAAATGTCTTATTTCTGGCTAAATAGAAATGTCTGACTT
>JASSUD010000033.1:0-29207 GCA_031963225.1 Mycoavidus cysteinexigens
GAGCAAAGTGGCTTACATTACTACAGCTGAACGGATCGGTATAAAGAAAGGGCGTCAAGAAGGAATTGAAAAAGGGCGTAAGGAAAGCGGTTTAAAGACTTTTAGAGCTTTATTACAAAAAAAATTCCCAGATAGTTCGCTTGATCTCTACGAACCAGAGATAGCAGCAGCTGACGAAGACATGTTGAGAGAATGGAGTGTATCGATGATGGATGCCAGTAGTCTTCGCAACGTGTTTGGCCATTAGCTTGTAGGTTGGGGTGACGAAGGAACCCCAACACCTTACCAATGCCCTTTGAAAACCTGCTTTTGATTACCAAAAAGCAAAGATAAAAAGTAAGTGGTTTGCATGTTGGGGTTCGTGCCTCACCCCAACCTACCGCTAATCATTGCGCACAAAGTCGCTTATATTACTTCCAAGCCTCTCACCGCTCTCCAAAGCCCCTCCTGCACAAGCCTCTATACCATTCCCCTTTCGACAAAATCGAAATTTACTCCCCTTCTAAAAAGCACCAATCCCACTGTATTTCAGAGAATTCCGCGCGCCCTGATAGAATTCGCCTCCATGAAAAATATCGTTATCCTTATCTCAGGGCGCGGCAGCAATATGGAGGCTATTATCCAGGCCTGCAAAAATGAAGCTTGGCCTGCAAAAATTGCTGGCGTGGTGTCTGATCGGGCGCAAGCTGCTGGTTTGGCCTATGCCAGTGCACACGGCATTCCTGTAGCCGTGGTTTCCCCTAGTGCTTATGCAGATCGCTTAGATTTTGATCAGGCGCTCATCGCTGCTATTGAGGGCTTTGAGCCTGATCTAGTGGTGCTGGCTGGATTTATGCGGGTACTGAGTGCCCATTTTGTCAATCATTATGCAGAGCGGTTGCTCAATATCCATCCCTCTTTATTGCCTGCATTCAAAGGTTTACATACCCATCAAAGGGCGCTAGATACGGGTGTGAAAGCACATGGTGCAACGGTGCATTTTGTAACGGCTGCCTTAGATGATGGGCCGATTGTGGCGCAAGCGGTGGTGCCTGTTTTAGAAGGCGATACAGCTACCACGCTTGGACAACGTGTGCTGGCTGCTGAGCATATCCTTTACCCGCGTGCTATTCATTGGTGGGTGACAGAGAAGATCAGGCAATCAGGTAACCAAGTTATGGTGGCGGATGCAACGCCCCAGTATCTATTTATTGAGAAGATGTGAAAGCAAACGTTGCAACCCAGCCTGTGTCGATGCGACCGGCTCCCAAAGTCCCCTTTATTGCCAGCCTTATTTCCCCTCTTGAGCGAGCATTAGGCATAGTCCTTCGTTTTTCCGGGCCAGCAGACCGTGCGGTCGAGCGCTTTTTTGAGACGCATCCTAAGCTGGGAGCCACGGAGCGGACTTGTATTGCTCAGGCTATTTTTGCGGTCTTGCGCAATCTTATTGAATGGACTTATCTAGCGCGGGAACCAGAAGAGGGGGTTCCAGGTCTATGGATAGAGCCGGTAGATACCCGTGCTTGGGCTGCGTTTTTTGCACAAGCGCCCGCGCTATTGCGCCGACGTTTAGCGGTACAGAGCCTGTCACATACTCTGGGTTATGAGTCTGTATTAGCTGCGCTGGATGGCGAGCAAGCAGCTTGGTTAAGCAATAATGCACTGCATGGCCCAGCTCATTTGCGTGCACATTTTGCCGTACCTGAACTGATTAATTTTCCTGCATGGTTAGCCAATATGCTTGCGGCTCAGTACGCTGTGCCTGAATTAGCCGAGTGTGTTGCTGCTTTGCAAACATCTGCTCCTCTTGATTTGCGTGTGAATCCTTTGCGTGTAAGTCGTTCGGAGGTGCTCGAAGCGCTTGCAGCACAAGGCATAGAGGCTGAGCCTACGCGCTACGCTCCTCTGGGAATACGTGTGCAGGGCAATCCTAAGCTTACAAAGGCCTCTGCAGGGCCTGCGGGGGTTGGATTTCAAAAAGGGTGGTTTGAGATTCAAGATGAAGGCAGCCAGTTGCTTGCGCATCTTGTTGCACCTAAGCGCGGGCAGACGGTAGTTGATTTTTGTGCAGGAGCAGGGGGCAAGACTTTAGCCTTAGGAGCTCTGATGCGTTCGACAGGGCGCGTCTATGCGCTAGATGTGGATGCTAAACGTTTGACTAAATTGGAGGCTAGGCGAGAGCGTAGTGGTTTGTCGAATGTGCATGCAATAGCCATAGATAGTGAACACGATAGCAAATTGCAGCGTTTTATAGGTCCAACAGCAGGAAAAGCAGATCGCGTACTAGTGGATGCGCCGTGTAGCGGATTGGGCACACTGCGTCGACAGCCGGATTTGAAATGGAGGCACACCCTGGCTTCTATTGCAGATTTTGCAAACCGACAACGTTCTATTTTGCGTAGTGCAGCGCGGCTGGTAAAAGCAGGTGGACGATTAATTTATGCGACGTGCAGTTTTTTGGAGATGGAAAACGAAGCGGTCGTTGCGCATTTTTTAGCAGAGCATCCGCAATTTCACCTCTTATCGGCACAATCCATTTTAGCTGCTCAGCACATTCCACTACAGACACAGCGCGTCAATATATCTACGTACTCTAGCTCGGCTTCTAGTTTGAAAGAGGGCGATGCATTGAAATTATGGCCACATCGTGATGGCACCGATGCTTTTTTTGCAATAGTGCTAGAAAAAGAGTAATTAAATTGATTGGAATTTTTGTGAAAAATACCTATCTAGTTTTTAGAATTGCTGCCGCGCACGCTATGAGAAAATATAGAGCAGGGCTGGTTTTGTTACCACTAGTGCTGTGTGGAGTATCTGCTTGTACGCTCGATATGTCAGCTCCCGGTTATGGGAGTGGTTATCCAAATGGTCGACGCTACCCTTCCTATGAAAAACCAGAGCCGCGCGTACATCGTGGATATGTTGAGATGCAATCTGCTTTTGCCCCTTGGGATGATGTGGAAAGGCCGATTGTAAAAGCGATTGATGAAGCTCGTGAACAGGTATTAGTACAAGCCTATGTGCTATCGAATGGAAAGATCGTGGACGCTTTGATCCGCGCACACGCTAGAAGAGTAGATGTGCGTGTTTTGGTAGATCGTGTCCAGATGAGCAAGCGCGCTTCGCGTGTGTCTGAGTTAGCGCGTGCAGGCATTCCAGTGCGTTTAGAAACGCGGTATAAAAGTGCGCATAACAAGCTTATAGTGATCGATCCGGATAGCTTGTCGGATGGAATTTTGATAACCGGCAGCATGAATTTCAGTGATACCTCACCGCGTGCAAATGCAGAAAATGTACTGATTATTAATGGCCATTCCAACTTGGTGCAAGATTATGCAAGTAACTGGAAGCGCCACGCAAAAGACGCAACGCCTTATCATTTGCCTGGTTGTAAACGTGTAGAAAACCCTGCAGTGACGATCCCCATAATTGTACCTATGCCTGTCCTGCCTCCTCGTCGCTAGGCATTGCCAGTAAAAAAAGCGCAGTCAACCCTTTTTAAACTTATATGGAATGCATAGTTACCCATAGAGAATCTATAATGGCTGCATCTGTTCTTAATAATCTACCTATAGATTTTATTTTTACCGAGGATTTCTTTGGATAATCAAATACTCAATTTTCTCGCGCATGGTTTAGTGCATGGCTCGTTTTGGCAAATAGTTTTATTTACCTTGGCCATGACGCATATCACGATTATTGGCGTAACGGTGTATCTACATCGCTGCCAGGCGCATCGTGCTCTGGATGTGCATCCTGCAGTCGCCCATTTTTTCCGTTTTTGGTTGTGGCTGACCTCGGGTATGGTTACTAGCCAATGGGTCGCTATTCACCGCAAGCATCATGCGAAATGTGAAACAGAAGAAGACCCACACAGCCCTCAAACACGCGGAATCCGCAAGGTAATGTGGGAAGGAGCTGAGCTCTATCGTGCCGAGTCTAAAAATGAAGAAACGATGGCTAGGTATGGATATGGCGCGCCAAATGATTGGCTAGAGCGTAATGTGTATGCCAAATATTCCATTGCAGGGCTGTCTTTAATGATGGTGATTGATTTGCTTTTGTTTGGACCCATCGGGCTGACCGTATGGGCCGTGCAAATGGCTTGGATACCATTTTGGGCAGCTGGCGTGGTGAATGGCCTTGCGCACTATTGGGGTTACCGTAATTACAATTGTGCAGATGCCAGTACTAATATCTTTCCTCTGGGTATTATCATCGGTGGTGAAGAGCTGCATAACAATCATCATACCTTTGCAACCTCGGCCAAATTGTCCTCCAAATGGTATGAATTCGATCTAGGTTGGGTGTATATCCGTTTGCTGTCGATGGTGGGTTTGGCCAAAGTGAAAAGAGTGGCTCCTGTACCTAAATTACGGTCTGCAAAATCGGTGCTTGACCTTGAAACGCTGCAAGCCGTGCTTACAAATCGTTATGAAGTGATGGGCCGTTATGTGAAGACGCTCAAACAAGTCTATCGTGATGAGTTAGTACATCTGCGCGCAGCAGCTGCGACAAAAAAATGCAGCCGTTATGCGCTAGTTAAAAGCGCGCGTAAATGGTTTCATCAGGATGAAAACTCTTTAGATGCACCTCAAAAAGCACAACTTCCCCATATTTTAGGAACCAGCGCTGCGCTGCGTACTTTTTATGAACTTCGGGCGGAGCTCAGCACATTATGGGAGCGCTCCACAGCCACGCGCGAACAGCTCCTACAACAGCTTCAAGATTGGTGCGCACGCGCTGAAGCAAGTGGAATAAAAGCATTGCAGGAATTTTCTTTAAGACTAAGATGCTATGCGTAATGCAGGATTACAAGTCGGTGGTTTGCATGTTGGGGTTCCTTCGTCACCACCAACCTACCGTGCTTTGCCTTTTCTTGTGGTTGGTGAAGTTTGTAAAGCCTTTTTACATGGGCACTTATTTCACTTGCTTTAGCTTGCCAAAACTTCCACAGTATGTCGCATAAAACGAGCAATAAAACATTGTGGTAAACAGTAGGGAGAACGACATTAAAAGCGTGAGTATGAGTGCATCAGACTGCAGCCAATGCAATACAAAAACGAGCGCACTTGATCCTAAAAATCCAAAACCTGCCCATAACAATACATAAATCAAAAAAGCACCTTTATTACGCCAGCATGCAATAAGGCTAAAAAATAGGGCTTTATAAGGGGAAATACGATGCCATACGGTGAGGATAGGGGCAAACCAAAACAGCATAGAGATGGGTATGAAAAGTATAGCTGCAACCGCTGTAGAAATAAGCACAGCAGGCTGTTTAGCCAGTGCAGCTTGATTTAAACGCCGTCCCCACACCATAAATTGCATTAATACTCCCCCATCGATCAAATAAGAGAGCGCAAGCACCACCCAAGTCGCTCCTACGTAGAGCACACCCAGTATTAGAAGATGGGAAGCTACTTCCCATCCATGCTTAGCAAAACCATCAAAGAGGACCAATGGGGTCACCGGTTCGTTTTCTGCTGCGCCTCTTCCCGCCACCATAAAACTGACTGATAAACCAGGAACGAAAAAAAAGGGTAATAAGAATCCAATCCATGGAGTCTTAAAAAGAATCAACATCAGGAAAATATAAGCTAAAAAAATGGCTAAAAAGCTTAAAGGACGTTGACTGAAAACTTGAATGCCTTGTTTAAACTGGTCCCAACCTGCTTTAGGGGAAAGGGAATAGAGATGCATAGAAAGGTTCTTAAAGGCGATGATTAAAAGTTGGTGGTATGCATGTTGGGGTTCCTTCGTCACCCCAACCTACCATTCTGCATAGGCATGTTGAAGCTATATTTATGCGTTGGTGGTGTGCATGTTGGGGTGTTGCTCACTAGTGACCTGTCGCTGTAAGTTAGTTTGTAGATCCTGCAAGCGTTTTTTATCTCGGCGTAATCGTAAGATCCGCTCAAAATGATCTGGGTCATGTGCGGCTAATAGCGCCGCTTCGCGTGGCATATAAAAGTCATATAGGCGCGAAATCCAAAAACGCAATGCTGCTGCCCGCAACGCGGTACCAAAATGCTCTATTTCTAGCGTAGAGAGGGGCCGAACGCTTTGGTAACCCTGCACCAAGGCTTGTAAGCGAGGCCAATCCAATTCGCCTGATTCAAGGTCAATACACCAATCATTTACGCATACAGACAAATCAAAAAGCCAGGTATCGTCGCCTGCGAAATAAAAATCTAAGAAGCCCGACAGCGTATCGCCTCGAGACTCTTGCGCAGGAATAGACGCCGTAAACTCACCTGCAGGGGTTTGTAGATTATTTTGAGTGCCTGGCGTAAACAATACATTGTCTCGAAATAAATCACAGTGACATGGGCCTCGGCCCAATGCAGCATAGTGTTCTGAGGCAAAGAAATTTTTTTGGAAATGCAGCTCTTCATCCAATAGCGCATTTTGTGACGAACTAAGAAAGGCTTTAAGCAACGGTATAGTCTCAATCCACCAATCTAGACTACGTAAATTGGGTTGGCGCAACGGAAAATCCCGCCCCGCTTCATGCATCTGCGCTAGCATCGCCCCCACTTGCGCACAGTGATTGGGAGTCGGGTTAAGTTGTACCTGCCCTTCTAACTTAGTAGCTATTGCAGCAGGTTTGTTGCACAGCATAGTAAACAGACGGCCTTCATTGCAAGGAATAGGCCGTGGGACCAGCACCCCATGCTGCGACAGGTGGAGCATAAATTCCAAGTAAAAGGGTAACTCTTGCTCAGTAAGTCGCTCAAAAATAGTCAGTACATGGGTAGGCGTCAATCCCCCTTCGTCCGATGAAAGGGTAAGAGAATTAGCTTGCTCTACGGGGGAGTTGAAGGTCAAAAAGAAATTGCTATTTTCGATACCCGCAGCAATACCTCGCATCTGTACTAGCGTGCCAAGCGTATAGTCTTGTAACCATGCTGCAAGTTCTTCTTTTGTAATTGCGGTAAAAACGGCCATGCCATCAAATAAAAAAAGGGGGAAATGTAGGTTGGTGGTGACGAAGGAACCCCAACATGCGCACCAAGGCCTTTTAAAACCTGCCTATAAAAGGCCATGATTAGAGGGCAGTGGCGTGCATGTTGGGGTTCGTACTTTTGGCATGCTAATAACTGAGCTTCACAGAAGGCACGCCTCGTAAAGAGCCATTAGGCGCTTGGGTAGGGTCCATGGGCTCAGAGAGCTGATAATGCGTTCCCATACTCGAGCGCACGTCAATGCTTGAGGGCTGCCCAAGTTCTCGGCGCTCTGTAATTTCATTACCGTGTTCATCTTGGTAATGAAAAGTAGGTGCACTAGAAATAGGATTTTGCACGGTGGAGCGCACGTTTATTCCAGGCTGATTAATTTTTTTCAGATCTGGCAATTCTACTGCGCTCGCAGAGGCAGGCTTGCTCATTTTTATAGAGCTTGATTGCTCTGTCTTTGGCGGCACAGGCTCAGGTAGATGTCGTTTAGGTGTACTCCGATTAGGATTGATTTGTTCAGCGTTATGCTCATGCATCGTAGAAGCTTTGCTAGCCCCAAGGCTAAGTCCCAAAAAAACTGCGAAAGCAAATGACTTGCATACATTGCTCATGCTGTACTCCTTTTTAGAACGTGTTAGAAAAGCAATCTCACGCTTTATGTGTTTTTTATGGTGCACATTAGTTGAGCTTCGGCTACCACCTTATCTTCTACCTTTGCACAAGCCTGAAACTGCCAAATACCGCGGCGGCAACGCTCAAAATTGACTTCTAAAATGAGTTGATCGCCGGGTTCAACGGGTTTTTTAAAACGTGCTCCATCAATTCCTACAAAATAATACAGTCTATTTTCTTGTGGCTTAGGTTCTTCCGTTTCAGAAAAAGTCAGCAATGCAGCAGTTTGGGCCAAAGCTTCCAAAATTAAAACGCCAGGCATTACAGGGCGACTGGGGAAATGGCCCATGAAATAAGGCTCATTAATCGATACGTTTTTAAGAGCCCGAATATATTTATGGGGCTCGAGCTCCAGCACGCGATCGACTAACAAAATAGGATAGCGGTGCGGAAGCAAGGAGAGAATGGTATGTATATCGAAATTTATTTTCGATACACGAGCATCTGCTGCATCAGTTTTCATATTTTTTCCGATCTATGCAATCTTAAATAGAGTATTTACACGTCGCGCGTGAGACTTTCGACTTGCGCTTCAAGTTGTTGGATACGCTTATGCCAACTACTTAAATTGCGTACGTGCGCAGCACTGCGCAACCAAGCCCCATGATCTATAGCAGGAAAAGCGCTCGTATACATACCTGACTTCATGAGTGATTTCGAAACGCCTGATTTTGCAGTTACCACCACGTGATCAGCGAGCGTGAGATGGCCGGCTATTCCAACCGCACCTCCGAGCATGCAATGGCGACCAATGGTGGTGCTGCCTGCAATGCCTGTACATCCCGCAATAACGGTGTGTGCACCGATATGGCAGTTATGCGCAATTTGCACCAAGTTGTCGATTTTAACGTCTTCTTCGATGACGGTATTAGCAAGGGCTCCGCGATCGATGGTGGTGTTTGCACCCACTTCAACGCGCTCACCAATCTCAACGGCTCCTACTTGGGGAATTTTGACCCATTCCCCTTTTTCTTCTCCGGATACTTCTTCAAAATCAGGAGCAAAACCAAACCCGTCTGCACCAATCACTGCACCGGCATGGAGAATGGTTTTAGCGCCAATTTTGCAAAAGGCGTAGATAGTTACATTGGGGTAGAGCAGCACATCCTCTGCAATCACCACACCCTGTCCGATATAACCATGTGCACCAATTCTGGATCGCGCACCAATTACTGCCTGCGCCTCAATAACGGCATAAGGGCCAATCAAAGCATCAGGGGCTATCTGTGCAGAAGCGTCTACTACAGCAGTGGGGTGAATGCCTTTAAAAGAATGCGTAGCAACAGACGCCTCTTCGGCAAAAAGTCCAGCTACACGCGCAAAATACACATAAGGCTTAGAAGTCAATAAAAAAGCATGCTCTACAGCACCTTTTTCTTGCGTTGCAGAAAAAGCAGAATAATCCTCTTCTGTCAGCAAAATAGCGCTAGCCTGCGTCATTCCTAATAATGACTGATACTTTGAGTTAGCCAAAAAAGATAACTGCCCAGAAGAGGCACTATCTAACGGGGCTATACTATTTATACTGATCTGAGCATCTCCAACTACTCGCCCTCCCAAACGCTCAACTAGCTGCTGCAAAGTAAACGCCATACTTTCTAACCTTCCTATAATTTTTTAGATTTTGAGAATTGTCACCCGATTCTAGATCGCGATTTTAGCGAGCGCCATTTGCCAAAAGTTTAATAACCTTATCCGTAATATCGATGCGTGGATTTACATAGACTGCTTCTTGGAGTACTAAATCATAGTGCTCTTTTTCAGCGACTTGTAAAATCGCCTCATTGGCTTGTTCCAGCACATTTGCAATTTCTTCATTGCGCCGGCGATTGAGTTCTTCACGAAATTCACGCTGCTTGCGTTGAAATTTTTCATCGAATTGCGATAACTCATGCTGCGCTTCTAACAACGCAGTTCCTGAGAGTCTGTCGCTTTTCTTGGTATAGGCCTCGGAGAGATTTTTAAGGCGTTGCTCCATTTTTTGTAGCTCCTGCCCTCTTGCTGCAAATTCTTGCTCCAGCTTATCTTTGGCTTTCTTGGCCAGCGCAGACTCTCGCAAAATACGGTCAGAGTTCACCGCTGCAACCCGTATTTCCTGGGCATATACACTGGTGGTCCCCAGAGCGGCTAAGCCCCATCCTCCCCACAAAGCTAGGCTTGCTAAACCAGATGCGCACGCACGTCGAGTCAATATATGTAGCACGTCAACCCTCTTGAAAAATCCTGAAAAAATCAGCTTGTACTTTAGAGCAACAAAGGGGCCCTAAACTACCAACCGCCCACCTCTCATTTTTACTTTTTAGCAACTAAAGGGCAGACTCTAAAATGCGGTTCCCATCTGGAACTGGAATTTCTGATAGAGATCGCCTTTTCTTTTTACAAGGGGGAAACCCAAACTGAATTTAAGGGGCCCCACAGGAGAAATCCAGGCTAGACCTAAACCATATCCTGCACGAAAATCTTCCAATTTTATACGCTCATCCTGTGCCCATACATTTCCAGCATCCAAGAAAGTAAAAAGTCGCAAAGTACGGTCGTATCCGGTTCCCGGCAAAGGAAAGGTTAACTCGACATTAGCCAGAACCATTTTAGCGCCCCCTATTGGGTCACCCCTTCGCACTTCTTCTCCATCTCCTGGATTAGGCCCTGGCTCAGCAGGAGCAGGCTTGTCCCTAGGTCCTAGAGAGCCCGGTTCATAGCCGCGCACAGAATTCATCCCGCCCGCAAAATAATTTTTAAAGATAGGGAAAGATCTTCCAGATAGACCTTGCCCATAGCCCACCTGACCATTTAGGCCCAGCATAAATCCTCTGGAAAACGAGATGTAATATTGCTGCGCCACATCCAATTTATAGTATTGCGTATGGCCTGCAGGCGTGCCTAACTCTGCATTTAAAGAGGTGAAGCTACCGCGGCTAGGTATTATTACGCTATCGCGGCCATCACGCGACCAGCCGAGCGTTAACGGTATATTGCGAACCGTATGCCCAAATTCTTGAATATAATCTTTATAGAGCTGCGGGGTTTTGTCATCGATGTTTTTGAAATGATTTTGTTCAAAACTTGCCCCTACAAACACCAGATCTTGCTCAGAAAATGGGATACCGAATTTTAAATCTCCGCCTGCATTGACAATACTGAACTCGCTTGAACGATAAAGCAGCGGTTTATTAGTACGGTAATACAAACTGGTAATGCGCTGTACCCCATCCATCGTGAAGTAGGGGTTGATATTAGTAATACTTAGCGTGCGGTATGCTTTAGCAGTATTTAGCTGTATCCCTAAGCTAGAGCCTGAGCCAAATACATTTTCCTGGGAAATCCCTGCGGTCAATACTACGCGATCGGTAGAAGATAAGCCTGCCCCTAAGGTCATGGAACCAGTAGGTCTTTCGGCTACTTTTATCTGAACATCAACCTGATCATTCGTTCCAGAGACGGGTGTGGTAGTAACCACGACCGAACTAAAATAGCCAAGGCGATTAACACGCTCTTCAGAACGTTTGAGTCGCGCCCCATCAAACCAGGTGCTCTCAAACAGGCGTAGCTCACGGCGAATCACTTCATCGCGCGTGCGGGTATTGCCCACAATATCAATTTTCCGTACATACACTCGGCGACCAGGCTCAATATGCATGGTTAAACGCACCGTGTGATTAGTCTCATCCAGCATAGGCTGCGCATTTACTGTAGCGAACGCATATCCATACTCGCTTAATTTATCGACGATAGCGCTAGTAGCTGCCCGTAGCTCGCTAGCAGAAAAACGTTGGCCAGGCTTAATTTTGACAAGCGCTTTGAATTCTTCAAGCTTACCCAAAGTATTCCCAGACCAATCTATGCCGGACAAGGTATACACCTCACCTTCATGTAACCCAATCGTCAGGTACATGTGCTGCTTATCGGGTGAAATGGCAACGTGTGTCGAATCAAGATTAAAGGTTAAATAGCCGCGGTCTAAGTAGTACGAGCGGATATTCTCTAAATCCCCGGTCAATTTTTCTTTGGAATACAAATCATTACGCGTATACCAGGAAAACCAGTTTGGGGTTGAGGTCTGCATCTCATCCGCCAATTGCGATGCGCTCATGCCTTTATTGCCAATGAAATGAACTTGGCGAATACGGGCTCTAGGCCCTTCTACCACTGCAAATAACAGCGTGACCCGATTGCGATCGATAGGCGTAACCGTTGTTTTAATCTCTGCGCTGTAATAACCGCGGCTCAAATACAGACGTTTAAGCTCTTGCTCAGCCTTATCTACTAAGCTTTTATCGTAGTGATGGCCTTGAGCCAACCCTACTGCCCGTAGCGCAGGCATTAACTTGTCTTTACCAAGAATATGAATACCTGAAAAATCGACCGAGAAAATAGCTGCGCGCTCTTGCAGCCGTACCACTAATGTTCGACCTTGGCGCTGCAGGCGTACATCACTAAAAAAGCCCGTTGCATAGAGATCATGAATAATCTTGCTGGAAGCCTTGGGGGTTAACGTATCGCCAGGCTTTACAGGCAAATAAGCGAATACCGTGCCAGCCTCTACACGTTGCAAACCTTCAAGACGAATATCATCCACTATCCAGGCAGCCGTGCTCGCGAGTGCCGGCGTAGCAGCTACTGCACTGCCTCCATGGATTACCCCTCCTCCTAGTGCGCCAAAAATACAGGGCACTGATAAGAGCGTGTGCTTAATACGCATAGTTTGCAAAGCCCACCGATATGTTTTTCTAAGTTTCATTTTGATTTTCATAAAGAGCATGCCCATTTCTTTCCAATAGGCCCTGCTCTGTAAAAAAGCGTTCGCAAAAATGCGCTGTCTAAGGGGGCAATGATATAACAGAAGGTTCAAATCCCACGATATTGCAAAGCAGCTAGCCTCTCTTCTTGTGGCAATTGAGAACACGCCCTAGCTCAATAATGCTACTGCTGCATAGGCACGTTCGCGAGCATCGCGATCTACCTCCAATATTGCTTCTAACGTATCTACTGGCTGTGGCGAAGCTGCATCTAGAACTTCACGCACTACCGAAGCAATGGCAGTAAATCGAATTTTTTTCTCTAAGAAAGCCGCTACGGCTATTTCATTAGCTGCATTTAGGACTGTACTTGCACTACCGCTCTGACGAAGCGCCTGCCATGCCAGAGCTAAACAAGGGAATCGATCAAGATCAACATGTTCAAAGTGCAACCCACCAACCGCCACTAAATCCAAAGGCGCAACTCCTGAAACTATGCGGTTTGGATACGCCAGCGCCTGTGCAATAGGCGTGCGCATATCCGGTTGACCCATTTGCGCCAAGACCGAACCATCTATATAGGTGACCATAGAATGGATCACGCTTTGAGGATGAATAAGTACCTCAATGCGCTCTATAGGCACACCAAACAGCCAATATGCTTCGATGACTTCTAAACCTTTATTCATCATCGTAGCCGAATCTACGGATATTTTTCGACCCATAACCCAATTAGGATGCGCGCAGGCTTGCTCAGGTGTCACCGTTTCTAATGATGCTGGCGTGCTATTGCGAAAAGGCCCACCAGAAGCCGTTAACACTATTTTCTCAATGCCTGGATGGAAGTAGTGTGTGTGATCCAGACATTGATAAATAGCGTTATGCTCGCTATCAATAGGTAGCAAAGTTGCATGGTGTGTTCTAACTGTTTGCATAAAGAGCGCACCTGCCATTACCAACGCTTCTTTATTAGCCAGCACAATCCGCTTACCTAGGCGTGCTGCACAAAGAGTGGGCGCTAAACCTGCTGCGCCAACAATTGCAGCAACTACGGTATCGCACGCTTCATGCTCCACAACCTCAATCAAGCTAGCTGCCCCCCACAGCACGCGGGTCTTTACCCCTGCGGCTTGCAAACGGATTTGCAAATCAGCCGCAGCAGCAGCCTGACAGACTACAGCTAGAACAGGTTGAAAGCGCAAACACTGCTCAAAAAGCCGCTCAATATTGCCGTGCGCCGTCAATGCAAAAATCTCAAATTGCTCAGGATGTCTAGCAACCACTTCTAACGTGCTCACCCCAATCGACCCGGTTGCCCCGAGAATCGTCAAGCGCTGCCGTGAAACACATGGAAGGGGGGTAGCAGAACACTTAGTCTGCATAGCATTTCACCGTAATAGCAAATAATTTTGGGTTAAACGGGGACAAAGAACATTGCTAAAGGGAGCACAAACAATAAGCCATCGATACGATCGAGCATTCCTCCATGACCAGGCAAAATCTTCCCTGAATCTTTAACACCTGCTTGGCGCTTCAGAAGCGATTCGAATAGATCTCCCACTACACTCACGCCCACCCACAATATGACAAACGCAAACGTGCCAAAAACACCAAAATGCGCTGCGTAAACATGAAAAATAGTGGGGGTGACTAAAGGCGAAACGGGTATCGCCAGCACTACGGCAGCAACCAATAAAGCAAAAGCCATGCCTCCAGCCACGCCTTCCCAGGTTTTCCCAGGGCTAATGGAGGGTGCCAACTTATGTACTCCCAACCACTTGCCTGCAAAATAGGCTCCACTATCCGCCAGCCAAACGATTGACATAAGGGAAAGCAAAAAGGGCACGCCATAGGCGCGCGCAGTCAACAACGCATACCATGCAGATAAAAATAAAATGCCGCCACCAAACAATAAAAACCGCTGCCACATACCTTGCGTCAAAACCGGTTTGCGCACCAACATATATGGAATAGCCCCTGCTAAAAAAAGCAACGAGGCACGATACAGCCCGGTGATATGGTTAAGATCGAAGTGGGGAGATGCTTCTATTGCAAACAGGCCGGAATGCGCGGCACTCAGTACCAAACCTACAGCTACTGCTGCTGCATAGAGCAAAGCCCCTTGTGCACGCAACCCTGACAGAAGGCCCCATTCCCTGGCAGCTATAACCATCACACCTGCACACAATACTGCAAAGCCCCAAACCGGCGCAAAAAATACCACCGGCAGGCACAATATAAGCAAGCCTAACGCCGTAAGAATACGTGTTTTGAACATAAGATCGTTAATAATTCCAGAGAAAAGCGAGAGGGGAGAAAGGAAAAGCGCGCAGCCTACCGGGCTAGCGCGAGGAAGTCAAAATCAAAAGTGCCGCTTCAAAAGCTATAATCCATTCTTTTCTATCTGTAGGTTGGAGTGAGACACGAACCCCAACATGCGACCCACTGTCTTTTAATCTATGCTTTAGATAATCTGTAAGCAGGTTATCAAAAACCCTGTGGCGTGCATGTTGGGGTTCCTTCGTCACCACCAACCTACCGTCCTTTTTTTCTTTTTACGCGCTTTTCTGCCCCCATGCCCTCCAAAAAGGTCTATATAAAAACATTCGGTTGCCAGATGAATGAGTACGACTCAGACAAAATGGTCGATGTTTTACACGCCGCTGAAGGCTTTACCCAAACAGATTCGCCTGAGCAAGCAGACGTTATTTTGTTCAACACGTGCTCTGTGCGCGAAAAAGCACAGGAAAAAGTGTTCTCTGATTTGGGACGCGTGCGCGAGCTCAAAAAAAATAACCCCGATCTAGTAATCGGCGTGGGTGGTTGCGTAGCAAGCCAGGAAGGCAATGCTATCGTGCAAAGAGCCCCTTATGTCGACGTAGTTTTTGGTCCACAAACTTTGCACCGTCTACCTAGCTTAATTGACGCACGTCGCAAAACCGGGCGCGCACAAGTAGATATTTCTTTTCCTGAAATTGAAAAATTTGACCACCTCCCTCCCGCACGTACTGATGGAGCAACCGCGTTTGTCTCTATCATGGAAGGATGCAGTAAATATTGCAGCTACTGCGTCGTACCCTATACACGCGGCGAAGAATTCTCCCGCCCTTTAGTGGATGTGCTTACCGAGATTGCAGGCCTTGCAAGACAAGGGGTGCGCGAAATAACCTTGCTCGGGCAAAATGTGAATGCCTACCGCAGCGCCCCACCTTCTCTAAATAGCATCGCAGACTCCTCCGATGCTATAGAAATGGCGTCTGCGGATATGCTGCACGATCTCCCTGAAACGGACTTTGCTGCTCTGATTGACTATATTGCGGAAATCCCTGGCATTGAGCGCATTCGCTTTACGACGTCGCACCCTAAAGAATTTACACAAAGGCTCATTGACTGCTACGCCTACACTCCCAAACTAGTCAATCATTTACATCTGCCTGTACAGCACGGGTCCGATCGCATTCTGTCCGCTATGAAACGGGGCTATACCATCTTAGAATATAAATCGATTATTCGCCGACTTCGGGCCATTCGGCCTGATCTCAGCCTATCGACCGATTTTATCGTCGGGTTTCCCGGCGAAACGGAAGCAGATTTCGAAAAATTGATGGCTCTAGTAGAAGAATTGGAGTTTGACGCAAGTTTTTCCTTTATTTACAGCCCTCGCCCGGGCACACCTGCTGCAGGGTTACCAGATGACACGCCACACGCGGTAAAACTGGCGCGCCTGCAACGCTTACAAGCGGCTATTGATGCCAATGAGAAAAAAATTAGTGCGCGCATGGTGGGGCAAGCACTGCCTGTTCTTGTTGAAGGACCTTCTCGCAAGAATCCACAAGAGTTGTGCGGGCGCACTGAAAATAACCGAGTGGTTAATTTTTCTGCTCCGTTAAGTGAACATAAAGCACTTACAGGACAATTGATAACGGTACGTATTAACCACGCTTATACCCACTCATTGGGTGGGGAACGCGTATAGACTATGCTGCTTATAAAATTGCTCGGTACGCTTTTCTGATTTAATAGTTTTTCTCTTGCTCATAACCATTTATGCCTTCGCCTTTGACCCTGACAGTACAAGGTCCTCCTCGCCGCTTTTTCTCCCATCGTGTACTGTTGCGTCGTAAAACGCTACAGCGCTGGATACGCTGCGCACTATTTTGCCCTACTGCTGAAATTACAGTGCGCCTTGTAGGGCGACATGAAGGGCGAGAACTCAATCAAACCTATCGGGGCAAACCCTATGCCACCAATGTATTGAGCTTTGACTACAATCAGACACATCCCTCTACTAACACCGTCATATCGGGTCCCGGCGCACCGGTTACCGGAGATATTGTCTTATGCTGTCCTGTGGTGGAAAAAGAGGCGCAAGTCCAGCATAAAAGCTTGCTTGCACACTATGCCCATCTGGTTATTCACGGTGTATTGCACTTGCAAGGCTATGATCATCAGGATGATGAGAAAGCTGAAGTTATGGAAAACCTCGAAACCCAATTGCTCGCGCAGTTAGGTTTTGACTAGGGCATGTCCTAAAGCAACCTACCGTCCTTACTTTTTTCTTTTATGAACGATCCCCACCCTAAACACGCAGCCAAAAAATCTACTGAAAAACGCCGTTCTCTATTGGAACGTCTAACGCGTTTTATTGCTCCAGAGCCTGAGTCTTGCAGCGAGTTGCTAGAAATTTTGCAAGATGCCCATGCGCGCAATTTGATTGAGGCAGACTCTTTGTCCATGATCGAAGGCATTTTTCAGATGACCAGCCTCTGCGCGCGCGACATCATGGTGCCACGCGCCCAAATCAGTGCTATATCGATCACCCAAAGCCCTGAGAGTTTTATCCCCTTTCTGATCGACAAAGCCCACTCCCGTTATCCGGTCTATGAAGGAAATCGGGACAATGTCATTGGTATTTTGCTCACCAAAGACGTACTGGCTTTTTATGCAAATGAAGAAGTCGATATTCGCGGCATGCTGCGCCCAGCCATTTTTATTCCCGAATCTAAACGCCTGAATGCACTGCTGCGTGATTTTCTAGCCAATCAAAACCATATGGCTATGGTGGTCGATGAGTATGGCGGCATTGCAGGGCTTATTACGATTGAAGATGTACTAGAACAAATTGTGGGTGATATTGAAGATGAGTATGACTTTGATGAAGAAGCGGACAATATTCTCGCAGCCCCCGATGGCAGTTACCGAATTCGCGCCTTAACCGAAATTGAGCAGTTTAACGAGGTGTTTCACACACACTATCGCACCAATGATGCGGATACGATTGGAGGCTTAATCATCCAGTCTATTGGACGTGTACCACACCGAGGCGAAAAAATTACTCTGGAAGGCAAAGTATTCGAAATACTACGCAGCGATGCTCGGCAAATTCATGTGCTTCGCTTGTGCTCAAGCGCGCCTAAAGCTCCTCCCCCCTCTATACCCGATTACAAATCTGCCAGGCACTCTGTATCCCATGAGTGATCCAAAACGTACAGGAACGATGGATGCGCTGCTAGCCTTGCTATTAGGGGGACTGCATACTCTCGCTTTTGCTCCAACTCCGCACGGTGGATGGCTTGCCCTTTTCACCCTCTGCGCTTTTTTTATATTGCTAGCCCGTACCCCAACAGCACGCATTGCAGCGCGCCAGGGCCTCATTTTTGGCATAGGACATTTTGGCAGCGGCCTTGCTTGGCTCACAGTGAGTTTGCATGTATATGGAGGGCTGTCGCTGGCGCTCTCGCTCCTCTTATTATTGCTGTGTGTACTCTATTTAAGTCTTTACCCTGCACTGGCTGGATGGGTATGGCGTACTTTGTCCTTAGAGCCTTCTAAAAACCTTCTCACCTGGCACAGTAGCATCAGCTTTGCCTGTGCATGGACCTTGTGCGAATGGCTACGCGGCACCCTTCTTACAGGCTTTCCCTGGTTAGTCAGTGGCTATACACAAGTTGATGGTCCATTGACTGGGTATGCAAGTATTTGGGGGGTATACGGCATAAGTTGGTTATTAGCGTGGATAGCAGCATTAGGAGCCCAAGCGCTCATAATGTACAAACCACAGTGGTTGGCTCCACTCCTTCCTACCGATTCCAATGGGGCCTCTCTGACATGGAAGCACCCTAATCCACGCCAAGCGCTACTAGTACGGCTTATGCTATGTGCAGGATTAATGGGCATCGCCTTCATCTGCCAGCATATTTCATGGACTAGCCCACAAGGTAGGCCCCTCAACATACGGCTATTGCAAGGTAATGTCCCACAAAGCACCAAAATCAATACCTCAAATATAGAAGAAATGTTGGCTCTGTATCAAAAGTTAATAACAAAAAAGCCAGCAGAGCTGATTCTCACGCCAGAAACTGCCGCTCCACTCCCTATTGACGAGCTACCTGCCTCCTTTGCACGCGCATTGCGCCAGTTTTCTGATCAAACGGGCTCTTTCATCTTGTTAGGTGGAATTGGGCGCACCTTCTCTGCATTGGAAGATGACACGTTTTATTGGACAAATAGCCTATTTGGCATCGCCCCTCATACTCTCGCCGTCACGGTTTACAACAAACGCCATCTTGTGCCGTTTGGAGAATATATTCCGTGGGGCTTTGCAAAAATCATGGCGTATTTACAACTTCCTTTAGCCAGCTTTATGCAAGGACCTGTGCAGCAGGCTAACTTCAGGGTAGGCGATCAAACCATTGCAGCTAGTATTTGCTACGAAGATATTTTTGGTGAAGAGCTTGCACGCACGCTGCGCCAAGCTAACCCTGCTGCAAGTTTAATTATTAATTCAACCAATCTAGGCTGGTTTGGTAACACCATTGCACTCGCTCAGCACCGTCAAATGGCACAAATGCGTGCACTGGAAACCGCACGCCCCATGCTCAGCGCTGCTAACACCGGCATCACTGCAGCCATTGACCAGAAGGGCAAAATCATCGCCGAGCTACCGCCCTTTACCACTGCAAGCCTGAACGTCACACTTGCAGGACGTATAGGCACAACGCCTTACATTTTCTACGGAAATGCCCCTGTGTTAATCGGGTGTTTTGGTTGGCTTGCGTGGATCATGGTGTACGCTCTGCGACCTAGTAAAAAAATCTAAACAACCCACCTACCAAAAAGCATACTTTTTGCATTTAATTCTTTATGTTGACCTTTCAAAACCTGATCCTCACCCTTCAAAATTACTGGGCCCAGCAAGGCTGCGCTCTTCTACAGCCTTACGATATGGCAGTAGGAGCAGGTACCTCACATCCCGCTACCTTTTTACGTGCAATCGGTCCTGAACCTTGGCAAGCCGCCTATGTGCAGCCTTCACGCCGCCCTAAAGATGGTCGAGGAGGAAATAATCCTAATCGATTGCAACACTACTACCAATATCAAGTGGTTCTCAAACCGGCTCCTGAAAATATCCTAGACCTTTATCTAGGCTCTCTGAGCGCGCTTGGCCTAGATTTACAACAAAATGATGTCCGTTTTGTGGAAGACGATTGGGAAAACCCCACACTAGGAGCATGGGGTTTGGGATGGGAAGTGTGGTTGAACGGAATGGAAGTCACCCAATTTACCTATTTTCAGCAAGTTGGCGGCCTAAACTGTAAACCGGTATTAGGCGAAATTACCTATGGTCTCGAGCGGCTTGCCATGGCCTTGCAAAAAGTAAACAGCGTATATGACCTGGTGTGGACGGAATGGGAAAAACCAACTGCATTATCAGCTGACTCTAGTGCCGTAGGCTCTGCTTCAGAACGCTATAAGCTCCACTATAGAGACGTATTTCATCAGAATGAGGTCGAGCAGTCTGCCTATAACTTTGACTATGCCAATGTGCCTGCGCTTTTTGCCGCATTTAATCATTATGAAAGTGAAGCCCTGCACCTCATGGGACACCAATTAGTTTTACCTGCCTACGAAATGATTCTTCAAGCAGGTCATACCTTTAATCTGCTAGATGCGCGCAATGCCATTTCTGTTACGGAGCGAGCAAGCTATATTGGCCGGATTCGTGCGCTGTCGCGCCAAGTAGCTCAGGCTTATTATGATTCTCGTGAACAGCTTGGCTTTCCCATGCTGCGTGAAAATTTTGAGCGTTTATAAGCTGGTTATCAAGGAGGCGGTGGTATGCGTGTTGGGGTTCGTACCTCACCACCAACCTACCGTCCTTTGCTTTTTCTTATGGTTGATTGAGTTTGGTGAATTCCTGTTGCATGGCCATTTCGGTAGGTTGGTGGTGAGGTACGAACCCCAACATGCATACCACAGTCTTTTTGAATACCTGCGTAACACCAACCATTCATTATAAAAATTGTTTCTGATAGAGCCTTATCCCATGACGTCGTCCACAGCGCCCTTACTAGTCGAACTGCTGACCGAAGAACTACCGCCTAAAACATTGTTACGCCTGTCTGATGCTTTTTCTAGCAACCTGACTAAACGCCTGTCACAGTTTGGTCTAATTCAAGGCACGGCCTGCGCTACCTCTTATGCCACCCCGCGCCGCCTAGCCGTACTGATTGAAAACGTGTGCAACCACACTCCTGAGCAGCGCGTGCGTGAAAAAATCATGCCGGTCTCTATTGCACTCGACGCAAATGGGCAACCCACTGCTGCGCTGAACAAAAAGCTGAGCGCGCTCGGGCTTGCCGATCTGGCTCCTAAAGACTTAGAACGCGCAGGGAATGGGCCACAAGAAACTTTTTTCTTTACACGCACCCAGGCAGGTCTTTCTCTAAAAGAAAGCTTGCAATCGGCTTGTGAAGCCACTTTAGCTCAACTGCCCATTGCTAAAAAAATGACCTACCAGCGTGCAGACGGCAGCACCGTACAATTTGCACGGCCGGCGCATGGCTTAGTGGCTTTGTGGGGAAATGAAGTAGTACCTCTGCAGCTGCTAGGCTTAAAAGCAGGTCGCAGCACTTTAGGGCATCGTTTCCTATCGAAGGAAAAAATAATTACCCTGGAGCACGCATCGGACTACGCGCGGGTACTGCAAGAAAAAGGGCATGTGATGGCCAGCTATGCAACGCGCCGTGCGCAAATCCAGGAACAGCTTCTAGCTGCAGCGGGAAATGATCAGCTTATCGCGCCTGAAGCACTGCTAGATGAAGTCACCAGTCTAGTAGAATGGCCTACCGTCTATACCTGCGAGTTTGACGCAGAGTTTTTACGTATTCCGCAAGAGTGCTTAGTGCTAACGATGCAAGCACACCAAAAGTACTTTGCACTAACCGATACGCAAGGCCAACTGCAAGCCCGCTTTTTAGTAGTCTCTAACATAGCAACCCCCACACCCCAAAATATTATCGAAGGCAATGAGCGCGTTATCCGGCCCCGTCTGGCAGATGCCCAATTTTTCTTCGAACAAGACCAAAAAATTCCACTGGCAGACTATGTGCCACGCCTGGCGAATGTGCTCCATCATCATAAACTGGGCTCGCAATTAGATAGGGTTGCACGACTGGAAAATATCGCTGCAGAGATTGCTGTGCGTATAGGGGTGGACGCTGCGCAAACCCGGCGCGCCGCTTGGCTAGCCAAAGCGGATTTAAACACCGCCATGGTCGGGGAATTTCCAGAGCTACAAGGCACGATGGGCCAATATTATGCGCAACTCAGCGGCGAGACAGAATCAGTTGCTAGAGCCTGCTTTGAGCATTATCGGCCCCGCTTTTCAGGCGATGCGCTTCCCTCATCGGACATCAGTACGGCTGTAGCCTTAGCGGATAAGCTAGAAACATTGGTAAGCATGTGGAGCATTGGCTTAGCACCAACAGGGGAGAAAGATCCCTTCGCCTTACGCCGGCAAGCGCTTGGCGTGCTGCGCATTGTGATGGAGCAAAATATAGACCTGGATCTAGAACCTTTGCTGCGTTTTTGTTTTCACCAGCTCACTACACCAGGCGCCACGCATGCCACCCTCGCCCACACCGCATCGCATGCACATACCTATGCATCCAATGCAGAAAATTCAGCAAAACCAGCAGAGTGTGCGCTACCTGCAAGTACGGTAGACCCTACTGCCGCACTAATGCTCTTTCTTCTGGATCGTTTGCGCGTTTTATTGCGCGACCAAGGATACTCGGCGCAGGAAATCGACGCCGTCTTTGCCAAAATACCGTGTGTGGCATCCCATGCCACGGATACCGTTAAAGAAGATGACGGCATGGAACAACAAGGAACGCGCATCGAAGGCTTACCCTGCACCAGTTTATTAGCACGCCTCAAAGCAGTGCATGCGTTTAGCGCATTGCCACAAGCACCTGCGCTGGCTGCAGCAAACAAACGAATTACCAACCTTTTGAAAAAATCAGACAGTGCACACGCTAAAATAGATGCAGCCCTATTGATAGAACCAGCAGAGCAAGCTCTATTTGAGCATCTAAGCGCTCTAGTGCCGCAAGCAACCGCTGATATCAGCGCCCAACGCTATACCGAAGCACTTCTGGTTTGGGCGCCTTTGCGTGCACCTGTAGATGCGTTTTTTGATACGGTGCGTATTAATGTGGAAGAGGACGATCTACGTGCCAATCGCCTTGCTCTACTCACCCTATTACATCGCAGCATGAATGAAGTAGCCGAGCTCTCAAAGCTTGCTCAATAGACTCGTTTTAAAACCCTGTAGCGCTGTCATTCTTGGTAGGTTGGTGGTGAGGTACGAACCCCAACATGCACGCCATAACGTCCTCGATGACCAGCTTACGATTATCTAAAAGCAAAAATTAGAAGTCAGTGGTACGCATGTTGGGGTTCGCGCCTCAACCAACCTACCAGGAATGACAGCGCTACAGGATTTCGAAAGAAATCTAATAAAAAAAACAGACCATATATGAAGAGCAACGACCATGAGCGCCCCTAAAAAATTAGTGATTCTTGATCGTGATGGCGTAATTAATTTTGATTCCGCTTCTTTTATTCGGGCTCCAGAAGAATGGCGCCCTATTCCTAAAAGTTTAGAAGGGATAGCCCGACTCAATCAGGCAGGTTATCGGGTAGCGATTGCTACCAACCAATCGGGGCTGGGTCGTGGCTTTTTTGATATGGCAACCCTCAATGCTATCCATGCCAAAATGCACCGCGCAGCTGCAGCGGTTGGGGCGCGTATCGATGCTATTTTTTTCTGTCCGCATACCGCGCAAGATAATTGTCATTGCCGTAAACCCAAACCGGGTTTACTACAAGATATTCTCGAGCGTTTTGATATAGAGCCTGCACAAGCATCACATATCCCATTCGTAGGGGATGCCCAACGCGATTTAGAAGCCGCAATTGCCGTAGGGCTGGCTCCTCATCTGGTCCTCACAGGCAAAGGCCTAGCAACTCAAAAAGCCGATTGCCTCCCTCCCAATGTAACCATTCATGCAGATCTATTTGCATTCGTACTGCATACGCTAGCCCAACCTACCCCATAAAGTCTGCTTAAAAATATTCCGAGCACCACATGACCTCAAAGATGGGCCCTTTGGGATAATTGAGAACATATCCTAAGCCTTTTTCAACGATTTTTAATGTAAATCTCTTATGCAGGATAAGGGATTTACATTAAGCATTCCCCACCCCTTTTCTTATAGTCTTCTTAGATTAGGAGAAAGAGATAACCCTATGCCTTTTGCAGGCGCCTGAATCTATGTTATTTCATCTGAAATAACATTAAAAACGCGTTTTGTTGTGTATTGCACATGCAAAAGAATAAAAAGAATTTGTATGGCGGTACACAATAATCTCCCCGCTTATTGCGGGGATTATTTTTTAAACACCATTTTTCCCGGAGAGAAAAATGAATTCTATAAGGATGGTTGCCCGTGAAATCATCGCAAAAACGACGGAATGGATAGAAGAATATGATGGGGCTGTAAGGATCATCTATTCGGGCCACAAAGATGATGAACCAGAATACTATGTACAACCACAGTTTTCTTCATCCACAGACCCTAAAACACACAGCGGACAGTCTGGCTTGGCTTAAAGCCATAGACCCATTAAGCAGTAGGATTTTGCTCTACTCTAGGCTGGCCAGTTTCTGTATTGGAAATAATGCTTAAAACATCCCTTGCTAAGTGTTCAATCAGGTGCTGATGAGCCAAGGCCAGAGCGGTATAACCCGGTTGCGTAAACGTTTCTGTAAAGTCACTCACCCCTTTAATCAAGTAGCGTTCTCTAGAAGCCTGCTGATTCAATACGCTACTTCCTCGGCGTGTTTTGTGCTTAATCCAAGATATTTGCCAGACTGCACGCATTGATGCATAGCCAGGCGCATCGCCTGGCTTGCTTAATGTAGAGTTAAAGCGCTGAATCTGAACCGTAAGTCGATACTGAGGATAATTATTTTTTGGACTGCGCGCTTCGATCGGCGCTTGTGCCTCTGCTGCGCTTTTACCCTTACAAATAGCGACTCGCTGAGAACCACTCAGCGCTTGCTGCAAAGCGAGGTGTATTTCATCTTGTAGCGGAGCTGCCCAACGCACATGTTCTTTAATCACGCGTTCGCCTGGCCCACTAGTTAATACTATTTGTGGACGAGCCACTTCAGTTGGAACATCTACAGGAGCTAGGTCTATATCCCAAACAGCCTGTTTTGAAGGCATATCTTCCGATACGCTCTGCTGCCGGGCCTTGCAATCCAACAAAAAAGGCTCAAAAGACAAAGTATAAAAACGAGTCTGCGTACTTCCAATGCAAGCCGTCAAACTCACTGACACCCCTATCCCAAGCAGCACCCTAATACACCTCCATATAACTAGATGGTGGCTCACCCCCCTTACAAAACCCGGCAATATGCATAATCGCGCTATCGCCCATTCAAGAAGAAATGGTATAGAGATCATTCTTCACCTTCTTCTTTTATTTGACCGCGCAGTAAAGCATCAGGATGACGCGCCAAATATTCTGTAAAGGTATTGAGAGACTGCATAGCCCGACTAAACTCCGTAAGTGAGCGGTGTATATCGGCTTGTAGAGGAGAATCGGATTCCAAGTTGGCTTTGGCCTGCTCTAAGGTTCTCTCCAAACTCTCTAATGTGCGAATAGCTTGCGGAGTGAGCTGGGTATCGATATGTCCTAGTATGCTATTTGCTTGCGTCAACGTGTGCTGCAAAGTCGATCCAATTTGATCAAAAGGAATACTGTTGAGATGAGCAAGAAGTGTAGAGGCACTCTGCTGCAGAGAATTGATCTCACTAGGCAAGGTCGGAATTTCTAGACTTAACTGCTTTGATGAATGGACAGTGGACTTCAATACCTGCCCAGTTTTACTTGTATTAGAGGAAGCAGCAGATGTAGGTAGAAAATCTAGAGCTATATAGAGCGAGCTAAGAAACATATTGCCTACCTGTAACTGAGCCCTTAACCCCTGCTCCACCAGCAATGTAAGAGCCTGCTCTGCGCTACTGGCTTCTTTCGGCTTATAAGCAGAATTACAGTCCAATGACAGGCACATGGCTCGCGCTAGTTGCTCTAGCTGCTCGGCATACAACACCACATCTACCGCCATCCGAAAAACCCGCTTACGCGCATCAAAATCTACACGAGTCGACCTGACCCAGCGGCAACCCTCTGAAATCAATGGGTGCACCCACACTGAGCCCTTTCACACTTTGGTCAAAATACAAAGTTGAATGCACTACTGGGCCCCCGGCTGCATCCATCGCTTCATTCGCATTAGCAGCCAATTGGAAAGCGGCACCATCCAAAGCCGGCGCGATAGCTTTTTCTACCCCTTCTGTTTGCGCTGTTTGAAAAGCTATGCCCCCTGCTACTAAAGAAGCCAATGACTGGGTATTTAATTTAAGGCCGCCTGAATCCAGCAAAAACTCCACGCCACTAGCATGCCAAAAGCGCGTATTGGCATTCACATACCGATCGTAAGGCGCGTTTACAAAAATATGGACCGTAACGCCTGCTCCGTCTTTATCCAAATCATAGCGCACCACCTGCCCCACTCGGATACGTCGGTAGAAAACAGGAGAACCCTGCTCGAGTGACCCAAGCGTATCGCTATGCAAAATAAATTGATGGCCTTCTTGATCTCCAGCAACAATAGGAGGCATCTCTAAACCAACAAATTTTTTATGGACTATATTGGAATTACCCGCCTCTACACCAATATACGCACCGGATAACAACGTATTGAGCCCAGACACTCCAGTCGCTGCAATACGAGGGCGCACCACCCAAAAGCGGCTGCCCTGCACTGCAAATTTCTGAGCCGCTTTATTCAACTCAATTTGAGCCAGAACCTGTGATAAATCTTTACTCAAACTTACACTGGTAACTTCTCCCACCTCTACCGATTTATATTTAACTTTTGTTACTCCTGGCTCCAACCCTTCTGCCGTTTGAAAACGCACTGTAATCGTAGGGCCATTATTGGCAACGCTATAAATAAAAAGACCTAACGCAAGCAACGCAGTAATAAAGGGCACAATCCAAATCCAAGATACATTAGCCCATCTAGAAGGGGCGATATCTGGTTTTGGAATGCTGCTAGTTTCAGGGGTATCGGGAATAGGATCGCGCGTCATCAAATTCTACTTTTCCCAATCCATCGAGGATCAAATGCATGGGTGGCATATAAAGTCAGCATCACCACTGCCGCAAATACCACCGCTCCCACACCGGCCGTTACCGTAGCAAATGCATAAAAATGCATAAGCGCCATCGTCAATATCAACACAAAGATATCAAGCATGGACCATCGCCCCAACATGTGAATCCATTGATACAACCACCTATATTGTTGCGGCCGCCGACATACTCCGCGTTGCGCACACCATAGCAATACACCCAGCACGGCCAATTTGAGTAAAGGAACACACACACTTGCAACCAAAATAAGCAAAGCAAGCCCCCAAGAACCTGTGACCCAAAAATGCACAATCCCCTCTAACAACGTACTACCCTCAGACGATAAAAAAGAACGGGTATGCATCATCGGCAAAAGCATGGCTGGTACATACAGCAATAGCGCACTCAACCACAGCGCCCAAACATATTGCAAACTACGAGAGGTGTTCTTAGCGCGTGCCATCAATTGCCCCAAAGGGCCCATCTTCAGCGTCGTGCGGTGCTCGGGTACACCTTGGACAGCAGGCAACCCAACTATGCTTAAAACCGACTGCAAAATAGCAATACCAGCTAGCGCAAGTAACGCAATACCCGTCTTAATCGGCGCTATATCTGAGAATTTAATAAAAGTAACCAATGCACTTAGCAAAAGCACATCCATCATTCCCCAATGCTGTAAATGTTGTAGCACGCTAAAAACCAGGCGCCCATAAGACATAGAGGAAAAGCACTTCTTTTTAAACACAGCAAACCGCAGTGGCAAAAGCAGATATAACAAAGCGCACCCCTGCAACACAGGCACTACAACTATCAAATACACAACACAAGCACCTAACACCATCAACCACACATTGCCTCCAGCCCATAGCTGACACACCGCCCCCCACAGCGTGACTTGGATAACTTGGCCATGCAAATTACATTGCGCTAGCGCGCACACCTGTGCCATCACAAACAACATCAGAGCCGTACACACCAACGCGATCCATACATTCAAAGCCCCACGACCTAATGTATCAAGCGGCTTACCATTCCCTGATAACGCATGCGTGCAATACAGCACCGTACGGCAGGCACTACAACGCGCACGCATCCCACGCTCAAGCGCTATCTTCTGATGCAAAACATCACACATCGGGCAAACAATGTACGCATCAGTAGGCGTAGAAACTAAATTAAAACTTTCCAAAAGGGCTCTTATCAGGTTTTTGAATAAAGCCTGTTTAAATACACTACGCCAATGCAACTAGGCATTTAGAGAATGCAGCAAGAAACAACCACACGTCATCTGAATAAAGCGTAGGTTGGCGGTGACGAAGGAACCCCAACATGCACACCACCGACTTTTAATCCTTGCTCTTTGGTAATTAAAAGCAGGTTTTCAAAGGAGATTGGTAAGGTGTGATCTGCCCCCAAAAAGTTGGACATTTGACCTGACTTTTTGGAGAGGAATATGAAGGGGTATAGCAAAGAGTTAAAACTGTCAGTGGTGCAGAGATATTTGACTTACATCCATAGCATGGATATATTATGTTCATAAATTAGGGGACCAATCATGACTATGCATATCAATCTTTCGCAAGAGATGACAGGGTTTATAAAAAGCCGGGTTGCAAGCGGCTTTTATTCCAATGCAACTGAAGTAATCCGTGATGCAATCCGACGCATGCAGACTGAGGAAACTAGATTTTCCGCTTGGCAATCTGCAATCCAAAAAGGTGATGAGCAACTCAATCGAGGCGAAGGGATCGCCTACACTAGCGATACTTTAAAAGACATTACAAACACTGCCATTGCTGCTATGCACAGTGGCTCGCCAATGGATAGCGATGTCCTCCCATAAGTCTGAACTACTCACACTTTCCCCCAAAGCACGGCAGGATTTCATTGAAATTCTGCGCTACACAGGAGAAGCCTGGGGGGAGAAACAGCTATTGACGTATAGCAAAAGAATCCATGATGCATTGCAATTCATTGCTCAAAATCCACAGCTTGGCTATCGCCGGAATGATCTACCGCCAACACATCAAGCCCATTTAGTTGGGCCACATATCATCATCTACAGAATGCATGTGAATGGTGTAGCAATTGTGCGTATCCTTCATCAGCGCATGAGCCTGAGCAAACATATCTGAGCCAGATCCATCACTGGGATTATGAAATTCCGCTATCCCCTTGCCACTGATAGGTACTGCCAATACATCTTGTCCTATTTATCCGCAAACATCCTATACCCCCTCACCACCAACCCAGGGCGATCGCGCTATGTGTCCTGTCTGAGAAAGAGCAGGTGCTCACGATACGT
>JASSUD010000076.1:0-10877 GCA_031963225.1 Mycoavidus cysteinexigens
AAAGGCAAAGAACGGTAGGTTGGTGGTGACGAAGGAACCCCAACATGCATACCACCGTCCTTTTGAATACCTGCGTAACATCAACCAATAAATACTTACAAAACGTATTTTCGGAAAACCCTATTTTTTCAGAAATTTACTCAGAATTTTCTAAAAAAAATAAAAATATATAGCCTAACAAACAGCAGAACCGATCATATATTGTGGATAACTTTGTGGACAAGCTGTTTATAGTATCTGTATAACTCGGTATTTTACGAAAAACCTCAAAAGTTTTTATGGTTTATCCACAAGATATCCACAACTTATAAATGAGTTATACAAATAGTATCCTTTTGATTTTAAAGGAGAAATTGCTCTCTCCCACAGAAATGTACTCCCTCTATTAGTTACTACTATATATATACATAACAACTAATAAAAAATGTGTATTACTCATAAAAAATAAGATGCGAAAAAACTAGGTTCTATTCAAAAAAATCAGGTACAGTTCTCCGCCTTAGTCTTTGAGCAGTGTAAGGAGTATATTTTTGATGGATTCAGCCTTCTCATTTCTCCCTTCCTTTCTTACGGTTTCTAAGCTTTTCCCAGATACCCTCTTTTTAGTTGGGCTTATTTTTTTCTTTGCAGGATTATGTGGAGAGCTATGTTGGACACAGTGGCGCTTGCCACGTATTACGGGCTATGGCGCAGTTGGACTGATAGTTGGACCTGCCGGTTTAGACATTCTTGATAGCAGCTTGCTCAAAGAAGCTACGCTGTTGATGAGCATTGCTCTGAGTTTGTTGCTGTTTGAGCTTGGTAGTCGGTTAAGTTTTCGTTGGATTCGTATGAATCCGTGGTTAGTCATAACCAGCTTTACAGAAGCCATACTGACTTTTTGCGCTGTGCTTTTGTTGTTAAAAATAATGCGCTTTGAAACCACGACGGCCATGATTGCTGCGTCGATTGCTATTGCAACCTCTCCTACGATGATGGTGCAGCTCAAAAGCGAGTTGAAAAGTGAAGGACAGGTAACAGAACGTCTGCTTATGCTTGCAGCACTTAACAGCATGTATTCCATTGTATTTTGTAAGCTTGCGTCGGTTTGTTTACGGCAGGAGTACTACGGCAATGTGTTAGCAACGATTGCTGAGCCTTTGTACTTTATCGTGGGATCAGTGGTGCTAGCCTTTGTACTGGCTCACTGCTGTAAATTTCTCTACCGCCGATTCAATATGCAAGACGAGTACGCTTTCGTTATGCTTATCGGCTTGATTTTAATAGCCCTTTCTCTAGTCACGGTATTAAAGCTCTCTATTACTCTTACGATGCTTACAGCGGGGATTATTTACAAAAATCTGGATGATCGCCCCAAACTGTGGCCCACACACTTTGGTACGGCAGGCTGGCTGCTTGCAGTAATTCTCTTTCTTGCCGCCCCGCTCTCTTTTGAGTGGAAGTTTGTAGCTATTGGAGGACTAGGAGCCTTTGCCCTCGTAGTGGTTCGTTTTGGAGCTAAACTTATCAGTGTGCTGGCTTTTGCCAAGCCAAGCGGCCTGAGCATAAAGCAAGCTTTTTCCTTAGGGATAGGGCTTACGCCTATGTCTGCATTGGCTTATCTTTTGGTAGAAGAGACGTACTGGCTATATCCCAGTTTAGACCCTACTCTGCGCGCAATGATGCAATGCGCCATTGTTTTCCTTCAAATTTTTTCTCCTCTGCTGGTGCATTGGGCACTATCACTTTCTGGTGAGCGGAGGCAATAAATGGAAAAACTAGAGCGATTTAATCCTTCTAAACCATTTACATTTGGTGTGGAATTAGAAATCCAGATAGTGAATACGTATGACTATGATTTGACCAAAGCTGCATCAGATATTATGCGGCTGGTCGAAAAAAAGGTGAAAGAAGAGGCATTACCTGGCGATATCAAGCCTGAAATTACAGAAAGCATGATTGAGCTCGCGACCGGCATATGTACACGCTATGACCAAGCGCTCAATGAGCTTGGCCAGTTGCGTGATGTATTAGTAAATGCGGCAGATAAACTCAATGTGAGCTTATGCGGCGGCGGTACGCACGGATTTCAGCAATGGCAAGATAGGCAAATTTTTGATTCGCCTCGGTTTTTGCACTTGTCTGAGCTATATGGTTATCTTGCTAAGCAATTCACCATCTTTGGGCAGCATGTGCATATTGGTTGCCCTGACCCAGACAGTGCGCTTTTTCTCCTACATTCCCTTTCTCGATATATCCCCCATTTCATAGCACTTTCTGCTTCCTCTCCATTTGTGCAGGGATTTGATACCGGTTTTCAATCGGCCAGATTAAATTCAGTCCTCGCTTTCCCTATGAGCGGGCGCGCGCCTTTTACCTTAACTTGGAATAGTTTCGAAGACTACTTCTCTAAAATGGTGGGCACAGGCGTCATAGAAAGCATGAAGGATTTCTATTGGGATATTCGCCCAAAACCTGAATTTGGAACCGTTGAAATACGCGTGATGGACACCCCTCTATCCATTAAGCGTGCAGCAGCCATAGCTTGCTATATCCAAACCCTTTCTCGCTATTTATTGCTTGATAAACCACTGACATTAAAAGAAGACGACTACCTGGTTTACACCTATAACCGCTTTGAAGCTTGCCGATTTGGTTTAGAAGGAATGAATGTAAACCCTGAAACAGGTGTGAGAAGAACGATCGCAGAAGATATTGAGCACACACTCAAAGTATTAGAGCCTCATGCAGAGGCTCTATATTCGACAGAAGCGCTTGAAGAAATACGGGCAATTACACGCGGTCAAGACAATGATGCAGCGTGGCTAAGGCAAATACATCACAAAGAAAATTCCCTAAATGAAGTGGTGCGCCAACAATGCCTACGCTGGAAACAATAGCAGGCCACTGGATAAAGCAGACGCCATAACCTTGTTGTAGGTTGGGGTGAGGCACGAACCCCAACATGCACACCACCAACTTTTAATCTCTGCGCCCTACTAATTTCCCGCACTGCCCGCGATACCTCAATGCATGGTCGATTAACACCAACGCTAGCAAACTTTCCACAATAGGCGTTGCGCGTATTCCTACACAGGGATCATGGCGTCCCAGCGTTTCCATAATTACAGGCTTACCCTCCATATCAATCGAGCGGCGCGGCACACGAATACTCGATGTGGGTTTAATAGCCAACGAAACAGTCAGATCCTGTCCGGTAGAAATTCCGCCAAGAATGCCTCCAGCGTGATTAGTCAAAAAACCTTCAGGCGTGATTTCATCGCCATGCTCTGAACCTTTTTGCTGCACACTAGAAAATCCAGTACCGATCTCTACACCTTTCACCGCATTTAAGCCCATCATGACATAGGCTATTTCAGCATCCAACTTATCAAAAACAGGCTCCCCTAAACCGGCTGGAACGCCACTTGCTACCACATTAATACGAGCCCCAATCGAATCCCCCTCTCGGCGTAATGCGTCCATATAGGCTTCAAGCTGAGGAATAATTTCTGTATTTGGAGCAAAAAAAGCATTGTGCTCACGCATATCCCAATCCACAAAAGGAATATCAATAGGCCCAAGAGCAGCCATATAGCCTCGTATTTCGGTACCAAACTGCTCAGCGAGCCATTTCTTTGCAATGGCTCCTGCGGCAACTAAAGGAGCTGTTAAGCGAGCAGAAGAGCGGCCCCCGCCACGAGGATCTCGTATTCCGTATTTATTCCAATAACTATAATCGGCATGCCCTGGCCTAAAAGTGTCAGTAATATTCTTATAGTCCGAGCTACGCATATCGGTGTTACGGATAAGTAAACTTATCGGCGTACCCGTAGTTTTGCCGTCAAATACCCCTGACAGAATCTCAACAAGATCAGCTTCTTGCCTTTGCGTCACATGGCGAGATGAGCCAGGCTTGCGCCGATCCAACTCACTTTGAATATCTGAAACCGATAAAACCATTCCCGGCGGACAGCCATCAATTACGCACCCAATAGCAGGGCCATGGGATTCACCAAATGTGGTCGCCGTAAAAAGCGTGCCGAGTGTATTTCCAGACATACAAAAAATCGCTTATCAATAGTAAAGATAGAAAAAATAATGCAAAAATATATTGTAATGTCAAGGCCAATTATTTTGTTAAGAAATAGAGCAGACGATTGACAGTACCGCAAGCAATCGACATAATCTCGCTCCTTGGCGAATTAGCTCAGCTGGTTAGAGCAACGGAATCATAATCCGCGGGTCCGGGGTTCAAATCCCTGATTCGCCACCAATCATATTACACAGCAATACAAAATTTTAAAAAAACCCGAGTAGCCATAAGGCTTTCGGGTTTTTTTTTGGCCCATTTTGACCCTACTTTCCACAGGAAATCAACGAAAAATGTATTTAACTTTTGGACCTGTTACCACTATCTAGACAAAAGCTATCACACAAAGAAATTTTGAAGTGCTACGCTATCCATCACTTCGATACAGCCACAGCTTAAACACCTCATCCATCAAGACCCAATGATGCGGCCCTTGATGAAGGTCGTTCATCTATCAGTCCATCTACACTCATAACTGGCAATCTGCCGTCTGAATATCCGCTCGCATATCCCCCAATAACTGCAACGCTTCTGTTTACGTTAGCTTTTTTCTTGCCAATTTCTATACGTTTCTTCAAGCCTCATCTTCCGCACTTTTCCTGTAACTACCTGTCGGTGATAAATAAACTGTCCGTTTTGTAGCACATAAACTGTCCGGTTTTTGGGTGATGTATGGAAGTCCCCATAAGCTGGGCGAGATGGCTATAGGAAACGCAGAAGATGAGGTTCGAAGAGACCTATAAAAACTGGCACCAGAAAAGGTTGACGCAAGCAGAGGCATCGCAATTATTGGGGATATGCGAACGTACATTCAGACGGCAAGTTGCGCGTTATGAAGCGGATGGACTAGAGGGTTTGATAGACAAACGCCTTGATCAAGCCTCGCATCGCTTTGTACTTCGGATTTGGAAAGGTTTGCAAAAAAACAAAAGCGTTACTTTTTTCATTTAGCTTGTGTTCGGTTCAGTTCTCTGCCCACTAAGAATAGTCTGCTTAGCTTTGATAAAGTTCATTCACTGCAGAAATCCGTTCAAGGTCAACCCAATGCTTCGATTGAATTACCCCCTACCATTTAAGCAGTATAGGTACTAAGCATAGGCTCCAACTTTAGTCACGGCTGATGTGCCTGTAACAGCCTCCTAAGCTCTGATTAACACCAAGGCCTAAAAAAATGAGCGACGTTAGCACTACTTTTATTGTCAATGAAGAATTAATTGATATGTCAAATTTAGCAAATGTCTGCTGTTATCAATGCGAATTTGATACTTCCTGTTACGATGATTCACTTTTCGAACAGTATGGGGTTGAATATCTTCCTTTATTAGATCAGGCTGTTGTTAAAAGAAAAGCTGAGTTCTTTGCAGGACGTTATGCGGCACACAAGGCCATCAGAAATTTAGGTGTGGAAGAAACCACTGTAGGTATAGGCAAACACCATAGCCCAATTTGGCCTGATAAATTGATCGGCTCGATTACTCACAATACAACGCAAGCCATTTGCGCAGTAGCCCAAAGCGATAATTACCAAAATATTGGGATTGATTTAGAAGATTGGATACCCCTAATCACAGCGAATAATATTAAAGCAGACGTAATCAAAGCATCTGAAGAACACATCTTCAGTGAGATACCACTTTCATTTGAGCAATCGTTAACGCTTATTTTTTCTGCCAAAGAAAGTTTATTTAAAGCGCTATATCCTCGGGTTGGATTTTATTTTGATTTTCACGCAGCGAAAATTATAAAAATAAATATGGATAGCTGTGATTTTTCGCTTGAACTTACGCAAGATCTTAATCAAGGTTTGGTTAAAGGCGATGTCTTCAAAGGCAAGTTTATGCGGCAATCTAATACAGTTTTCACATCAATTTTTCTCACATAAATTTATGATGTTCAGCTCAATGCTGATTGATCAAAACTTAGGTAATGGCAAACCGTTATACGCAGGAGCGTCAGATGAGACAGACCAATCAGGTCAGTTGTGCGCCTGCGCGCCTTTGTGAATCATGGGAACAGGCTAACTGGCTCAAGATTATCAAACGGGTGAGACGGCTCCAGCGCTGAAAGCAGAAGCTTCCGAGGGACTAGCTTGCTCATTTCAGCTAGAAATTTTTTCCCTGCGAACAAGGACATTATTTGAATACAGAGTTCTAGCTCAGAATCTTAATTTTAATATCAATCTTAAGCTTAATACCCGATACGCTAAGCATGAACTTTGATGGTAAAAAGCCGCCTATTAATAATAAATCGTATATTTTCTTTTTATAAGTAAAAAAATAGAGACTAATTCATGTTCAATTCCCCAGCTAAAGCTAATCGTCTAGCCTCTGATTTATTTACTTCCGCTACTTCCGAAGCTTCTGATGAATTAACACCTTACGATCTAGCTGCTCAGCCCTGCTCAGAGGAGAGCCAAGAAGGGCATGAGCGCTTTTTCAAAGAGATGTTGGCAGAGGTAGAGGAGCCCACTTTACCTTTTGGTTTGGGTGAGTTTGATCGCGATGGCTTCCAAGTTACCGAATCACATCGCACGTTGCCGCAGGACTTGAACGATCGTCTGCGTGCGCAAGCTAAACGGCTGAACATGAGTTTGGCAAGTTTATGTCATTTGGCGTGGGCGCAGGTAATTGCACGGATTAGTGGGCAGCCGCGAGTGGTGTTCGGTACGGTGTTGTTTGGTCGCGCACAAGCAGGTGCAGATCAAGCATTGGGCTTGTTCATCAACACATTGCCATTGCGTATCGACTTGGATGAGACAGGTGTTGAGGAACGCGCGCGCGATACCCATGCACGGCTCGCCGCTTTGCTCGAACATGAACATGCCTCATTGGCCTTAGCGCGACGCTGCAGTAGTGTGCCGGATGAGGCGCCGCTTTTTAGCGCACTATTAAACTATGTAGACAACACGGTATCGATAGACGAAGGCTGGGTTATGCCCTGTATCAAATGGTCAGGCGAAGAGGATTGGACCAATTATCCGTTCGTACTAACGGTGGAGGATTTTGGTACGACCCTTGGTTTGATCGCTCAGGTTTTACATCCATTTGATCCAGCTCGCATGTGTGGCTATATGCAACAAGCGCTGCAGAGTTTAGTTGAAGCGCTAGAGCATACGCCTAATATGCCGGTTCACCAGCTGGAAGTGCTGCCCGTCGAAGAGCGAGAGCTTTTGTTGCAAACATGGAATGCAACAGCAACACCTTCTCCACCATACCAATCTATCCATCAATTATTTGAGAAACAAGTTGAGCGAACGCCAGAAGCCATAGCGCTTGTGTATGGAGATCAGCAATTTAGTTATGCAAAACTCAATACACAGGCTAATCACCTGGCGCATCAACTCATCGAATTGGGTGTGCAACCAGATATACCCGTAGCCATTTGTGTGGAGCGCTCGCCAGCGATGGTTGTGGGATTGTTAGCGATTTTGAAAGCCGGTGGCGCTTATGTACCGCTCGACCCAGCTTATCCAAGCAAGCGTCTCACGTATATTCTTACAGATGTAGCGCCGCCTATTTTATTGGCTGATGCAATCGGACGCGCTGCCGTAGGCGAGACTGCGCTCAATTCGCTAACAGTGCTTGATCCAAATAAAGTGCCGTCGTCACTAACTACAAATCCACTGGTATCCACTCTAACCTCACGTCATCTCGCCTATATCATTTACACCTCTGGCTCAACTGGTAAGCCAAAGGGAGTGATGGTTATGCACCGTGGCCTAAATAATTATCTGAATTGGGCCATGCAAGAGTATGCGCCTAAGCGCGGTTCGGTTGTCTCTTCTTCCTTATCCTTTGATGCGACAGTCACCAGTCTTTGGGCGCCGTTGTTATACGGCAGTAGGGTGCTATTGCTTAGCGAGGGTAAAGAAGTTGATGAGCTAGAAGCGTATATGCGCGAAGCGCAAGGTGAAGGGCTAGTAAAAATTACTCCCGCGCATTTAGAAACGCTTGGTCAACGGCTTGAGGCTGATGGGGTAAAAACAAGAGCCGACATCTTCGTAATTGGAGGCGAGGCGTTAAATCCGGTGACAGCTGCGTTATGGCAACGTATTCAACCCGATCTTCGATTAATCAATGAGTATGGCCCGACCGAGACAGTAGTGGGATGTGTTGCCCATGAAATCAAAGTTTCATGCGCGCAATCTACATCAACTCCGATCGGTCGACCGATTGCCAATACACGACTTTATTTGTTGGATGCGTATAGTCGACCCGTGCCGCTAGGTGCGGTGGGTGAACTCTATATTGGTGGGGTTGGCGTAGCACGTGGTTACCTGAACCGCCCTGAGCTTACGGCTGAACGTTTCTTAACGGATCCCTTTGTAGATGAACCCGATGCCCGGATGTATAGGACCGGTGACTTAGCGCGTTATCTGCCCGATGGGAGTCTAGAGTATTTAGGTCGCAATGACCATCAGATGAAGATCCGCGGCTTTAGGATTGAACCGGGTGAGATTGAAGTCCGATTGGTGGAACATCCGCTGGTTCGAGAAGCATTGGTGCTGGCGTTGGGTGAAGCAAACGATAAACGTTTAATTGCGTACGTAGTTGCCGAGCCTAACGAAGAGCTTGCTAAGCTATTACGCACGCATGTTTCGGCCAAGTTGCCAGAGTATATGGTCCCTGCTGCGTTTGTTCGTTTAGATGCATTCCCGTTGACCTCCAATGGCAAAGTGGATCGACGCGCGTTACCGGCCCCGGGCGGCGAAGCTTTTGCGCGTCAAGCGTATGCAGCGCCAGAAGGCGAGTTGGAGATAACGCTTGCGGCGTTATGGTCAGAGCTATTAGGCGTAGGGCGAATCAGTCGTCACGATAGTTTTTTCGCCCTGGGTGGGCATTCGTTGCTGGCTGTGCAGATGATCGAACGTTTACGCCGTTTAGGATTAACGGTTTCGGTACGAGCGCTGTTTGATACACCGACGCTTAGTGCACTCGCTCAAACTTTGGGACAACACCATGAAGTAGAGGTACCGCCCAATCTTATTACCCCCGATACCACCGTCTTAAGGCCCGAGTTATTACCGCTGATTGATCTCACCCAAGCTGATATTGACCGCATTGTTGAGCGGGTACCGGGTGGCGTTTCAAATATCCAAGATCTCTACGCATTGTCGCCCTTGCAGGATGGCATTTTATTTCACCACCTGCTAGCAACTGAAGGTGATCCTTACTTACTAATCACAAAGCTGGCATTTTCTGAGCGCAAACAGCTTGATCTCTATTTAGAGGCAGTGCAGCTGGTGGTGAATCGCCATGATATTTTGCGTACAGCTTTTCTCTGGGAAGGGTTATCGACTCCCGCGCAAGTGGTATTACGTCAAGCATCACTGTCGATTACCGAACTGACGCTGAACCAAGAAGATGGTCCAGTACTTGAGCAATTAAGCAAGCGCTTCGATCCAGGTCAATATCGTCTTGATCTCACACAAGCTCCACTGTTGCAATTTATCGTTGCGCGAGATGGAGAGCGTTGGTTATTACTTGAATTACAACATCATTTGATTGGAGACCATGCCACGCTGGAAATTATGTGTGCGGAGGTACGAGCCTTTCTTAAGGAGCAAGGTGGTACGTTGCCAAGCGCGCAGCCATTCCGCAATTTGATTGCGCAGACACGCTTAGGTCAATCGTCTGCTGAGCACGAGCGCTTTTTTACTGAGATGCTATCTGAAGTGGATGAGCCGACCTTGCCATTTGGTTTATCCGATATTCACCGCGATGGTGTTCAGGTAATTGAGGCGCATCGGACGCTATCCCAAGATTTAAATGATCGGCTACGTGCTCAAGCAAAACGGCTAGGAGTGAGTTTAGCGAGTCTTTGCCATCTGGCTTGGGCACAGGTATTGGCGAGAGCAAGCGGCCAGCAGCAAGTAGTGTTTGGCACGGTACTGTTAGGTCGAATGCAGGCAGGTGAGGGCGCTGATTCTGCAATGGGTCTCTTCATGAACACGCTGCCGCTTTGTGTTGAAATAGGCGAGCATAGCGTAGCGGATAGCGTGCGCCATATGCATGCTCGATTGGCTGGCCTACTGGAGCATGAGCATGCCTCTTTAGCGTTGGCTCAGCGCTGCAGTGGTATTGCAGCAGGTACACCGTTGTTTAGCGCTTTACTAAATTACCGACATAATCTACAGCCGCTGAGTGAAGAAAAAGCGATACTTGGCATCGAAATCCTGAGTTTTGAGGAACGCACTAATTATCCTCTGATACTATCAGTAGAAGATGGTGGTAATACATTAGGTTTGACCGCGCAGGCGGTACATCCTCTAGAGGCTACTCGAGTATGTAGTTATATGCAAACAGCGCTGGAAAGCTTACTCGAAGCGCTTGAGCATGTGCCTGAGATGCCTGTACAGCAATTAAAGGTTCTGCCTAAAGAAGAGCGTACGCTCTTGCTAAAGACGTGGAATGCTACGGCCACACCGTATCCAGCACATCAATGTATTCACCAAGTGTTTGAGGCTCAGGTAGCGCGTACGCCGGATGCCATTGCGGTGGTGTATGAGAAAGAGACACTTAGCTACGCCGAGTTGAATGCAAGAGCGAATGGCTTAGCCCATCAACTTATCAAACTTGGTGTTAAGCCGGATACGCGGGTAGCACTCTGCGTACAACGTAGCCCTGCGATGGTGATAGGGCTGTTGGCAGTTCTGAAGGCAGGAGGCGCTTATGTGCCGCTTGATGCAGCGTATCCGTCTGAGCGTCTGATTCATATTCTTGATGATGCAGCGCCAACAATTTTATTAGCTGTAGTAGCTCAGATCAGATCTGACAGTACCCCGATTTGACAAGAGGAAATTGTC
>JASSUD010000034.1:0-29062 GCA_031963225.1 Mycoavidus cysteinexigens
TTACTTATTTATAAATGGTTTGCGCCTAGAATATGATTCCCATCGCCCGCTCCACATAGCTTTTCACATATCATCTTGCTTCATCAAAAACCCGATTAGCCATAAGGCTACTCGGGTTTTTTGCTGTCTTTTTTTATCTACTTTTTCTATTGACAGCATGGAAAATTGTGGAGATATTCGTGGATATAAATTTGCAGTAACTTTTTTATATCCACAGGAATAGCTCCGATGGCTCTCACTGACACAGCAGTACGCAATGCGAAACCCAAAGACAAGCCTTACAGAATTGCTGATGGCGGAGGTTTAGCCATAGAGATACTTTCTGCTGGTGGTAAATATTGGCGTCTGAGGTATCGTTGGCACGGCGTAGCAAAATGTCTGGCGCTAGGCGTATACCCAAATGTGACATTGGCCGAGGCCCGCGCAGCACGTGATGTCGCAAAAAAGCAAATAGCTCAAGGCTTAAATCCTGCACAGGAAAAGAAACGTATAAAACTAGGCGCGGCCGTTGAGCAGAAGAATTCCTTTAAGGTCATTGCAAAGGAATGGCATAAAAACCGCAGCGACGCCTGGAGCGAGCGACATAGTCAAAAAATCCTGAACCAATTAGAAAAAGATATTTTCCCTTCTCTAGGCGCTCGCCCTATTACAGGGATTACCGCAGAAGAATTACTAGTGGTCATACGCGAGATTGAAAGCCGGGATGCTTTACATACTTCGCGAAGCTCTCTACAAACCTGTGGTCAAATTTTTCGATATGCAATAGCAACGGGTCGAGCCAAGCATAATCCATCACCCGACCTGCGAGGAGCACTCAAAACACGCCCGGTCAAACATAGAAATCGCATTAACGATGCGGAACTTCCTCAGCTATTATTGAAAATTCATAATTACTCGAATAATCCTCAGGCCAAAGGCGATTTCCAGACACAGCTAGCTCTTCGCCTGCTAGCCCTGACCTTTGTACGCACAAAGGAATTGCGCTTTGCAGAATGGAGCGAGATTAATTTTGAAAAGCAGGAATGGCGTATTCCAGCTGAAAAAATGAAGATGGGTCGGGAGCATATTGTGCCGCTAAGCACACAAAGTATTGCCGTCCTACAAGAATTAAAAAATATTACTGGCGCACATACCTGGTTGTTCCCAAATGCTAATTCTTTTAAAAAGGTAATGAGCGAAAACACCGTACTATATGCACTGTACCGGATGGGATACCACGGCCGGATGACGGGGCATGGTTTTCGAGGACTAGCCTCTACTATTCTGAACGAGAACGGCTTTGACTCAGACTGGATTGAGCGGCAGTTAGCCCATGTGGAAGGGAACGAAATACGGGCTGCATATAATCATGCGGAGTATTTGCCACAACGCCGCAAAATGATGCAATGGTGGGGAGATTATCTCGACCAGAGAATGGCAGAAAATAAATTAGAAAAGGGCAGCGAAAACTTGATAGAGCACGTGCCTTCTTTAGAGGCTGCTTAAAGTAGAGTCTAGAGCATTTCTTCAATGAGTTACAACGCAAAGTTCCCCGCGCAAGCAGTACAACCGTACGGCAGGCAGGGAACGGCAAAATTGCAAATCCTTGAGGAGTGCTCTAGACGGATGATTGTTCTTCTGCGCGGTAATTAACCGGGTCTTTAAAATAGCGATGTAATTCCCGGTTAAGCCAAACCGCGCAGCGTTGCGATAAATGTATGCGTTTAGGGAAGCGCCCTGCAAGCTCATAATTGCGAAGTGCGCCTCTACTAAAAGATAGGTAGTGTTTAAGGCCATTCCAGCTAGTAAAACCATCTAATGGTAACACCATAGGTTCCGAGCAAACTTCAGCGGATTGTCCAACTAAGGGTGAAAGCAGTGCTTTTTTCTGAAAGGTCATAGTTTCTATCTCAAAGGGAATATACATCCTGGGCCCACTAAATATTGCTTAAGTACAAATAATAGATTTACTTGTACATCGCCTCTTTCGGTTAACCGATATGCTCTCGCCATTCCTGACTGGCATAAATCTTTTCTTGGATTTTTTTCGGAAGGCGATTCAGAAGCGCTTCATCAGGATCTTGGATGTCAAAAAACTCCAATGCATGCGTATTTTTAGGAAACGGCAAGGAGAGTCCCCGAGGCACTGGGGAGAGGCTGGCAACGTTTGACCAGGTTTTACCATCGCGTGCGGTAAGCACGACATTTACCATGCAGAACAGACCGAGTAGGCTTTCGAGATTAAATCCTGGCTCTGTATCTCCTCCTCCGTGTAGCTCTTCTTCACTAAAGGCGCGTCCACGCCATGATTCCAAATCTGCGCGCAACGTAGCCCGATCATTGAGGCTGAGGGTATAAATTTTGGTAATAGTTAGAGGAAACACATTCTCAGCAATGGGTGACTCCCCTTGCTCTTCTTGCGTATAGAGCTCCCACCCTATAAGCACTTTACGCCGTAGGCGTATCTCTCCTTCATAGAGTGATTCTTGCGTTCCTAGATCAATAATGCGGTAGCAGTGGCCAATATGGTTTCCTGCTGGCACTGGTTTAATCGGGGGATGCGCCATGGCAATTAACGACATGTTGAGCTCCTACAGTAGATTGGAAAACTGGGGACTGGATATAAGCACCCATTTAATTCAAAGCCACAACGTCCCAATAAGCCTGTAGCGAGCGCTAGAAATACAACGCCTAGTGCATTACAGAGCCTAAAACGGACTACCCGGGCAAATTTGAACATTTGCACAATAGACATCAGGCCATCCGATCATCCAAGATGGTTAGGATCAGTAGGCCGCGCTGTCTCTGACTCTGAATCACTGAGCATCTCCTCTTCAAGTTCAGTCCCTCTCTCCCGCGCAAGTTCTTGAGACACTTTGTACATCCGTTGCAGAATATCGGCTAACAGCACTTGTTTTTTCTTATGGCATTTTGCGTATAGGTTCTCCTCGCTGCATGCTTTCTCTTCATCATCGGAACCGCTATTGTTTTCATCGTTATAGGGCATTGCTTCTCTCCTAATAGTGATTGTGCTACGTTGGACTACTTCGCTCATATTAGTATAATACTAATAGTACAGTAAAGAGGTTGCGTAGTATTTTTAATATTTTTGGCAAAAAAAAATCGCTATCCGTAGATAACGATTCATTTTTTGAGGAGGAGAAAGGTTAAGAGCGTGCAGCTCGCCAGCCTTTACTAGCCTCATACGACAGGCTAGCCGCGCCAGCCATCGCTCTATCTAGGTGATCTTCGTAATATCCGCTGATATACACCAGCTCCTTACCGTCTTCGAAGAGTTCCACCACCATTTGGCCGATACAGAGCGGTTCGACATTTTCTGTGTTGTAAGTTGAGTCGTTTGCTATTTTTTTTGTGGCGCATTAAACAACAGAATATTTCCCATGTGGCCTCCATGCATAAACTGTCATTTTTTAACTATGCATAGGGTATTAACAATAAGGTTTATAAGGTAAGTAATTTAAATAAGACAAATAAATAAAGAGTAAAAAAAGCGCTGCAACCCGTCTGAGATGCAGCGCTTTTGCTTTTTATAGACTAACTGGCTTTCTTGATAGTTGAGGAATCTTTGGCTGGTTTCGTGGTCGATTCATTCTGGAAAAGCAATGGACGCCGGTGGAAAGGCTTATGTGCAGCAGTCTTTACGGGTTGGTTTTTTGTGTGCTGCCCTAATACTTCTGCAATCCCTATGAGCTGCTCGATTTGCTCTGATGACAACTCTTTAATAGCGTGCAAGAGCCGTTGTTTGGCGGTGGAAGTGGAGGGAATAGCATTTTGTAGCTCAGAAGGTGATGCACTTTCCTGCCCGGTGACCAACCACCCCTCGTTTACTCCTAATGCCGCAGCGAGTTTTGCGCTTTCTCGGCTGCGCTTATTACGCCCATGTTCCAAATGTCCAATAGCGGTTTGACTCATGTCTGCTGCGTCTGCCAGTTCTTGCTGAGATAAGCCACGTGCCATGCGCGTTGCTTTCAGTCGAGAAGCGAAACTCTCTGTATCGGCAGATGCGTTCTCTGTAGCAAGATCAACGGACGATACTTCTTGCATGCCTGTAGCTAGCCACTTCAAGCTGACATCTAACGCGGAGGCGATTTCAGGGAATCGCCACCCACTACGTATTTTCCCATTCTCTATACGTGAAACGACCTCAGGATCTATGCCTGTTTTTTGGGCAAGTTCATCCGGTGACCAACCACGGGCCGTCCGAGCTTGAATAAGACGAGAAGCGAAATTATTACTCATGTAATAAATACTACACGGTATTTGTAAATACTACTAGTAGATTTTTTCTCAGTTAAGCAGTATTGTGTTGATAGTATTATACTATTTAACCTACTACGCTCACTATGAATGCTCAGGAAATCGTTTTAGCGCTTCGTGCGCAAGGATGGCGGCAACAAGCTATTGCCAAGCGCGTTCGTCTTTCGCAGGGGGCGATTAGCCATATACAAAAAGGTCGCGGGAAAGACGTGATGGCCTCGACTTATGCACGCCTACTCAAACTCTATGAATCACTCCCAAATATGCCATCTAACACGCAGTAGAAGTCATATCAAACTAATAAAAGGGGTCATCATGAAACAGACTGATTTTGCATTCTATATGGATACCTGGCGCAAAGATGATGGATTGCGCAGTTGTTCTTTAGCTGCGCGTGGGCTGTGGGCAGATATGTTCATCATCATGCATGAGGCAAAACACTATGGTTTTTTAGCGCTGAAGAATGGGCAGCCTATTTATGCCACGCAGCTTTCTCGTATCACCGGCGTAGCGAAATCTACGCTAAAACGCCTCATCGCAGAACTAGAGCATGCTGGTGTTTTGTACCGTGACCATAGTGGCCAGCTCTATGCCCATTGCATGGTGAAACGCTATGAAGCATGATAATCGAGAGGCTAGCTTAGAGTCGCCCGATACATTAACGCCTGCGGAGTGTGATTTACGCGATTTTCCATTTATGCAGGTCGATGTAGCGCGATTGCGGGATAGCGATCTCGCTGCACTTGAGACACCCGAGGCGTGTTGGGCAGCTATGTTGCTATGGTGTGCCGCATGGCATCAAGTTCCAGCAGCGTCTTTGCCGGATGACGATACGGTATTGGCGCGTATTGCAGGATATGGCCGTTGCGTCCACGCATGGAAAAAAATTAGAAAGGGGGCGCTACGCGGTTTTATTAAATGTAGGGATGGACGTTTGTATCACCCCGTGGTCGCAGAAAAAGCGAATGCCGCATGGAAACTCAAACTGCAACACAACTACGCCAAATTTGAAGGCCGCATGCGTAAGCACAATAAAAAGCGTGTGGAGCAAGGGCTGGCTGCATTCAAGATTCTCTCTTTTGAGCAATGGCTGATAGCAGGCTATCCAGCTATAAACCAGGAATTAGAAGCCACAGCAGATGCTGGCTGCCTGCAATCGTCCGATAGAAAACAAAACATTTCCGTAGATGGCATGCAAATTTCCGGCGAGATTCCGTCGGAAAACAGCAGGAATTCCACACATTTTCCAGCGGAAAGCCTCCCTCTTTCCATTGGAATTCCCCCGGAAAAAGTGCGGAATTCCAATGTTATTTCACTGGAAAGTATCAAAAATTCCGGCGGAATTCTGAAAAATTCCACTGGAATTCCGCCGGAAAACATACCCCTTTCCACAAAAATTCCGCTGGAAAATGCTCTTAAAAGAGAAGGAGAGGGAGAAGGAGAAGGAAAGGGAGAAGGAGATTTATTTAAAAAACATTCCGTTCCTAACGGAACGGAGCAAAGCTCGAAATCCGGCTTGGATGCGCAAGATGCATTGTTTCGTTTGGCAGTTCCGTGGTTGATTGAACGTGGGGTAATGGACCGCTCAGCCCGATCTTTATTGGGTGCGGCGGTTAAGCAGCTTGGGGCTATGGAGGCATGGGAATTAGCTCAGCGCTGTATGCAGGAAAAGCCGTTAGAGCCTGCAGGATGGCTCGCAGCAGGCATTCAAGCACAGATGAAATCCACGAAACGTATGGTAGGCCAAGTGGTAGGCAAACAAGCTGCTCTAGAGGCGCATAACCGCGAGATCGCGGCACGTTTGATAGCTGGGAGAGCCGGATGATCGAGCAAGATCGAGAGCCGTTTTTTGCATTGCTTGGTGAGGTCTACGTACTGCACGGCAAAGCATTATCCGAATCTACAGGCAACGCGTGGTGGAGCGTGATGAAAATTTTTGACTGGGAAGATGTGCGCGTGGTGCTAGCACGTTATCCCATTGCCACTGCGTTAGGCGATGATAACTTGCAAAGCGCAGGAGAACAGCATGCATGAAAGAGATCGGTCATCGTTTTTTGCCTTGCTAAGCGATGTTTTTTCATTCTATCGCCAGGATTTATCCACCTTTACCGGAAATATTTGGTGGAATGCAATGCAGCCTTTTGATTTTCATGCGGTGCACGATGCGTTAACCCGCCATTGCGTGAATCCTGATAACGGTCAGTTTTTGCCTAAACCTGCCGATGTCGTGCGCCTGTTGCAAGGCTCCACGCAAGATAGCGCACTGATGGCCTGGTCCAAAGTAGAAGCGGCGATACGCAAAGTCGGCACGCATGTCAGCGTGACATTTGATGATGCCTTCATCCAACAAGTCTTGCAGGATATGGGGGGATGGATTGCATTGGGGCAAAAAAAAGAACCCGATTGGCCCTTTGTGCGCAATGAATTTGTCAATCGCTATCGTGGTTATCGCCAATTGGGTCCGCTGACTACCTGGCCTGCGGTGTTGGTAGGAGCCGCTGAGGCGAGCAATCAGTGCAACGGATTTAAAAGCGATCCGCCCGTGTTGATTGGCGACGTGAAAGGTGCGCAACAGATTCAGGTTCATGGAACCCATGCAGGCTCGTTAACGGTTACTCGCCTAGATCAAAACAGTTTTAAGCAACTGAGCGCCCCAGTTATAGCAGCTTTGCAAGCCCATCATACCCTTTCCGAGGAGCTGCCAGCATGAGTAGAGGCGCAAAACCAGGAGAGCGACGCGGTGGGCGGCATAAAGGCACACCCAATCAACTTACGCGCACCGTCAAAGAAGTTATCGAGCGCGTTGCACAGGGTTTAGGAGGCGTGGACGGCATGCTGGCGTGGGCGCAAGAAGAAGCCGCGAATGCGCGGATTTTCTGGGGGCAAATTTACCCTAAATTGCTGCCCTGCCAAATCAAAGCCGAGCATACCGGTCAAAATGGGCAGCCTTTGGTGGGAGGCGTATTGGTGGTGCCTGCAGTGCTTGCGCCGCCTGTCTGGGAGCAAGCGGCTTTGCAAGTGCCTACTGTGCAAAATCGGTCCGATATGCCGCCTCTGCCTGCAGGTGAGGAGACATAGATGGCCGCTACTGCGCTTGCTATGGGCCCTTCAACCGATAATGTGATTTGGTCACCACATCCTGGTAGCCAAACTTTATTTTTGTCGTGTCCCGTGTTTGAGGTCTTGCTCGAAGGCACGCGCGGCGGGGGTAAAACCGATGCGCTGCTGATGAGCTTTGCCAAGCATGTGGGACAGGGATTGGGAGCCCATTGGCGCGGCGCACTGTTTCGTTTGACCTACCCCCAACTCGCTGATGTGGTGGCCAAATCCAAGCATTGGTTTAAACAAATTTTCCCCGAAGCGCGTTTTAATGCATCCGATTATGTGTGGACCTGGCCGACGGGTGAGCAGCTTTTTTTCCGATACGGTCAATCCGAAGACGATTATTGGAATTACCACGGCCATGAATATCCGTGGCTCGGGTTTGAGGAGCTGACGAACTGGCGCACGCTCGGATTTTATGAGTCGATGCAGAGCACCTGCCGCTCATCGCATCCTGGTATGCCCAGAATGGTGCGCGCAACCTGTAATCCCTATGGCCCTGGTCACAGTGCGGTCAAAGCACGCTTTCGCATTGGTTCTGGTGGCATGCCTTCGGGACACATTATCAACGAACCCGGCCAACTTCCGCGCGTGCGCCTGCACAGCACGCTGCACGAAAATACGCACCTACTTCAAAACGATCCCAATTACTTACCCACGCTTGAAGCCATACGTGATGTGAATCGCCGCCAAGCGTGGTTAGACGGTTCTTGGGATATCCACGCTGGTGCGTTTTTAGAAAACGTGTGGCAATCCAAACAGCATGTTGTGGCTCCTTTTCCTATTCCATCGACTTGGCGCGTCTGGAAAGCCATGGATTGGGGATATGCCAAACCCTATGCGGTGCTGTGGTTTGCGCTGGATCCAGATGGCGTGCACTACCTTTGGCGCGAATTATATGGCTACGGTGGGACACCGAATATGGGCTCACGAGAAGATGCGGCAACCGTTGCCAAAAAAATTCAAGCGATTGAAAACCATGACACCCGCTTGGGCTATGTCTATCGCCAAAACCTAGCCGATCCATCCATTTTTAGCCAATACGGCGCAAACCGCTCTATCGGTCAAATCTTTGCCGAACACGGCATACGCTGGCTACCTGCTTGGAATGGCGCAGGCTCACGAGTGAATGGGGCGCAAGAAATGATTCGTTTGCTCTGTGAAGGTCGGTTCAAAGTTTTTAATACCTGCGCTCATTGGCTGCGCACCGTGCCAGAACTACATGGCGATCCCACTAACCCAGAAGATGTTGATAGTGACGCAGAAGATCATGCGTGGGATGCAACCCGCTATGGAGTGATGCGACGGCGTGCTATGCCTAACGCGCAAGCGTCCCAAGAACATAGTGGCCATGACAACTTTATTCAATCTTTGTGGAAGAGGTATGTTGGATGATGTCAGCCACGGAAGATCCTGCAGTCACTCTGCCTCATCCAGAATCCGATGCCTTGGCACAACGCTGGATGCAACGCCTAGAGCGTGCCAAAGACCAGTGGTCGATATGGCACAAACGCATGGCGCATAACCAGGATTTGGTGGCTGGGTTTGATGTGGCACAAGATCCCGCTAGTTCAGAGTTTTGTCGCTTACGGGCTAATCTGATTTTTTCAACGATAGCGGCCATATTGCCAAATATCTATGCCCGTGACCCTGAAATTAGTGTCACCTCTCGGTATCCGCAGCAGCGTTTATCGCTGTTTTGTCACACGCTGCAAACGGTAATTAATCGCGCACTTCTTGATGCCAATCTCAAAGATCGCGCTAAAGATGCCGTGTCATCCGCAATGACCTGCTATTTCGGTATTGTAAAAGTGATGTATCAGCGCGAAGCGCAGAGCGATCCGATGATGGCAGCACGCCTACACGATAGCGAGACGCATAGCTCGCAGTTAACCCCCTTGCACCAGGATATGCATGATCCTGCAGCCAGTATGGATCAAGAGGCCCAACAAGAAGAGCATGCGCAGCTGGTCGACAGTATGCAATCACACACCGATGTAAGTCATGCAGAGGGCCTGGTCATCGATCTGGTATCGGCAGACCATCTGCTGATCGATCCCGATATCAAAGAATTTTGTAATGTGTATCAAGCAGGTTGGATGGCGCAACGTATTCCGATGAATCGGCAGGAAGCGCAAGCACGCTATGGCATCGATTTACGCGGCGCGACCCCTTATAACCAACCCTTTGATCAAGCCAATTCTTCTCGAGATAGGCGATTAGCATCCTGCACCCCCACGCTAGAAGAAGATCAGCAAATATGCGTGATCGAAGTGTGGGATCGGCGCACTGATCGCGTCTATACGCTGGTGGAAGGCTGCCCCTTCTTTGTACGTGAACCTTGGACCCCGCCTCGCGTTGGCGCGCGCTGGTATCCGTTTTTTATCCTGCCGTTTTCAACAGTAGTCGGAAAAATTATCGGCCCATGCCTCGTCGATTTGACCGAAAAACTCCAAAACGAGCACAACGATACCCGCGATAAATTCGCCGCGCATCGTCATGCGAATCGCCCCCACTGGATTGTATCGACTGATACTGCGCCAGAAACCATACAGCGCCATACCCAAGCCACTCTGGGCGAAATCGTGCTGGTGCAGAGTAATGGCCTACCCATCCAGCAAGTCATCCAGCCTGGTCAAAATATACCGATTCACCCTGCCGATTATGACACCAGCCCTATTCGCCAAGATTGGGAGCAAGTTACTGGCTTACAAGATGCCTCGCGATCGATGATTGCCCAAGCAAAAACAGCGACCGAAGCCGCCTTGATGGACAAAGCGCTGACAGGCCGTGTATCGGAGTTTCTAGACAAACTCAAAGGCTGGTTACAGCAGATTGCGCAATATGTCGCACAAATGCTGTTACAGGAACTTACCCCGCAGCAGGTGCAGCGTTATATGGGGCCACCTATTATGACCACACGCATTATCGAAGGTCGCTCCATAGTCGAAGAACAGCCAAGCTATGACTGGCCTGAACTTAGTAAAGCGCAAGTTTTTGACATGGTGCAAGTGAAAATACGGGCTGGTACCAACGGGGCACCAGATACATTGGAAAAACAAAAAGCCTGGATGGAGTTGCTACCGAAGATCATGCCCCTTATTGAGCAATTGATGCAGCTGCGTGCCAAAGGCGAAGAAGCGGCACCCTTAGAAGCGTTGCTGCGCATCATCGTCAAAGTATTTGATGAGAATGAGGACGTCGATGTCGAAACGCTCATTCCAAAAATGGCTCAACCGCCTAAGCCAGAAGGACCTGTAGAAAATGGTCTAGGTCTGGGCATGACGGCCGCATAAAGGAGTAATACACGATGGAAAATGATACGGATACTGCATGGCCCTCAAGCGCAGGAGCGGCTTCTAAAGGAGAATATGACGCAGAAGCTGCAGAAATTCCTGCATCAGCAGCAAATCCTGACATACCAGAAGCCTCTCACTCAGACCACCCTGCACCTCGTTTGCAAGCGATGCTCGATACGTTAAGCGAAGTAGAGCCCAAGCAGCAAGAACAGGAAGAAATTTCAAGCGCATCAGAAGCTGAATCTACACTAAGCCCTGAAGCGGCAGCAGATCCCAACGATACGGCAGCAGATACTGAAGAAGCAGCTCTCCTAAAAGGCGTGAAGTCCGAGCGCAGCAGAACACGCATTCAAACGATGTTAGCGGAGCGTCGGCAGGTAGAAGGCGAATTACAGCAGATCCGCGGGATGTTTCAAGCCACTGGAATGACGCCGGAGGAGTTAGCACAGACCTTTGAATTTGGGTCGTTGGTGCGCTCAGGCGAGGCAGCTGATTTGCATACGGCGCTTCAAATGGTCGAAGCACAACGTGCAAGCCTCTGCCAAAAACTGGGTATAGAACTCCCAGGCGTCGATGCCCTAGCAGACTACCCCGATTTAGGGCAGGAAGTGCAACAAGGCACACTTTCCCGTGCTCGGGCACTCGAAATGGCGACATTGCGTAGGCAACACCAAGCCATTCAGCAACACGTTCAAACCCATGAAAAAACGCAACAAGATCAGGTGCAATTTGAAATAGCCGTCAATCAAGGGAAGCAATCTATCGCCACCTATTTACAGCAAAACGCCCACAAAGTAGACCATGCAGCTCGTATACAGGCGATTCAACAGCATTTTGCGCAGCCAAGCAATGTGCAGGCGTTTGTGCAAACGTATCAGCCCACTCAGTGGGAACATGCCATTAAGTGGATGTATGAACAGATCCGTATCGCTCCAGCACCACGCAGCACGACAATGCCTCTTCGCAGTAGCTCCGCAGCGCTGGGGCAACCTGGTATCTCTGGACAAAGCGCACCTGCAGATCGGTTAGCGCAGCGTATGGAGGCAATGGGGTTATAGCAAAAGACTTTCTATTGCTTTGTAGAGATACTATTTTGAGACTTTACTTGAGGGAGTGCGTGATGGTGTGCTTTCCGGTGTCTTTGTCTTTTTGCAACGGCTCTTCTTACCGTTCATTCGGTTACCAGAAGGAGCGTAAGTATCAGGAGATTTTTTCCAAACAGATTACCGCTGCTACGGATTTTGAAAAATCTACTTCTTTTACCAATCAAACGCTATGTAAACCGCCCCGCAAACGCAATCTGACTAGGCAGTTGCTAGACCAATGGGGCATGGTGCAACAAGATTTACAAGAAGATGCTTGGTTCCGCTATTCAGGAGTGGAAACCGCGCAGCAAGAGTACTTGTCATTATTGCTCCAGGAATATAAGCAAGCATGCGAGGATCTGCAGCCATCCGCAGAGACATGCTTATCCCTTGAAGAACAGGATGCGATTTTAGACTGCCTATTCCATTTAAACGCAATCATGCAGGAAATAGAAACATTTTTTGAGGACTTTAGCCCTCGGGCCAGAGCACAGCAATCGGCCTTTTATCTGTCGGTTGCTATTATTTTGGCGGGGGTGTTTTCAGCAGTGATTATCCAAGCAGTGGGGATGGTCTGTACAGCGACGGCGCTGGTTTCTATTTTATTGGCATGTGGTTTGGCTTGTCTGCGGTTGGTGTATGTGCGCTATGAACGCGATATTGCCCACGCGCATGCGCAGTGGGAGAAGCGTATAAGGCAATGGAATACGCTGGAAAAATACTTTGCGCTATTTTGGTGGGGCGAAATTGCGAGAGAGTCTAGTAAAGGACGAATTAAAAAAACAAGCCATCAGAGTATGCGTTTTGGGGCCATAGGGCCATAGGGCCATAGGGCCATAGGGCCATAGGGCCATACGCTTACATCAAAAAATGTCAATCTAAATCACTGCAACAGTCCAGCACGCTCTATAAGAGATGCGGGACTGTTGCAGCAAAACCACTGAGAAGAAAATACCTTTAAAGCGGTAGATATATAAATGCATTATAACAAAATATTCAGTCAAAAATAGATGCAAACGCTATTATTCATAGAAATATATTTAATCAAATGGTATGCTTGGTGGAGCATATTCGCTCATAATAACATCTATTTTTACTTCTTTATTATTTTTGTTTTTTATTTTAAAATTTTCTATTTTATTATTCGTTCCACTGTTATTTCTCAAGTCCAGAAATCGTATTTCTGTATGACACAATTCATCAATCAATACTTCAGCGCCGCGGTGTTTAAATGTAATATTATTTGCACCTAAATATAATTTTTCAATACCTTTATTTTTTAACAAATCCACTATGTGTGGCACGCCTTCGTTACCTATATTATTTTCTGATAAATCTATATTTTTTATATTATTCGGCAAAATGCTATTGAGATATGACAAACCTTCATGGTCAATATTATTATCTTCCAATGATAATAATTCCAGCGTTTCTGGTAACTTCCCTTCTGGCAGATTTTCTGCAAGCAACCGGAGACCCTCATTTCCTATGTTAACATTATCCAACCCAAGATAAAAAATAGATGTATTTTGAAAATACGGCGCTAAATTTTTTATGCCTGCGCTCTCAATTGGATTACGACTCAAACAAAATTTAGCAATAGACTTAGTTAATGCGGACCCCAGTTTTTCCATATCTGCAGCGGTGAGTCTATTGTCATAAAAATGCAAATAAACGCTATATAAATTTTGAGATTCTTTGAGAATATGTATTACATTATCTATAAATATATTTGCAGGTACTTCACCTATATATATGTCCAAGGTTTTAAGTTTTTTAAGCTCTGCTATGGCGCGCAAAAAATTCAAAAGCATATCGATGCTTGAAGATATACCGCAAAAAGAATACTGATTATGACGTCCACCAAAATAAATTTCTAAATGCTTTATACCTCTTAGCAACTCTTTAATAGCCGGCATATTTTCAACATAGCGTGATCGACTAATATAATTTATAATTACTGCCTTACTCCATTGTTGTTGTGCTTTAATACCATAAGCATCACCTGTTGTGAGTAGCATGTTGATTCCATCACAAAATTGCCGGCTAATAAATTTCAAAGCGCATAATCTCGATGCATCGGAGTATCTGGATTCGGTTTCAGAAGCAAAAGCAAAACCAAGAATTTTTATCAACACCTCTATAGGCACCTTAGAGATATAGTTTTCTCCTGTCTCGCCAGTTTGCAAGGGTGTCCTCTCTTGTGATACTTGGAAAGGATTATTTTTGCTTGTTGGAGGAATATATGCATTGTTTTGAATCGATAGCGTATGAAAATTAATATCCATAACCTTTCCTTTATATTGCTTGCAATTATTTGTATAAACTACAGTAATGTATATATCATCTCGACATAGCACTATAAAACCCAATACATACTCTATTTTTTCGAGTTATATCAAAATATTTTTAATTCAGCCCCATCCTTTCGAAAGGAAATTTTTTTAAAAAAATACCACCGTAATATAAATACCATGCATACTCCATGTAACAAAGAATCTTTTACTTCGCAACCCGTAGACTGAATCGCTGTAAGGCCGAGCGTCGCGTGCGGCAACTGCAGGTTGAGGAAAGAAGATTACCCACCGCAATACGTCGCTGTGATCGCCGGGGTCGCGTCCGGTAGCGCTCTTTCTCACACACTATTCAAATAGATTGCAATGCGGTTTCACTCTTGCAAGCGCTGTGAGCATTATTTTCCCGTGTGGCGTGCGGGGTCGGTGTGGAAAGTAGGCCGTTTATGGCGTGCAGGATTTTTTCTCTGCGCGGCTAAAACGGTCATGGTGCTTTTTCCACTGGACCTTCGATATGCCTATCTCTGCGCATGATCTACGCGAACTCACCAAAGTCTCGCTCGACGACTATTTACGCAATATCCCAATTGATCAAATCGGTGTGGAGCGCCCGCTCCTCAAACGCTGCCTTTCTAAACGCAAACTCTTCTTTGGCGCACGCCAACATATCGTCGAGAACGTACGTAAAGACTATGACAGTCACTTCGCGTGGGCCTATGGCGAAACGCCGGTCGAATTTAATAAGCGCCATACGACGGAGCAAGTGCAATTTCCGTGGCGACGCGCCGTAGATGGGTTGTATTTGGATTATGACCGCCTCTTCGGTGCAGGCATTGACGTACGCGAAGGCAAGCATGGTGAACATCGGCTGGAACAAAACGAGAAAGTGCAATTGCTGAATTTGCTCGATGAGCAAATGGAAAGCTTAAAACTAGGTTTTTTAGATCGTTTAGATACCGAGCTACATCGTGACGGTACTTCCTCTGCAGATGCAGTAACAGGCCTGGATGCGCTGGTAGCGACTGATCCTTCTACCGGCATATTAGGCGGCCTAGATCGAGAAAAAATGCCCTGGTGGCGCAATACCACCTATACCGGCATTGAAACCGGCCGTTCAGGCAATTTGAGTATGCATATGGAGCAAGCCTGGCGGCGCTGTATTCGTAATGGCGGTGCACCCGATTTTATTTTGGCGGGATCGGCTTTTTTAGATGCGTATCGACAAGAAATCAGGGTGGTGCAAAACGCCGAAGCAGCGCGTCCTAAAACGCTCGATGCCGGCGTGGGGACAGCAGGCAGTACTGGCCTGTACTTCAAAGGCGTAGAAATCGTCTGGGACCCGCACTTTGAAACCCTCGACGCACTCGAAACCCCGCTGATTCCATGGGAAAAGCGCTGTTATTTCCTCAATTTCAAATATTTTAAATACCGCGATGATGACGTACATATCGTCACTCCTACGCGCCCACATAACACGCTCGCCCTCTACGCGATGATTACGGTGCGCTGTGCGCTCACGATGTCGCGTGCAAATGCGCATGCAGTTTTGGCGATTCAATAGGGGGGAGCAACTATGATGCATTGTGATCTACACCATGTCCGCGTGCGCCGAGATGCGCAGACAACCACCCCCACCACGATAGCAGCCCATGAATTGCCTATTTTGCAGGTGCTCTACGGGATAGAGAATGTCGAGGATAGCGCATTAACGGGGACATATCCGATTGATGAGAAGCAGGAATATAAGCGCCTGGTGCTCAAATTCGGAGAAGAAGTGGTACGCAGTATCTACGGCGAAGAACACAGCGGCCAACTTGCACAACGCTTACAGCAGACTGCCAAATCAGCGTCCAAGAGCAAAGTTTCTACTGCTTTATCTACGCCTTCGGCAACGTAAGGAGGAATGATGCAAGCTCCTCGCTACGAACGCCGAAAAAACTTTATGCAGGATAACGGCGACCAAACGGACCATATTGCGCTGAATGCTGAGTTTGATGCGGCCTCGCTCTCCATCAATGGCTTACGCCAAAATCTCTCACAAATACAACGCGATGATGGTGCCTTGCAAGATGGGATCGTCGATGCCGATACACTTTCTAACCGCTTTAAAGAAGAACTGATCAATCATCTTTCGAAAAACATTGATGGACGATTAGAAGAAAGCCGTAAAGCAGCCAAGCAAGCGAATGCTTCTGCGCAAGCAGCACAACAATCTGAGAACCACGCTCAACAAAGCGAGACCGCTGCGCACACGGCTAGTCAAAAAGCACAAAGCTCCTGTGAGGAATCTCAACACGCGGCCAAAGAGGCCGCGTTGAGTGCTCATGCTGCTGAAAATGCGCATACTGGTGCGCAAGAATCAGCAGATAAAGCCGCTCTTGCACAAAAACATTCCTCATACTCCAGCAAATCTGCCGCCATACATGCGCGTCATGCTGCGCAAAGCGCACACGCAGCACAGGTAGATGCCACACTCGCCAATCAAGAAGCCGAACGCGCCAGCCAATCTATGCATGCAGCAGCCCATTCTGCAGGCGAAGCGCAGCGCCTAGAAAAAATCGTACGGCAGAAAGTTGATGAAGCCACACAACTGGGCACACCCGCAGATCATACGGTCAGCACGGATAAATTAGTCAATGGAGCAGTAACCCAAGACAAGTTAGGCGAATGGGCCGTAACGACAGAGCACCTACTTGATGAGGCCGTTACCAGCACAAAACTTGCGATAGGTGCGGTGGTCGAGCATCTGGGCTATACGCCTGCCAATACTGAAGATACGTGGACTCGCTCCAATTTTGATCCAAACACCAAACTCAATAATACCGGCGATCAAATTCTGGCAGGCCAATTCATGCTCGAGTCCTGGCTAGGGCTTCAAGATACGGAAAGCGGTGCAGTGCGCGGCATTTTGCATCGTAACGATGCAGTGGGATTTATCGATCAAGAGGGGCAATGGAAGCTGCGCATAGAAAAGGATGATGCAATTTGGACGGGCAAGTATGGGTATTTGCATACGGCTTTTACGCCCAGTAGCGCTATGGTGCTCAACGGTGTAGGCAGCTTGCAATTGATCAATTTAGCCAATCCGGTTCCTACGGACGGAACCATCATTACCGTTCCAAATCGCCCAGGTTCCTGGCGCATCCTATGTAATTCAGGTTGGGGCGCTATACGTTTATTGGTGAGGGTAGCATGAGTTACGCCATTTATAACCCTCGATGGAGCGATGCAGCGCACACGGCAATTCTGTGTACTTTGGTGTCAGACCTGCATGGCGAGATTGATTTCCAGGCGATGCAGTCGGATCCTGAGCTACTGGGCCGAACGATCTACGAAGAATGTGTAGCGAGTAAATATGGTGCTATTGCACCTTATAAACAAGACCCTCAAGCGCGGTTGAATACCATCGAAGCACAACGTGATGCGAGGTTATGCCATGCAGAAATAGCCACCCGAGGATGGGGTGATGCTTTTGTAGCCGGTATTTTGGATGCCGATCAAGCAGGCCGTTTTCGGGAATGGGCCAGCTATCAGCTCGCTTTGAGGACACTAGAACAGCAAGCTGGTTTTCCTGAGCAGATTGAGTGGCCTACGGCACCACCGCCTATTTTTACAGATCCATCACCTTTCACAGAGTCTTGCGAATGACACCTGACACCGAAAATAAACCGATTATTGAATTAGCGCTCATAGGAGCATTGATTGCACTGGGCAAACTGCTAGCAGGAGGCGAAAAGCTCACGCTGCGCCTGTGCGCTGGGCGGGTGATTATCGGAGCAGCGCTGAGTATGGTGGCAGGAGCCGCACTCGCCATGATCCCAGATCTCCCTGTAACGGCTCTGATCGGCTTAGGCTCTGCTTTAGGCATCTGTGGGCAATCAGTACTTGAAGCTGGAGTACAGCGTTGGATAACCAGCTCTGATGGCAAGCACTAATCAAACGCTGGGCGCATTGCGGGCTGAGCTTTGCACCCGACTGGGATTTGTATCCCAAGGCCCTGCTGCAGAAAGCAATCGTGCTGAACTGAATTCCTTTTTGCAAGAAGCGCAGGAATATGTGTATGCACAGACGCAGGGCAATCAAAGCCCCTGCACAGCGTCTATGGTTACGTCTCCCGGAGAACGCTTGTATGACTGGCACGACCACACCAGAGATCAAGCAATAGACCCGCATAGAGTACAAGAAGTAGGGGTGCAGTATGCGGGGCACTATGCACGGCTGGTACAAGGGATCAGCGCGCATCAACGTGAATCGCAAATAGCACGCGATAGTCCGCGCTATTACGACAGCTTAAACGATCAATTACTGCTGTGGCCCACGCCGAATGCACGCTATACGGTCATTATTACGTATCACGCAGCATTGCCCAGGCTCACTCAAGATGCAGATCGGCCCGGTGTACCGGAGAAACTGCTTTTACTGTATGCCATCGCCTCTGCCAAAGCGCATTACCGGCATGCCGATGCTGCTGTAGCGGGTAAAGCATTTGATGCATTGTTGCGCGAATATCAAAGCCGGCAACATGGGCAGCGGCGCTATTTTATACGTGGATAGGGCTATGCAGACCATCACGTTTGATCGCTTTGATTTGGGAATAGATTGGCGTAAAGGTGAATCGGTATCGGATGCCAATCGTCTGCGTGAAATGTGCAATGCCTATGTAACCACAGGCCTGGCTGCACAAAAGCGCCCTGGTCTTATCAAAGTGGCCACATTAGAACCTGGGACCAGCGGCCTCTTTGCGGCAGGCGGACAACTGCATACGTTTTATGGGGAAGGACACATAACCCATGCAGATACACGCTTTGTAGCGCACAAGGTGACGCACCCCAAAGGAGAGCAAGCACTCAAAAGTGTACCTTTTGTCGATACGTTTCACGGCCTGATTTATACCGCCATTGAATACGAAGACGGTAGCACCGTACATCATTACCTTGACCATAGTGAAAAAAGTGCCATAGAAGATGAACAATGTCCGCATTCACCCTGTGTGATCAAAGCAGCGAGCAAACTCTTTGCGACGCATAACGATGTGGTGCGCTATTGCGCCACTGGTAACCCGCGCAATTGGACTTTGGAAAACGATGCAGGATTTTTACCAACAGGCCTCAATTTCCATGGCGATCGGATGGCGAAGGCTTTGGGGATGTATAGCAATAATCTGGTCGTGCTCTCGCATGAGGAAGCACAGATTTGGCAGGCCGATCCTGATCCTAGTGCGATGCGCTTAATGGATATTGTAAAGAATGTGGGAACGCATTTCCCATTCACTGTGGCTACCGTATCGGGAGATTTGTATTTTTTATCGAGTGCAGGGTTTCGGTCGATTACGACCTTGCAATATACCAACAGCTTAGCCGATGTGGATATTGGCAGTCCGATTGATCCATTGGTAAAAAAAAGCTTACAAAATCTGCAAATCGAACCACTTGCACGCTATTACGCGGGGACAGGGCAGTATTTATGCATGCTCGGTAAAGAGGTATTTGTCTATTCAGTATCGAGAACGGCGCGTATTGCTGCATGGTCCCGCTATACCTTGCCGTTTGAAGTATCGGCACTCGCTGAAATGGAAGGAACGCTATATGTGCGCCAGGGAGACACCATTTGGCAATTCTCAGAAGAAGCGCATGCTGACCATGGCACGCCTTTTGAAGTGAAGATAGAAACGCCGTGGCTGGATCTCAAAGCCCCAGGACAACTCAAACGCTTATTAGGCGCTGAAATCATTGCGCAAGGCGCGTGTGTATTCTCCGTGGCCTTTGATGAGCAGTATCCCAACGCTATCACGCCGGTACTGCGCATGCGCGGAAACACACGTAGTACCGGGCGTTTACCACTGAGCTGCACTGGACGTGCCTTTGCATTGCGATTCCAGCATCAGGATAACCGCCCCTTTAGGCTCGATGCAGTTACCTTATTTTATGAGCCGCTGGGGATATAAAACTGAAATACTATTAAATGAAAGATATCCTTATGTTCTGATTGTATAAAATTATCACGATATATTGCTATATATATAATTTAATAGGCGGCCTGCCATTTCTATCTAAATTTTCATTATATTTTAACAAATCGCTTGACAATCCATTGCCTCCTAAATTCAATGTTTCAATTGGTGAGTCTTTTAATATATCAAGCAAATTTCTTGCCTCCCAATTACCAAAGCCACAGTCTATTAGCGATACATCGAGTCGATTTAATTTTGAATTATTATTTAATATTGCACTTATACTGTCTATTAATGAAAACAATCCAATGGAAATTATTTTTTCATTGCGCTTCTTAATAATATTATTATATTCCTCATCTGAAAAATCATCTTCTGGTTCTGTGTAATCATTATCTCCATCTTGGAAATCATTTTCTTCTCTTAAGCAAAGGAGAATAGAACTGTTACGGTTACTATTGCTAGTATTGTTTAGCGAAATAGAGAAATTCAAAGTTTGTATATCTTTTTTACAGGATAAAACCTTGAGCAATTGAAGAATAGATGCTGAAACATCAGCAGATTTAACAGGATTAAGAGATGCAAGATGAGCAGCATAGGTGCCTACACATTTAAAATATTCATACATTGGATTTGGAACATCTTCGAATTTTTTTGCATCGACATCAATATGTTGCACGCTATTTAATATATCTTCAGCATAACTTTTAAGGCTTTCCGAATCTGCTTCATACCGCATTAAAAGTTTACGAACGCCTTTATAGCAATATTCCATTTGCTCTTCAATCCAATATGACTGCGCATCAGATCTATAGGTTAAAATTTCATTGATCACACCAAGGAATTGTCGGCTAACAAGCATAAGCAAAGTAATTTTATTTTTACAAAAATCACCATATTCATCAATTAATAAATATCGGAATATTATTTCCATCAATTCTGTTGGAAATTTGCCTAAAATATTAGGCTCAGTTATTATTTCTTTGCTTTCAATTAATTGATTATTTTCAATCGGATTCCTTCTCAAAATTTCCAAAATGCGTGGTGAGAGTGGGCTTTGATCTATATGAAGCATAATTAATCCTTTTATACAAAATATAGAATATTATTCTATATAACCACAAAAGCATTGAAACTAGTTATTCAATCGCTCTTTGAAAAAATAAAAGCCTAAAGCTTATTTAAGAGAAACGAAGTTTTTATGCAGCTGCACTTTTTAACTGATGACGCTGAATTGAATGCGCACTTTGCCCGCCTGGCTCCACTGTTTGAGATGGTAGTGCGTAAAGCCGCTCACGGCGAATTTGACGTCAATGATTTGTATCGATTGGCATGGCAAGGCCACATCGTCCTAGGAATGATCGAGCAGGATGGAGAGGTGCAATTGGCAATAGCTTTTGAATTTATTGCCTACCCGCGGTTTACCGCAGTGAATATTTTGGCGCTTGCCGGGTGTAACCTGAAAGAGGTATTGAGTGTATTTGGCCCAGATTTCAAAGCCTGGTGTCGAGAAGCTGGGGCACAAAAGATTCAGGCTTCTTGTCGGCCTGCAATGGCAAGGCTGCTTAGGCAGTACGGGTTTACCAATGCCTATCAGACAATGCACTGGCAAATATGAAGGAACCCCGCATGTCAGAAACAAACCTACCAGATATTGAGCAGTTAGCAATCCATACTGCGCTGGAATATGGCGGCCCGCATCTTTTAGCTTGGCCCATGCAACATGGTGCGCGCTTGATGCCTCATAAAGGCGGGGGCGCAGGAGCGGCTTATGAAATGGAAGCAGAAAGACAGAGGCGCGTCAAAGAGGCAGTTTCTAAAATAAACGAAGTATTTGGTGGTGCGGATCATGCAGGCCGCCAAGCGCTGTACGACGAACAAAAAAAAGCGATTACCGATCTCAATACCCAAGACGCAAATCGTCAGTTTGACCAAGCCTCTCGCACCAATCGATTTGGGTTAGCGCGTGCAGGGTTGATTGGTGGATCGGCGGATATAGATAGCCAGTCCGAACTTGCCCGTCGCAACAATGAAGGTTTAGAGCGCTCCGCCGGTTTAGGCGAAGGCGCAGCGGCAGATTTACGCAATGCTGATGAGCGCACGCGCCAAAATTTAACTTCGATGGCTCAAACCGGCATGGATACTGGGCAAGCTGCTCAACTTGCTTTATCTGGGCTAGAAACCAATGCTAAGAATGCGGCTGCACAGCGCGCTGGCTCAACGATAGGCGATCTGTTTAGCAATCTTGCCTGGGCGTATATGGCATTGCAATCCAACGGTATGCATGGAGCACAAGGGCAATATGGCTCTTCTCCCTGGTATTCGCCTACTTCACCGCGCTCACGGTATGCCGGGCGTTAGCAAATATTACTGACAAGAGGTGCTCTATGTTCGGAATAGATGATCTAGCCTTAGCAGGGTTGATATCGATGATTGCAGGTACTGCCATGCAATATCACGCACAATCTCAAGCTCAAGCACGCCAGCAACGGGTCTTGCAGGAATCTCTACAACGTCAGCGCGGCTACCAACAGCAAGCCGAGCAGGCGGTACTAGATCGGGTTAAAGATTATGCGCCTGAGCACCGTCAACAGCAGCAACAAGAGATCGCTGAACGGATAGACCACGATCTGATGGAACCGGTACGCCAAGCACAGCCAAAACAAGAAGAAGCCTCTGCGGTGCAAGGAGAAGTCTCACAAGATTATCTAAACGCACGGCATCGTGCGCAGTCCCGACAGCGGGAATCTGCTGAGGCATTGGCAAAGCTTCTTGGTAAAACGATGTCAGCCGGCAGGCTGCGACAGCAAGAAGGACTCCAACTCGCCGATACAGGGCAAAACCTCGACCGTCTAGGCCAGGATGCGCATGGCATTGCCCAAGCAGATCAAATAGCGATCCAAGAAGCCGGTATTCCCAATATGTGGCAGCAATTAGCCGGAGAGCTATTAAAAGGTGCCGGAACGATGGGAATGTCGGGGGGATTCAGTGGCGCCTCTACGATGGCGTCTTCCAAATGGGCATTGCCAGCGCTATCCACAGGAATGAGCTTGGCAGGTCTAAAACCCAATGGTCTGTGGAGGCTTAATCCCCATAGCCGATATGGCTTACAGAAATATTAAGGGGGAGAGAAACTCGTGCGATCTATGCTCAATGGGCTTTCTGCTGATCCGATTAACGCAGGCCTTCGACAAATTTTTCAAGCATTGGCGACAGGGCCAGCGGTGCATGCACAACGTGCACAGCAACAAGCGTTGCTGGGTGCACAAATGGAACATGCAGCCAGTTCAGCCCACAAAACAGCTATCGATGCCCATGCAGCTGACTATGCGCAACAGCAACGCGAGCAAGCGATGCAAGAGCTAGCTGCTCGCCCAAACACACAAGGCTACGAAAAAAATCTATTGCTGTTAATGCAATTGCTCGGCAATCAAGCAAATCCCACGACGCTCACACAGGGTGGGCTCAATGCGCAAAAAGGACAATATCGGCAAGAGATACTCAATCAGCATGCAGGCGATAGTAATCGTTCCACGGTAGGATTTTTGAATGCCCTTTTAGAAGGCAAACCGCATGAACCATATTCGGGCTTAGGAACCACCGGCTATGCGCTCAACCGTGAAACAGGGCAAGGAGTACTGGCTGCGCCTGCGCTCGCAGCACACATTCGAACAGCTTCTCCACGTAAACACTATGATGCGGAATATGGCCGAATCATTGATCTCGATCGGAATATCGCCACGCCGGTCACAGCAGAAAATGGGGAACCCATTGCCAGTCGCGCGCAAAACACTGCACATCGAGCAAAAACTGCTTTAGCCGGCAGTGTGGCGCAGTTAGATAGGCTAGCGATGGCTGCGCAAGAAGTTAAAGAACATCCCGCGCTATCTCGCATTACGGGTGCGATGGGACGTGTACCCAATTTCCCAGGAAGTGCTGCATCAGACTTAGAAGCGCGTCTGCATAACCTTAAAACCCAAGTAGGCTTTGCTGCGCTGCAAGCCATGCGTGATGCCTCTAAAACCGGTGGTGCATTAGGGAATGTGAGCAATTTTGAAGTACAAAGCTTACAAAATAGCTTGGCATCCTTAGAACACAGCCAGTCCGCTGCCGCGATGCAAGGCAGCCTGCAAAATATTATGGATTATGTGCAGCAAACCAAAGGGCGATTACACCAAGCGATGCAAGAGGATTATCCACAGGCTAAACAAGAGACAGAGCCTGCTAGGTTTATGCCTGAAGCGGTGATTCCAAACACTATACCTACTCAAGCTATCGAGCATTTAAAACGCCATCCACACTTACGTGGGGCCTTTGACGAATATTATGGCCCGGGTTCTGCTACGCAGGTGTTGGGATCATGAGTACAGATAAAAATCCCTTTGCGCAATTTGGGCAACACCGGGGGAAGTCTGCTGACCTATCACCAGCACGCAATCCTTTTGCGCAGTTTGACCCGATAGAAGTTGCCCCTATAGCAGAAACACCTCAACCTGCCGCATCGCCACATCTCAGTACGATGGTCAAAGGCTTACCGGCTGCAGCATTACAAGCGCATATACAAGCTGGGCGGGGCCTATTGCAGGGGATGTCTGATCCTGTATGGGGAGGATTACAACTCTTGGGACATGGATATGCCTCTGCCGCAAAAGGCATTGCACCTCAATCCAAGCATGCGCAGTGGGCAAAGGATCAAGCGGCAAAATTAGATCGCTTATTAGCAGACCGTGAAGCCGATTACCAAACCAAAACGCCAAGTACGGTAGCTGCAGGAACATTTCGATTAGGCGGCCAAATGTTGCCTGCCCTGATGATGGGGGGAGTCGGAGCAACGCATAGAGCCGCCACGTTACTTTCTAAAATGGGCCACAGTGCCGCGACAGGGTCTGCTGCGAGCATACTGCAACCTACTACCAACCAGGGTGGAGACTTTGCTGCTGAAAAATTGCATCAAGCACTCCTAGGTGGCATTGCGGGAGGACTCATTCCCCCAGCAACATCAGGGCTTGCGCGCCTACTCAGTCCAAATGCTTCTCGAAATAAGCAACTCAAAATTTTACTTGATGCAGGGATTACGCCAACACCAGGACGTATGCTCGGAGGCACGATAGGACAACTAGAAGATAAATTTTCTAGTGTACCGGTACTCGGCGATGCTATTCGCTATAGTCAGCGACAGGCGGTAGAAGACCTCAATCGTGCAGCCTATGCACGGGTATTAGCGCCAATTGGCAAAACCCCTTCCAAAGAGATAGGGCGTGAGGGCATAGATCAATTGGCCCATACCCTCTCCCAAGAATATGAAAAGCTTTTACCGAAATTAACATTCCAAGCGGATAAAAATTTTGCATCAGAGGTACAACGCATTCGGCAAAAAGCGATGCATTTTCTACCAGAGCCTCGGTCTTTGCAATTACAAAATATTATTCGCCACCAGATCACCAACAAGCTGATGCAGTCCCCTACTGTATCCGGTCAACACGTCAAACAAGTTGAAAGCGAGCTCGGAATGCTAGCCGCAAAATACGAGAAAAGTGCCTCAGCAGATGAACGTTTATTGGGGCAAGCGGTAGAAGATCTCAAACAAGCCTTACGAAATGGCTTAGAAAGAACCAATCCAGAACACGCCAAGCAGCTTGCCAATATTAATCAAGCCTATGCGCAATATGTGCGCGTGCGCAATGCAGCAAGCCGAACAGGTTCCAAAAATGGCCTATTTACCCCTGCACAATTCGCTGCAGCAGTACGCGCCACCGACTCAAGTAGAAGCAAAGGGCAGTACGCGCGAGGACGCGCATTGATGCAAGATTTATCGGATGCAGGCGCGCAGGTACTGGGGCCCGGTTATCCCGATTCCGGCACTGCAGCGCGTCTTTTATGGGGAGCAGGTGCGATGGGCAGCGGCGCCATGCTGCCACAGATTCCTGCATCGCTAGTCGGATTAAGTCTGCCGTATTTGCCCATACTCAATCGCCTTACTGCACAAGCCATTACCAAAAGACCTAGACAAGCGCAGTGGTGGGCGGAGAAATTACGCCAACTCGCTCCTTCTATAGGATGGGGAGCCGGTGCACAAGCGGGGCAAGTGCCATAGTGGATGCTGCTAACCAACAACGCTTGCGCGCGGAATTGATACGCCATGAAGGATTACGCTTGAAGCCCTATCGAGACAGCACAGGCTATTTGACGATCGGCACAGGCCGCAATCTCGATGCAATCGGGATTAGCCAAGATGAAAATGATCTTATGCTAAACAACGATATTCAACGCGCAGAGCAGACACTCAACCAGTATTGCCCGTGGTGGAGCGCATTAGATGCAGTACGTCAGCGGGTATTGATGAATATGTGCTTTAACCTGGGGATTGCCAAATTGCTGCTATTTACAAAAACACTGACCGCTATCCAACAAGGCGCATACAGCCAAGCAGCCGACCACATGCTGCATTCAAAATGGGCTCAACAGGTCAAAAGCCGAGCAATATGGCTCGCAGACTGTATGCGTTATGGAGTCACGCAATGATAGGCAGGCTGTGGCATATGTTCGGCGGCTCGCGCATGCTAGGAACCATGCTTTTGGGTGTACTGATAGGTGGATATACCGCATGGCAGCTACAGAAATGGCGTTACGACATCCGACTTGCCCGTGCACAAGCAGCAATAGTACAAGTGCACCTAATGCAAGACCAAATAGCAGATCAAACTGAGAGAGAAGCCCATGCTCACCTTGCCGCTATCGAGCAAAAAGAATATGCACTTTCTCGCCAAATACCACTTTATATCGATCAAAAAAGTAGGAATGCTCAGTCTGTGCCTACTGGCTTCGTGCACTTGTACAACGCCACCTTCACCGGCCAGGCTTCCATTGCCTCCACCAGCGCTGATGACGAATCCAGCAGACTTTCATTTACTGACCTTGCCACTGTCCATATCTCCAATGCCAGCATCTGTCAGCAGTGGAAAGAACAAGCATTAGCGTGGAGAGCGTTTTATCAAGCGTTACGGGCAGCTCGAGGCGGGAAATAATCTATTCCCCACTAAAATTTGCGTTTGGAGAGTGCTTTTTTAGCTGCCATGCACAGAGTAAGCGCTGCATTTGGTAGATCCTGTTGGGCAATCAATCCTTCTGTACAGGCGCGCTTGGCTTCATCTACGCACAGCACCATCAGTGTTTGGGGCAGTATTTCAGCGCCATCCTGCAGCGCAGCATCTATCTCTGACGTTATGCGATCTAGTATTACTCGCAAGCTAGCATTCAGCGCAATTTCTTTACCGCTGAGGCACAGGTCAATAGCTTGATCTAGTTGCTCTGCTTCCTCAGCCGATTCTAATTCGTACTGCTCTTGATTTGCCAAAGCTTCTTCTAAGGTGATATTAGCTATTACCATTTTTATTCAGTAAAATATATCAAGTTATATAATCTTTCTTATGAAACCCTAGACGGTTTGATAGTTTGGCATTTCTATCGAGTTCTGCAACAATAGTCTTTGTTGTCTTCGGTTGTGTAATCTGGTTCTTGTTACCTCATCCAAAGCAAAAAGCACGCTGAAACATGCGCCCATTCCCTCATACGCTAATATCTTCATATGATTTTCGTGATCTTTTTCAGTAATGTGTAGATAGGAGCCTGCTGCCATAAAGAGAAAAGAATTAAATCTTAATAAATAGTATAGATAATCTTTATCACTTAATTTCTGCCACCATCGAACAACCGGTGCAAAGCAACTCCTCGATTGTTGTGCAGTGCTTGCGCCGTCTGCCGTTGTGTCTTGCCCTGATGAGTGATCTGGCTGTTGCAGCCACTCAACTGCTTTTTTGGATGCATTAATTGACAAAGAGGAGCACCATAAAAATCTCCTCACGTTAATAAATACCATAAGTAAAAGATTGAGGATCTCAGTACCCAATATCACTTCATGATTTTCATGATACTGCTCAAGACTATGTAAGAGCAAAGTCAATATGGAAGCTACAGAAGAAAGGACTGACAATGTGCATACAAAATTGCCTGTCTGATCCAGTTGCGCCATGCTTTGAGCATAAGGTCGCAAGGAATCCTTTATTGCAGCCGTAGTTAATCCACCCTCCTCTCTTCTGTTTATAAGAGGTTGGCTGGATTCTATCTCGTCATTCTGACTAGAATCATTTGATCGACTACGATATGGAGGGCAGATTGCAGATATTGGGATAAGGCACATCTGTGTATTTCCTTATGCAGGGAATTTTTCTCTTCTAAAAAATGATCGAAAGTCATGAAATATTATCTAATGCTATAGCACGCAAAAAGTTTTCTTTGAATCTATACCACTAGCACAGCAAAAAGCATAATATAACTATAGGCTTATAAAGTGTTTTGTTTATGCTTCTAGAGTATGGTATGTATTTTGCTTTTATGAAGTATTTTGTCAGCTGATTATTAAATTTGATGCTTTTGAGTAGAATAATAATTCTCTATAAAATCGGCATACATGCCTAAAATCACAGCCAATACCATAAGAACGAAGGTAGGAGCTACCATAAGTTGGCCTACAGATATGAAAGTAATTAATGCTGAACAGAAAAGTAATGTCACTACTATCTTGCCTAGCATATCGACCTGCCTAACTTTAGGGTGTTGCTCAGGGGTAACCGGGTTCTGGTAAACATTTTTACTTTTAAGGGAAGGATCATCGTTTACTGTACTGCAATCTCCTTTTTCCATTTTTTCCACTTCAAGAGGAGTATGAAGTAGGGCATTGGTAAAAGTAGGCTGCGCCTGTATAGAACCTGCAGAATTCATGCTTATTTCCCATAGCTACTAGGCAGCAGCAAAAAAATGGATGGTAAAAACTTGGATATATCGTATTAAACAATAGCCCTTTTTAAAGTGGGCCATAGTAACCATGATGAACTAAAGTTATATTGCGCCATACGTCTGCAATAAAAATCAGTGCGGCAGTAATTGGCATAAAAAATAGGTAGAAAATCGGGGCAAAAAAAGCCAAAGGCACACTGCATAGCAACAATGTTATCAACCCAAACTCAAAATCATCAAGTGCCATAGCGGTATCCATCCGCCAATATATACTCTCTTCAT
>JASSUD010000009.1:0-57974 GCA_031963225.1 Mycoavidus cysteinexigens
GCATATCTTTACGCCATAATTTATTCATCATCGCTTGATATAACGATGTGATCGTTACCGAGTCTTGCGCCTCCGGCTGTAGACGCTTAACTTCATCCCAGCTGTAGCAAAGTGCATCTAGCTGAATCGGCACATTTACCAATCCTTGAATAAAAGGGGTGGATTGAATAAAGTGCTTCATCTCCTGGGCCTGTGAAACAGGCATCATGGCCGGATTGTCGAGATACGCAGTGACATTTTCCGGACTAAATCCCACCGTCTCCAACTCTAAATCCATCGGCTGCGCTTGCTTCAAATCGACATAAGGCCGAGATGTGATCAGTACTGCAGGCTGATTGAGCAAGTTCGTCAGGAACTCGGCCATCGGGTCGTCCTTATTCCATTCCTGCGCCACTTCATCCCAACCATCGAGTATAAACAGGGTTTTCTCTTTCGCTGGTCCGTTAATTTGCGCTTCGAGCGTCTTGGCTAACGCCACCCCTTTGGAATGAGTATGAAAATAGATTTCATGAAACAAGGTCACGAGATCACAGTCTGACTTGCCCTTGAGCGTACGCAACGAAATCCAGAGCACATAATCAAACAGACCTCGCCATTGCCCTTTCTGCGTGTATTCGTAGACAATCTTTTTGGATAGCGTTGTTTTACCCACACCCGCCCGACCGCGAATCAAAATCCGCTTCGGGGTCACTGTCTTGTCTTTACTTAATTTTCGTGGATCAAAGAGTTCTTCGAGTGGCACTAATTTTTGTTGATTGGAGTGAATTGCCTCGAAACTCGGTAAACGATGAAATTGGTCTGGCACCACTTTTTCTTCTTTAGGCTTTTCCTCTTCCTTGCGAATTTTCTCGTACTCCACAATGGCTAGATTGATATAGCAATGTTCCATCGACAGTGCTGAGCCGGATAGACGTTGGATATCCAAGCCCTTGGCAGCATACGAGGCCGCTAAAGCCAAGCGAAGCTGATCAGGCTCTATTAGCGCCTCGCCTTTGATTTTTTTGATTTCTGTCAGGATGCTTTCATACGCTTTCTGAACATTCAGTTCCCGTAAATCAGCGCCGTGATCTCGTTTCAATGCGTCGAGCGCAGTCACACAAGCATTATTCAAGAACAACGAAAAGGCCTCTGCCGTCAACCTATGCGACTGATCCTCTCGCAGCTTTTGCAAGCAGGCCTGATAAATCTTTTTTTCTACCAGATCTATGTAACGCTCTTGCTTCACGAAAAGTCGTTTTAAAAGCTTAAAGAAGCCGATGTGCAAACCTTCATCTTGATACGTCTGCCGCCCATTCCACAGGTTTGGTGTGCGCCATCTCGAGTCTTCAATGCGAATCGTCGTCGAGTCGAGAATAAATTTCGGCAAACATTGCAAAGCCCTACTGTTAAGTAGGAGAGGGATAATGCCATGCTCACCTTTTTTGTGCTCATAGCGGATTTGCAAAAAGGCCAATTCCGTCAGCGCATGATGAAATTCTTTTTCATTTAAGTTTGCATCCACCACCTTGCGTATCGCAGCCTCAACCTGAGTAAAGTCATTCGTACGCTGAGATGCTTCTTGATAAGCACGTTGAATCGCCTCACAAAAACCCTGATAGTATGGAGAGGCCATATAGCGGCCCAATAGTTCTGAACCGCACAGCACCACATGCTCTACCGTGCCAGCGTGCTTGGGCAATAGGCAGAGTTGACTGGAGAGAATATCGTTGGCTTTAGCGCTATCCTCTGGCGTCGCAGGAAGCGGTAAAGCCTGGTGTCCACCGGCTGAATGACCAGAATATAAATTAGAACGTAGGTTAGATAACCATTGAATCACACGTTGAGAGACTTCTGCATCGGCTTTACCAAGCTCATTATTATGCGCATAGACCAAAAACAGGCTCGGTGAGCTTTGGCATAAGTCTAAGTTCTGAAATTGTTTCAATATGGTTTCAAAGACCTGCGCGACCCACTGATGCCTTTCCTGTAGGCGCGCTTCGGGTATCTGAGGTGGTGGGGTAAGGGAAACGCTTGCAGGGAAAAAGGCAGAGGACGGAGCCAAGCTAATGGCATGATTTGCAGAAGAGGTCGCACCCGTAGCCGATACAGCGGGTATTGTTTGATAGCCCCACTTTTGCGCTTTTTGATAACTTGCCTTTGCTTTGTCCTCATCGCCCAATTTTTCCAGGAGTTGGGCACGCTCAAAATACACCTGTGCGATACATTGTCGTAAAGCTTCGTCTTCGGCTGTCTGAGGTGTGTGGGCTTGAATGACAGCCTCTTTTACTTGGGATAAGGAAGGCGTTATCTGGCGTGCTTTTGCAATACGTTTAAAGGAGACTTTGGCATGCCCATAAAAGATTAAGGCCATCTCAAAATTCTGCGTTTCCTTGTACAGACTCGCTTGATATAGAGCGCTTTGCGCTGAAGCCTGCATTTGGTTGATTATGGGGGCGGGAGAAACAGCACGGCCGAACATGATCTATTTTCCTTATTCAGTGCCTTCTATTTAGTTTTATAGAATTACAACTTGATTAGTCATGCTGAGCCCAGAATTGAGCTTGCGTCAATAATGTAATACACGTAATACGCTATATGTAAAAACAGGAGAACATCATGCTCTCCGTAAGACTTGATTCAGGCATAGAAAAAGAATTATTACATTAGAAAAGCACTGGCAATTTATTTACAAGACCATCAAAAATACGTGGAAGCACGGGCTGCACTCGAGTGCCAGGAACCACGCATCAGTCTTGCTGATATGAGGAAAGAGCTTGGTCTGGAGCGTTGAATTTTTCGGAAAAATTAGGAGACAAAATCGATGATTAAAAGTCGGTGGTATGCATGTTGGGGTTCCTTCGTCACCACCAACCTACCGTTCATTGTAGGTTGGTGGTGAGGCACGAACCCCAACATGATGACAGCTGGCCTTTTAAGACCTGCATGTACAGGATTACAAGTCAGTGGTCTGCATGTAGGAGTTCCTTCATCACCACCAACTTACCGTTTTGCAGTAAAAAATACAGAGTCCTGTTTCAAAATACCCTTATCCCACTGTAACGGTGGGAAGCTTTTTTAAATTTCCCTCATGCCGTTGATTCCTCCTTCTTTCGTTCTCCCTAAAAAGCTGATTATTGCCTCTAGAAAAAGCCGTTTGGCTATGTGGCAAGCCAAGCAGGTGCAGCAGGCGTTGCAAAAACGTTATCCTGCAATAGACATAGTTATAGAGGGAATGCTGACTACGGGCGACCAGATTTTGGATCGCCCTTTGTCTGAAGTGGGTAATAAGAGTCTTTTCGTCAATGCGCTGGAAACGGCCTTGCGCGATGGGCGGGCTGATTTGGCCGTGCATTCTTTAAAAGATGTTCCGGCTACTGTAGCCGATGGATTTGCTTTAGCAGCCATACTAGAGCGTGGAAATCCCCTAGACGCTTGTGTGCTTGCTCCTGCTTTTTCCCACTGCAAACAAATAGCAGACCTGCCTGCTGGCAGTGTGGTTGGCACATCCAGCTTGCGCAGACTGGCTTGGCTACAAACACGTTATCCTCATTTACAGGTATTGCCTGTGCGCGGGAATATCGATACGCGCTTATCTAAATTAGATGCTGGGCACTACGCTATGTTGGTGCTCGCAGCGGCAGGTCTGGAGCGCCTAGGGTTAGAAGCGCGCATCCATACCATGCTACCTGCACAAGATTGTTTGCCGGCTCCCGGACAAGGGGCTCTGGCTGTGGAGACCGTTGCGCATCGAAAAGATCTGCTTGCTTTGCTAGCCCCTTTGCACCATGCGCCCACTGCCTGGGCAATAGCGGCTGAACGCCACGTATCCCTTTTATTACAAGGCAGTTGCGATGTGCCGCTCGCTTCTTTTGCACAGTGGGTTGAGGGGAATTCTGAAGAAGCTTGCGCCACAGGCCGTACTTTATTTTTACGCGCATTAATTACTGCGCCAGACGGGCAGCGTGTACACAGTGCAAAGGCGCATGCTGTAGTGGATAGCCTAGAATCGGCACAAGCGCTTGGAGAAACGGTGGCACAGACATTGGTGGAGCAGGGTGCACGGGAGAGTATTCAAGTATTTATGCAGCGTGCAGAGGCTAGAGCGAGAGGCCGTGATGCTTAGTACTTCGGTTATGGAGCCCCCTCTGGTCATATTGACGCGCCCCGCGGGGACCTCCGCCGAATTAGCGCATGCGCTGATGGAGAATGGGTTTGATCTGATGGAGTGCCCACTCTTTAATATGCATGCAGTAGAAGACGTACAGCCGCTACAAGCCGTTTGGACATATTTAGAGCGTTACTCTCTAGTTATTTTTGTCTCTCCTACGGCCGTAGATCATTTTTGGGCGCATCAGCCTGCGTCGTGCAAGAGTGCTGTAGATTCAACAGACACGCACTGGCCAATCACGGTACCTATAGGGGTGATGGGTCCAGGCAGTATTGCTGCTCTGGCACGCCATGGTGTGTGCTCTGCTATTTATAAGATCATTGCCCCTGCAGGTGCAGAGAATGTAGCGCAGGCCCAAGCTACCACGACACGCTACGATTCAGAAGCATTTGCGCTTGAGCTAAAAAATACACTAGGATGGGATGCACTACGCGCTCGACCTGTATTAATCATACGAGGAACCCAAGGGCGTGACTGGCTGACGCACTATTTACAGTCCCAAAACGTGCAAGTTCAAAGCGTATGCGCTTATACATGCCAATGGCTCAACCCCTCTGAGGCGCAGTGGGCTACTATTGCCAATGCGCTTATGCAAAAAAATGGGAATCAAAAGCTATTCTGGGTATTGACGAGCTCTGGCAGCTTACGTCATCTTGATACACAGGCTTGCACGACGCTGTCTCCTGATCAATATGCCCGTTTTAAACAGCAGACTCTTATTGTTACGCATGCCAGAGTGGCCGATTTGGCACTCACGCTGGGTTTTAGTAAGCTGGTGAGATCTTATTTGTATGGTGGGTCTATAATCAGCGCATTACAGGCCTATATCGATGCCCCCGTGGGTGAACACTGATTTTGAGTGACGGCCTTTCATTGACTCTCTCTTTTACTCCGTATGAACCCTTCACACGATGCTTCGAGTCTGCCTCCTTCTTCCAATTCTGCTTCTGAGCAGATAAGGCATGCTCCCCCTTTATCGACACCTGATGCGCCGGCTCATGCAGGCAAAGACCCGACAGAAAAGCATACGCCACAGGTTTCCAGTCAGCGCTGGAAAATCTATTTAATGTATTTGCTTTTTTTTGTGGCGTGCTTTGCAGCTGGTTCGTATCTCACTTTAGAGTTAAGACGCGTGCTTGATACTAAGCAAGCGCAAGCGCGAGCTCTTTTGCAAGACAATGCACTACTCTGGAAAGAAACGCAGGCCCAGAGCCAAAAAGCGGTAGAGGGAGTACAAAAACTAGACCTTCAACTTGCTCAAATTAATAATCAAATCGAGCAAATCAAAACGCAGCAAAAAGCGTTTGACGATCTCTATCAAACCTTTGCACGCGATCGTGAGCGCCTGACTTTGATTGAGACACGCCGAATGCTTGAAACAGCTAATGAGCAATTGAGCCTTACAGGCAATATCTCCCTAGCGCGTTTTGCGTTAGAGGGCGCGCTCATGCGGCTTAGAGGTCTGGATTCTATAAAAGTAAAAAAGATACGCGCAGCATTCATGCAAGACCTCGCGGCTTTTGAAGCCGTGCCTGTAGTAGACCCTATCAGCATGGCTGCGCTATTAGACACAGCCTATAAGCAAATAGATACCTTGCCTTTAGCTGGAGAAGTCCGCTTAACGTCTTCTCCATCAAAAAAAGAAGACGTGGCTTCGCCTTCCATGGCTAAAGTAACCCCAGCTGCTCCCACCTCTTCTACAGCCCCGCCGGCTACTTCGCAACAAGCTACGGGATCCAACTTAAAGAGCATGGTGGAGGGAATATGGGACGGGTTTTTACGTGAATTGCATGCTTTAGTTCAAGTGCGTCGTATCGACTATCCCGATGCGATGCGGGTATCTCCACAAGAAGGGGATTTCTTGCGTGAAAATCTGAAATTGCGCTTACTTTCTGCACGGCTTGCTTTGCTAGCACGTAATGACGCAGTTTTAACGGCGGATCTGCAGGCTGTTGATTTCGCACTAACGCATTATTTTGACCCGGCTTCTACTAAAACCCAGCTTGTGCGCAGCTATATTGAAAAAATAAATAGCCTTCCAAAAAGCAGTACCTTACCTAACCTGAAAAACAGTTTAGAAGCTATTGATCAATAAAAAACGCATGACGCACAACAGCAAAATAGAGGTCCGCCCTTTGGGGCAATCGAGGACATACCTTATGAGATCAATACAATTTGGAGATTGGCCGAGATGATGCGTGGCGTAATGGGATTGGCCATTCTTTTTGCATTGGCTGTAGCACTTGCGGTGGCAGGGCAACTGGATACAGGGCACGTTTTAATTGTTTACGAACCGTATCGAATCGACATCTCGTTGAATTTTTTCGTGGTGGCGAGCTTGCTGGTACTGTTATTGCTCTACATGCTCATGCGCATTGCACATGGGCTTAGCGCATTGCCACTCGGATTCAAAGGCTATCGAACCCGCTCCAAGGAAGCAAAGGCTCAAGCTGCCTTGCAAGATGCATTGAATCATGCTTTTTCAGGACATTTTGAAGAGGTAGAAAAAGCAGCGCGCCGCGCCGCGCTGAGTGCGAATAATCGTGATGCAGCAAGCTTAATTGCCGCCCATGCAGCGCATTTTCGCCAAGATGTTGTAGAGCGGGAAGTCTGGTTAGCGCGTGAACTATCACCAAAATGGCAGGATGCCAAATCCGTTCACACTGCTTTTTTGTATGCAGAAGCGAATAAAGCGCAAGCTGCATTGGATGCATTGGCAAACGCAGCTCCGTCAACATTACGTACCCCCCATGCACAACGCATCGCATTGCGTGCACACCGACAACTCAAACACTGGCCAGAAGTTTTACGCTGTATAGCGCTCTTAGAGCGACATGATGGCATTAAACCTCTATTAGCGCGGCATTTGCGTGTGCAAGCCGTAGAGCAACTGCTAGAAGCACATCGCGACAGTGCGCCCACACTACTTAAATGCTGGAATGGCTTATCTGCTATTGAACGTAGTGCCCCCGCTAGTGTGGAGTGTGTCATACGCTTGCTATTGAAGTTGGGGGATATGCGCTCTGCACAACACCTCATCGAGAGCGCCTTAGAAACAAAGTGGAACTCAAAGCTACTACGCTTCTATCCAGCTTGCGCAGCGGAGCATACCCACTCGCTTATCGAACATGCAGAGCTCTGGCGTGCGAAACATCCTCACGATGGCGAGCTTCTAAGTGCATTAGGGCGCCTATGCGTGCAGCAAAAACTCTGGGGGAAAGCGCAAGCCTTCTTCGAAGAGGGCTTGGCCATTGCGCATACAGATAAACGGCTGCTATGTAATTTACATGGGCAACTCGCTCACCTGCATGAAGCTTTAGGACAACACACCCTTGCCCAGCGCCACTATCGGGACTGCACAGAGTGCGCGCTGGTGGAGTGATATGAATATCGTATTGATATACAGCAACCATACAGCTGAGTGGTTGCGCCTGTCAGATGTAGTCGAGAAGTAAGGTTTAAGCATGACTGACCTCGTTTGTGTCAATCCGGATTACAGTGGTATCCATGGCGACATAGTCGCTTTGCTGGAGCGTGCTCGTTGTGCGGCAGTGCGTAGTGTTAATACGCTGATGACAATGACCTACTGGCAGATCGGCCTGCGTATTGTTGAATTTGAGCAAGGTGGGCAGGATCGGGCCGCCTATGGACAGACTTTACTCAAGCGGTTATCTGCTGATTTATCCGTCCAGTTTGGCCGAGGGTTTTCCGCGCGTAATCTTGAGCAGATGCGCCTGTTTTACCTGGGATGGCCTATTGAACAGAAATCGCAGACGCTGTCTGCGATTTCTGTCGATACTCCAGTTTTGGAGTCGCTGCAGCATAGTTCAGCTGATTTGCCTGCCTTTGCCAAGACATTTCCTTTACCTTGGTCGGCCTATGTGCGACTACTTTCAGTGAAAAATGAGCAGGCCCGCCGCTTCTACGAAACTGAAGCTCTAAGTGGTGGCTGGTCGGTACGCCAGCTTGACCGACAGATCAGCAGCCAGTTTTATGAGCGTACCGCATTATCCTATAACAAAGCTACTATGCTGCAAAAGGGCAGGGTAGCCGAACCTAGTGATTTTTTGACGCCCGAGCAGTCTATCAAAGACCCTTTTGTGCTGGAATTCCTTGATCTTAAAGATGAATATTCTGAATCTGATCTTGAAGATGCATTGATCCGGCATCTGGCTGACTTTTTGCTCGAGCTGGGCGATGACTTCGCTTTCGTTGGTCGCCAACGGCGTTTGCGCATAGACGACAATTGGTTTCGCATTGATCTACTCTTTTTTCACCGCTGCCTCAAATGTTTGCTGATAATCGACCTCAAGGTTGGTAAGTTTAGCTATGCCGACGCGGGACAGATGCACCTGTATCTTAACTATGCGCGTGAACATTGGATGAAGCCTGGAGAAAACCCACCGGTGGGTTTGATTCTTTGCGCTGAGAAAGGGGCATCTGAAGCCCGTTACGCATTAGAAGGTCTGCCTAACAAGGTGCTAGCTGCAGAGTATCAGACCATGCTGCCTGATGAAAAATTGCTAGCTAAAGAACTTGCCAAGACGCAGCAGGAACTGGAAGCACGGCGGAGCGATTGTGCCAGCGATCCGAAGAGTGAGAAATAAAAACGTATCTCCAAATTTTCGCAAAAATAAGCAACATCTCGTTTTTTAAAGCGAAAAATGCATATAAAATAATGAAAATTATGTAGGTATGTTGAATTATAAAAAGCCAGCGTACAAATGTTCTTGTTTTAATATAAATAAGAAATAGTTGAGCGCTGGTTTTATTTTGTTAAAGTTTTATATAAAAACTCCTAGGAGGACATGCTGTGGAATTTGTCAGTTATTTTTCAGAAATGGTGGGAGACGTCTTTAATATGCTTCTGCATATTGACCATTTTCTGGGAAATTTTATTCAACAGTATGGTAATTGGGGATATGTGGTTTTATTTTGCATTATTTTTGCAGAGACTGGGCTGATTATTCTTCCTTTTCTTCCAGGAGACTCCTTACTTTTTGTCGCCGGGGCATTTTGTGCAATAGGTAGTATGTCTTTCTCATTATTAGTCCCATTGCTCATAGTAGCAGCAATACTCGGTAATTCTTTAAATTATCAGGTAGGCAAATTTATAGGTCCTAAAATATTTACTTCTGAGCGGCGTTGGCTAGATAAAGACGCACTGTTAAAAACACATGATTTTTATATGCGCCACGGAGGAAAAACAATATTTATAGCGCGGTTTTTACCCGTTATACGCACCTTTGCTCCTTTTGTGGCTGGTATATGCAGTATGCCTTTCTCAAGATTTCAATTTTTTAATATTTCCAGCGGCATATTTTGGATAGTGAGCTTGGTATGTGCCGGATATTTTTTTGGTAATTTACCTTTTGTAAAGCAATACTTGAATATCATAGTTCTCGTAGGTATTAGTGCAGCGGTTTTCCCTATTGTCGTGCATACCCTATGGCGTGTAATAAAGCGGTAGGTTGGTGGTGACGAAGGAACCCCAACATGCGCGCCACCAACTTGTAATCCTGCATATACAGGTTTTAAAAGGCCAGCGGTTATCATGTTGGGGTTCGTACCTCACCACCAACCTACCGTTCTTTGCTTTTTTTGTGGTTGGTAGAGTTTGATAGAATTCTTTTACATAGGCACCTTGGTAGGTTGGTGGTGACGAAGGAACCCCAACATGCGCACCACCGACTTGTAAACATCGCTTTTGGCCTGCATTTGCAGGCTTTAAAAGGACGGTTTGAGGCCATGCCCCACCGCCAACCCACAAAAAGGATTTTGAGTGTGTTTCAAGTCCGGCTAATGATTATGAGTGCTTGTTGTGCTTTAGCAGGCACTGCAGCACATGCGGTTACGCGTACGCCTGATTCCACACACACCGCTCTCAATAACCCTCTAACTGCAAGCGCATGCGCAAAACCGCTTGCACAGTGCCCCCTTACTTTTCCTTCCCCTGCAAACTCGCAGCAATCCATAGATACCTTCGGATCTCCAGAAACTAACAATCTGCTAACGCCTGAACGTGCACAGCACCCCTCTGTACTACCTGAATTAGGCGATGGCTCCGAAGGCACCCTCACACCGTGGGAAGAACAAAACTGGGGGCGGCGTATTATGCAGATTATTCGGCGTGACCCAGATTATCTAGCAGACACCAGAGTACGCGATTATTTTTCTACTGTTGCACAAAGGCTAGCTGCAGCCGCCGTACGCATTGCCCGCCCTGGATCGAATAGCCAAACACACTATATAGAGAATGATTATTCCTCTTTATACACAGGCTCTGGCACACAGTTACAACGCAGTGAAGCTAGTGAGCTAAGTAAAATATTTGCGCATATTGCTCCAGATTTTGAAGTGTTTGCTGTGCGCGATCCGCAAATCAACGCATTCTCTTTACCAGGAGGGTTTATTGGCCTCAATACGGGCCTGGTATCCAATACGCAAACAGAATCTGAGCTAGCTTCTGTATTAGCTCATGAGATGGGGCACGTCTTGCAGCGTCATAGTGCAAGAAAAGGGGCAGCCAATACGCGCTCAAGCTATGCCGCGCTTGCGGGTATGCTGCTAGGGGTGATTGCAGGCGTTGCAACCGGAAGTGCAGATCTAGGAGGCGCCTTGGCCATGAGTGGGCAAGCGTATGGCGTAGATAGCCAGCTAAAATTTTCCAGAGCAGCAGAACGTGAAGCCGATCGTATTGGTTTTCTTTTATTGGAAGAAGCAGGATATGACCCGTACGGTATGCCTGCTTTTTTTGAACGCCTAGAAGTTGGCGCTCCTAGCGAAACCAGCCTACCCGCTTATATGCGCACGCACCCATTAACGCGAGAACGCATTGCCGATATGACGCAACGCGCGCAACGCACGCGCTATCGCCAGCCCAGGCAAGATCCTGAATACAGTTTCGTACGCGCACAGCTTCAGGTGTTAGAAGCACGCTCAGATCACGAATATGCACGCATTGAGCGTACATTCAGTAATGCGCTCAACAGCCAAACTGCGCCGAATCCAGCTGCCAATTTTTACGGTATGGCGCTAGCGCATCTACTAGCCAACCAACCCGACTCTGCACGTGCTGACCTTGAAAAAGCCCAACAAGCTTTTCGCTCAGGGCCATGCCTCGCTCCAAAGCGCACAGGACTGTGCGCCGCCAATAACGCAAGGTATGCACGCAGTCTAGATATCTTACAAATTGAATTAATGGGCTTAGGCCCTAAACCTGCTCATCCGCAAGCTCTAGCGCTAGCCGAAGCAGTAGTTAAGCGCTGGCCCTATTCACGTGCTGCGCAAGAAGCACAGATAAAAGCACAGCTTGCAGCTAAACACTACCGAGAAGTACAGGCCCTAGCACGTACACAAGCACAACTTGAACCTAATCAAACCCTGTGGTGGAACTACCTTGCCATTGCTAGCGCAGCGCTAGGAGATAAGGTTAACCAGCACCGCGCCCTAGCAGAAAAGTACGCACTGGAAGGCGCTTGGCCCTCCGCCATCCTCCAACTACAAACCGCCCGCCAAATCCCCAAGCTTCCATTACATGAACGCGCAGAAATCGAAGCACGTATCAACGAAATGAAAACTCTTTATAAAAAAGCTAAAGAAGAAGAGAAGAGTGGCCCTCCCGCGTAGGTTGGCAGTGTTGCATAACTGATGTTACGCAGGTATTCAAAAAGACAGTGGTCATCATGTTGGGGTTCCTTCGTCACCACCAACCTACCGAAATAGCTATGTAAAAGGGATTCATCAAACTCCACCGACCACAAGAAAAGGCATAGGACGGTAGGTTGGTGGTGAGGTACGAACCCCAACATGCACGCCACCGCCTTCTTGAATACCTGCGTAACATCAGTTACGTAAGCAAAGCTTTTACATGATCTAGCGCCAATTCTGGAGTGAGTTCCCATTGGCAGCGATTGTGGCTAAGTGGGCAGGTTCTTGCGAAGCAGGGGCTGCATGGTAGATTTAGCCAGGCTATACGTGCATGCGGGGTGAGTGGGGGAGTATGGCGGGGATCTGTGGGGCCGTAGAGGGCTAATAAGGGGCGGTGCAGCGCAGCAGCTAGATGCATAAGGCCAGAATCATTGGCAACTACGGCATGGGATTTTGCAATCAGAACACATGCTTCGCTTAAAGTAGTCTGGCCGCATAGATTGTGTACATGGGGCGCTTTTTCGCAGAGCTCGGCAGCAAGCGGAGCTTCTTTGGCAATTCCTAGAGCAATAATTTGCAGATCAGGCTGTGCATTTTTTAGATGGTGCGCCAGGGCTGCAAAATGTGCGGGGGGCCATCGTTTAGCAGGGCCGTATTCAGCACCTGGGCATAGAGTGACGAAGGGGCGGCTTGCATCCAATCCTAAGCGGGTAGCTAAATTTGAAAAGCACTGCGCATCGTTTTCTTGTGCTTCTAGCTTGGGGAATGGAAATTGTAATGCGAGTTGTTCGAGTAAGTTAGCAGGGGAAGTCGTATCTATAGGGAGCAAAGAGGCACCTGCGAGGGCCGCATAATGTTGCACCATCAAAGGGCGTGTATCGTGTTTTTTTAGATTGGGCAGGTGCTGGGTTAAGAGCCCATAGCGTTGTTCTCCTAAATAGCCTATGCGCGTAGGAATGCCAGCTAGCCAGGGAATAAGGGCGGATTTAGCTGAATTGGGTAAGACATATACGTGGGTATAGCCTACCTTGGCAAGTTGGCGAGCGAGTTTCCAGCGTGAGAGAAGTTCTAGTTTTTTGGAAGTGAAGTGTGTGATGTAAATATGATTGATTTCAGCCATACGCTCAAGCATGGCCGCGGGGCCAGGAGGGGCTAGTGCATCCAGAATAAGATCAGGATGTTGCTGTTTGAGCAAATGAAATAACGGTTGTGCCATGACCGTGTCGCCGATCCAGTTTGGCGAGATGATAAGCATGCGAGGCATAGTCTTAGAGTAATTTCCGCTTAAAAAAAACAATGCATCGTAGGTGGATCTCACCTAAACCTATGGTTTAGTTGCAGACGTGTTTTTAGGGCGTGTCCTCAAGGATGATGCGTTGTGCGTATATATAAGCGGAAGCGTTCGTCTCGATCGGTTGAGCGGCGGCCTTGCCAGAGCAGTTTCCAACGGTAAGGTGCAGGAGATTGGGGGGTGCTGTAGTCTTCAGCGTCTTGGCGTAAAAGCAAATCGCAAGACGCTGCATCATCAAACCCAAAGCGCATATTCTCAAAGTAGGCAAAAGAGGCAATTTGTGCATTGCCAAGCCGAACGGGTGCAATGCAACGGTATTCTTTTGGCAGGTGCGAGGCAATGTTTGCTGCGACTGCACGGTAAGTACGGCTGTAATTGATAAAGGGTCCCCATAGCGTCATTAAGAGCACCCACATTAATGTAGTGCCTGCAGAGGAGAGGATGACGCTGCGCCATAGTACTTTAGGCGCGTGCGCTAATCTCCAGGTTACAAGCCTGCACCAGCAAATAGTAACGAGTAGCGCAAAAGTCAGGCTCATTATGCGGAATTCAGGCTGAAAACCGGGCAGAAGACGAGCTAAATTGTGCGCGATAGCGCTAGGGAAGCCAGTTTGTGCAGCAATCCACACCGTCCATACAAAGCTGCCCAATAGCGTGAAACTGAGTAGCGCAAACCAATCCATTGCATTGATTACCCCCCGCTTGAGCGTAGGCAGCGCAAAAGCCCCCAGGATGGCTAGGCCAGGCAATAACAAGATAAAAAGCTGATTGGTTCTATGCGTTTGAAGGAGAATAACAGCCAGCAAGGGGCCTACTAATGCTAGCGGTAAAACAATATGAGGGGCGCGCCGAGCATGCGACCAGCTATACCATGCCCACCATGCAAGCGGCCAAGCAGGCCAAGCAAAAAGCGGTAGATTTTTGAGTACGTACAGTACGTTATTTAGGGCAGAGTGCCTGGTGCGTGCAAGTAAAGGCCCTGAAAAGGTGCGAAAGGGATCTAGGCTCCACATTTGCAGATAGAGCGAGGCTTGCTCAGGTAAAGCCCAGTAAGCCGCTAAGGGCCAACCGAAGAGTAAAACAGATAAGAGGCTCCCTCCAACCAGTAGCTGCACACTCTGGCTCCTACGAGTAGGTGTAGGCGTGGATTCATTGACAAAAGAAGAGGGGGAGGTTGGATGAGCCTGCGAGTGCGTGATAATCGCGAAAAATGCTATTCCTACTAAGGCTGCTAAAAGTAGAAAAGGATGGGCTGACAGCGTAAGTAACCCTAAGGCTAGGGCGCACCATACGGTGCCTTGAAGCGGTTTATCTAAGCGGCGAACTAACCCATAGAGCAGCATACTAATGCATGCGCATTGCGTTAGCTCTGGCGTAGTCTCGTGGATGCGTTCGGTCAAACCAAAGCAGGCTAACCAGATAAAGAGTGCCCCATCAGCTAGGGTACGGCCATAATCCTTAGAGGACGGCTCTCCACCAAAAGCATATTTAAAAGGCTGGACTTCTGCGCGGCGCCCTAGTAAGTAGGTGCTGCACCAGATAAAAGCTGCGCTTATACAAAATAAAAGGGCAGTAGGGATCCTCGCGGCATCGCTAGGCGAGAGCCACGGGCTGAAAAGACGCATACTAGAAGCGCCCAACCAATAAGCAAGCGGCCCACTGGATGTGAGCGGTTTGCCTACTAAGTTGGGGAGCAACCAGTCATGCCAGCTACCAAGCGATAGCGTCCACATGACCCCAAAACCTATTGCATCCTCATTTTTCCAAGGGTCGCGCCCAAAAAGCCCACAGACAATATAGGCTGCACACAGTGCGAACAAAATCCAGCGAGGCAGAGCGTGCGTCGCTGAGGCTGTAAGGCGAACCGCTGAGGAGTTCATGCGCTATGAAATCGCTTGCAAGAGGAGTTACGCAGGGGTATCGGATGCAGCGGGTGTTGCTGTTCCGAGAAGTTTGCCAAATTTTTGTTGGAATTTGCCAACCTGATCGGCGGTATGGTGATGCGTTTGGGTGCCGGTATAAAACGGATGCGAGTTTGAAGAAACTTCGATGCGCATATAGGGATAGGTTGTGCCTTCATGCTCAAGCGTACGGCCGGTTTTGACCGTGGAGCGGATAATAAATTTGTCGCCGGAAGTGGTGTCTTCAAAAAGGACGTCACGGTACTCGGGATGAATATTTTCTTTCATGGAAAAGCTCTTAAGTTAACGAAAAGAAAGGTTAACAGTGCCAAACAAAAGCGATGGCAAAGTAAAGGGAGATAACGGGTGTTCAGTACCGCTTTTAATTCGTGCGGCGCATCAATTCAAAAAATTCTGCATTATTTTTAGTCTGCCCCATTTTATCGAGCAGAAATTCAGCAGCTTCGACGGTTTCCATATCATGGATAAATTTGCGCAATATCCAAGTTTTCGGAAGGATATCAGGTTTGATCAACAAAGCTTCGCGGCGTGTGCTTGAACGCTTCACATCAATGGCCGGGAAGACGCGTCGTTCGGCGAGTTTGCGCTCGAGGATGATTTCCATATTCCCCGTACCTTTAAACTCTTCATAGATCACATCATCCATGCGGCTGCCGGTTTCAACCAGCGCCGTGCCGATGATAGTGAGGGAGCCCCCTTCTTCTACATTACGCGCCGCGCCAAAAAAGCGCTTTGGCCGTTGCAATGCATTCGCATCAATCCCGCCAGTCAAAACCTTGCCAGAGGAAGGGATCACCGTATTATAAGCGCGGGCTAAGCGGGTAATGGAATCTAGCAAGATAACTACATCTTGCTTGAGCTCTACTAAACGCTTTGCTTTTTCAATGACCATTTCTGCTACTTGCACGTGGCGAGTAACGGGCTCATCAAAGGTAGAGGCAATGACTTCGCCCGCGATGGAGCGTTGCATTTCCGTCACTTCTTCGGGGCGCTCGCCTACTAGCAAAACAAATAGTTTGACATCTGGGTAATTGGTGGTGATGGCGTGTGCAATGCTTTGTAGCATCACCGTTTTACCTGATTTTGGTGGGGCGACTAGGAGTCCGCGCTGTCCTTTACCTATGGGAGAGATAATATCAATAACCCGCCCGGTAATATTTTCTTCTTCCCGAATATCACGTTCTAAAATCAACGGCACATCAGGATGCAAAGCGGTCAAGTTCTCAAACATAATTTTATGTTTGGATAGCTCTGGCGAGCAGTGATTGACTTTATCAACCTTGACTAAAGCGAAATAACGCTCACCATCTTTAGGCGTGCGCACTTCTCCTTCAATCGTATCGCCTGTATGTAGATTGAAACGACGAATTTGAGAAGGGCTGATATAAATATCGTCGGTACTAGCTAAGTAGGAAGTTTCAGGCGAGCGTAAAAAACCAAAGCCGTCAGGTAATACTTCTAGTGTGCCGTCGCCAAAAATCATTTCGCCCATTTTGGCGCGCTTTTTAAGAATAGCAAACATGAGTTCTTGTTTGCGCAGACGGTTCGCACTCTCAATATCGAGGCTATTGGCCATTTCAATGAGTGCGGATACGTGTAGAGATTTGAGTTCAGATAAATGCATAGAGAAGATCCCCTCACAGAGAGGAATAGAGAAATAGAAGAGGGATAGAAGAAAAAGGAGGGAGGCTTAAGGAGCCGTAATTAAACATTTGATAGGCTGTATAGCGCGGCCTGTATAAATAATGGCGGATAAAAAAATAGGAATATATAAAAATATAGTATATGCCCTCAAAAAGGGAGCATTTCTGTGTAATAGCTGCCCACAAAGCGTTTTCTTTTTTCTGAATTCAGTTTTTATAAAGAAGAAACACTGTAATAGTACATCTGAATTATATGTTTTTAGCGCGCATGTTGGGGTTCCAACATTCCCCCAACCTACAAATGTTTTTGCGCGTTTCAATGGGTTTTTACAGGTGACCATCTAAAAAAGCGGTTAGCTGTGGCTTAGAGAGTGCACCTACTTTTTGAGCAACCATGATCCCATTTTTAAACAGAATAAGGGTAGGAATGCCTCGCACACCAAATTTTGCAGGGATTAACTGATTTTCATCAATATTAATTTTTGCAATTTGCAGGCGCTCGCCATAGTCTTTTGCAATGTCTTCTAAGACTTTTGCGATCATTTTACAAGGGCCACACCATGGTGCCCAAAAATCGAGTAAAACAGGGCGTCCGGATTGAATGACATCAATGTCGAAAGAGGCGTCGCTCACCGGTTTAATAAGGTCGCTCATTGCAGTATGGGCCTAAGAGAATGTAGATCTTAAATCAGCTTGAGGAGTGCGTGAAAGTAGACAAAAAGTGTGCGCGTTAGGCGAAAAAAGTGCAATGCTACACTAAACAGAGTGTACTAGAAAAGGGGGCAGATAAATCTAAGAACCTGTTGCGCATTCTAAATTGCATGTCCGGCCTAATGAGGGCTGTAGATATGTAATAAAAACTCTTTTGAAATTTTTAAAAACACAGTGTTACAATGCGCATCGACGGGCCTCCCCGCATGGGGGCATGGTGAATCTGGTCAGATCGGGAACGAAGCAGCCACAGCTAATGTCGCCAGTGCCGGGGGTCGGGCTCGTCCCTCTTTATTTTCTACCGCTCTGCATTTTCTCTTCGCTGCAACAGCGCTTTTTTCTTTGAAAACTAGACCTTTTGGTCTCCTCTCCAAATATACCCTTTACATGACGCATACAGCGCTTGCACGGAAATGGCGCCCTAAAGGTTTTGCTTCTCTAGTTGGTCAGGAGCATGTTGTTAGGGCGCTTGTACATTCTTTAGAACAAAACCGGTTGCATCATGCTTACCTATTTACCGGAACTCGAGGCGTAGGTAAGACGACACTCTCGCGCATTTTGGCTACTGCGCTAAATTGCGAACTCGGTATTACCGCTACACCTTGTGGGAAATGTAGGGCCTGTTTGGAGGTAGAGGCAGGGCATTGCATCGATTATGTAGAGATGGATGCAGCCTCGAACCGTGGCGTAGAAGAAATGACCGCTTTGCTAGAGCAAGCGGTGTATGCGCCTGTGGCTGCGCGCTTTAAGGTCTATATGATCGATGAAGTGCACATGCTTACCCAGCATGCGTTCAATGCGATGCTCAAAACGCTAGAAGAGCCGCCTCCACATATCAAATTTATTCTGGCAACCACCGATCCTAAAAAAGTACCTGTGACGGTATTGTCACGCTGCTTGCAATTTAACTTAAAGCCGATGACTGCGCCGCAAATCGTGGCGCATCTTGAAACGGTGTTGCAGGCTGAGCATATTCAATACACTCCTGAGGCTTTACCTATTTTGGCGCGTTTGGCGCAAGGGAGCTTGCGTGATGCGCTCTCCCTGACTGATCAAGCGATCGCTTATAGTGCGGGGGTAATCAGTACAGAAGCGCTGCAGCAGATGTTTGGCACCTTAGACCAGAAGTATCTAGCGCATCTACTGAGGAGTGTGGCGGCAGGGCAGGGGACTGCTGTGCTGGATATTGCGGACCAAATGATGGCGCGCGGTGCTTCATTGGGTGGGGCGTTGCAAGATTTGGCTAGTCTTTTACACCGTATAGCTTGGGCGCAGTACGCGCCTGGCTCTTTGAATCAGGCAGATCCTGATTGCGCTGATATCAAAGATTTAGCTACTAGGCTTACTCCAGAGCAGGTTCAGCTGTATTATCAAATTGCTACCGTTGGACGTAGTGAACTGGGCCTCGCGCCAGATGAATACGCTGGTTTTACGATGACTTTGCTTCGTATGCTGGCTTTTTATCCAAGCGAAGAGGGCTTAAAGCGCACGAATACACTCCCCTCTCAGCCTTTTTCTGCCGACCAAAAGACAGGAGCCACTACGCCGGTATCACAGGTATTAAGCGCTATAGCTCCTATAGCTAAACCAGTAGCCGCACCTGAAATTGCCGTGAAACCGGTTGACATAGTAGCCAGTTCTACAGAAAAAATGGTACAAGCAAATCCGGTGCCTATAAAACTGGTAAAGTCGGTGCAGGACAGGGATGCTGCTCTTGCTCAAGTAGAGCCGCCCGCTTTTGAAAAAGCAGTAGAAGCAGTAGTAGATTCGCCTCTTGTCACTGGCCAAAGTCCGTCTTTAGATTGCTTGAAAGATCTAGCCTACTGGCCCGCCTTAGTCTCTGAGCTTAGCCTGAGTGGATTAGCAAATCAGCTGGCAGTGAATAGTGAGCTTATTCATATTCAGGATAATATCCTCACGCTGCGTGTGCATTTGAACCAATTGGCTCAGAAGCACTGTGTAGATAAATTGCAGGCGGCTTTGAAAAGCCACTTTGAGCATGCGGTGGTGATCAAGACCGAAATTGGAGCCACTACGCGCACTGCCGCTCAGGATTTAGAGAAGGTACAGACTCAGCGGCAGCAAGAAGCGCAGTACTCAGTAGAAAATAGCCGAGTCGCACAAGATTTGCAGCGCCACTTTGATGCACAATTAGTACCGGGCTCGGTTCGAGTAATTTAAAACCTACTCTTCTTAAACCCTACTCTTCTATTAGCAAAGTTCAGATCGAAAATTAGGACCTGGGTTTTATCAAAATGAAAAATACTGCGAGGCTGTTGCTCCTTATAGGGCATGCCCTATAAGGCTCGCAATAAAAATATTCTTATCCATTTCTCACGAGAGCCTGGTGGTCTCGTACTTTTCCCCGGAGCATTTTATGATTAAAGATCAAATTGCCGAGCTCATCAAACAAGCTGAGCAAATGCAAGACAAGATGAAGAAAATTCAAGAAGAACTGGTTCAAACCATCGTCAAAGGCGAATCAGGTGCTGGATTGGTAACCATTGAATTGTCTTGCAAATATGAAGTGCGTCACGTTGCTATAGCTGCTAGCTTGCTCTCAGAAGATAAAGAAATGCTTGAAGACCTCGTCGCTGCTGCATTTAATGATGCTGCTCGAAAAATTGAAGCCATCGTGCAAAAGAAAGTGGGCGCAATTACGAATGCGCAAAATATGGCCAATCCTGCTGGCTTTAAGTTGCCTCTTTAAAAGAGTGAAGGTAGGCATTCCTACCAAGCGCTATCTGTCGTTAGCTCTTGGATCTGGCAGAACAGGTAGCCGATAACCCATTGTTGTACGCTTATCAGCATATTGAAAAGCACAGTGCAACGATGGGTTTTCTATTTTTTGGTAGGGTGTGTCCTCATGAATAGGTTCTACTACATGCATAGCGATATGCAGAAACACTACTTGATAACGTGATGGAAAATGCTTTGGCTAGGCTTATTGAGGCGTTCCGGGTTTTACCCGGCGTAGGCCAGAAATCAGCCCAACGTATGGTGTATTACCTGATGCAGCACAACCGCCCGGGCGCTGCACGTCTAGGCGATGCCCTGTTGCATGCGGTACAGAATATTTCTCACTGTATACGCTGTAATACCTTTTCTGAAGTGCAAATGTGTGAAACTTGTTCAGATCCGCAACGCGATCAAACGCTTTTATGCGTGGTGGAAACTCCGGCAGATCAACTTATGCTTGAACAGGCAATGACCTATAAGGGCTTATACTTCGTGCTGATGGGTCACTTGAGCCCCCTTGATGGAGTGGGGCCTTATGATCTGCATTTTGATCGACTGATTCAACGTGCTACCGATGGCGTAGTAACAGAAGTTATTTTGGCAACCAATTTCACTAGTGAAAGTGAAGCCACGGCCCACTATCTTGGGCAAATGCTTAAACCAAAAGGCTTGCATGTCACACGCTTGGCACGAGGAGTACCTGTTGGCGGTGAGCTAGAATATGTAGATGCAGGCACGCTAGCACGCGCAGTTTTAGATAGGCGCGCTCTGTAGCCCTATCTGAAAATAACTTACTCACTTCAATATGGCCCTCTTTATTGCGCGCTTCCTCAGTTACAATCCCCACTATGAAAATCCTGCTAAGTAACGACGACGGCTATCTTGCACCTGGGATAGCCGCTTTATATGAGGCTCTGCAATCTTTGGGAGAGGTGACTGTATTTGCGCCTGAACAAAATTGTAGCGGAGCCTCCAATTCGCTGACTCTCGCGCGCCCTCTCTCGTTGTTTCGGGCCAATAATGGCTTTCGTTATGTGAATGGGACCCCCACAGATTGCGTGCATATGGCGATGATGGGTATTCAAGACTACAAGCCCGATTTGGTCATTTCCGGCATCAATGATGGGCAAAATATGGCGGAAGACGTGCTGTATTCTGGAACCGTGGCAGCTGCTACAGAAGGGTTTATGTTTGGCGTGCCTGCTTTTGCTTTCTCTCTAGCAGAAAAAGGCTGGAAGCACCTTGACGCCGCTGCGCGCATGGCTGCAAAGATAGTAGAGCACTATTTAAGTACTCCTTTTTTACAGTCTTCAAAAGCACCGTTTTTATTAAATATTAATATTCCGAATAAGCCGTATGAGGATCTGGGTTCTTGGGCCGTAACCCGTCTTGGGAAACGTCATCCATCTCAATCATTGAGTAGCCAAATAAACCCAAGAGGGGAGGCTGTTTACTGGATTGGTCGTGCAGGAGACGCGCGAGACTTCAGTGAAGGTACCGATTTTCATGCTATTGCGCAGGGCCAAGTTTCTATTACCCCGTTGCAATTAGATCTAACGTATAGTCAGCTTATGCCCACGCTGTGCGATTGGGTCAAACTTGCCGAAACAGTACCCATGCAGGATCCAGAACCCCGTGTTACCTGAAGCCCAAGATCCTGCAAGCAGCAATTTGGACTCTATTTCCAATCCTGATGCACGTTGTCAGCATGATAGGGAGTGGGGCATGCGTACCGATCCATTAAAACTTACATCGGCGGCCATTCGACATAGAATGGTTGAGCGTTTACATGCACAAGGTATTGAAGATACACGCGTGCTTACGGCAATGGCAGCCATTCCTCGGCATCAATTTGTTGATTCAGCGCTGGCTGCACAGGCTTATGAAGAAATTGCGCTTAGTATTGGGCACCACCAAACTATTTCAAGGCCGTTTGTCGTTGCCAAAATGTTAGAGCATCTAATAGGAAATAGATGGCTTAAACAAAAGCCGCCCAAAATTTTAGAAATTGGAACGGGGTGTGGTTATCAAGCTGCAGTATTGAGTGAATTGGCGCAAGAAGTTTATTCTGTAGAGCGGATTGAACCCCTTTTTGAGCGCGCAAAGCGCAATTTGCGTCCCTTGCGTATTCCAAATATCCGCCTGCACTATGGCGACGGGCGCTTGGGTTTTGCTCCGGCAGCCCCATTTGATGCCATTATTGTGGCTGCTGCCGGGCTCGAAATACCTGCCGCACTACTTGGGCAACTGAAAATCGGGGGGCGCTGTATCGCTCCAGTAGGACAAAAAATGCAACACTTAGTATTGATAGAACGCACCTCTGCGACCCAGTGGCGCGAATCTCAGCTCGATTCAGTTTTTTTCGTGCCTCTAAAATCGGGAGTGATTTAGGATCCATGACCATGCTGCACACCTCTAAGCTTTTAGCTTTCCTTCCTCTGCTAATTTTGAGCGCTTGTTCATCGCGACTCTACAATGCTCCGGTCCTCGATCGCTCTGCAAATCCTGCAGCTGCGCTTGGGGTGCCGTCTGGCTATTACCGTGTTAAAACGGGCGATACCCTATACCGGATTGCAGTCGAAAATAATCAGAGTTATCAAGCGATAGCAGCTTGGAACAATTTGCAAAATCCTCAGCAAATTGAAGTGGGCCAGCTTTTGCAAATTGCGCCTTCTGTTAATAATTCAGCAATAGCTGGGGGTAGTGCACAAGGTGGCGCATCAGCTAAACCACAAGCTCAAGCTTTTAGTAGTGCCCCCGTTCCTTTTGTTCCTACCACCGACAGCACATCTGCTTCTTTTAAAGACAATGTGCCAGCAAGTGGAAAAATCGCTTCCTCGCCCACGCAAAGTGCAGCAACAGGCAATATCGCTTTTGCTTGGCCCGCTTCAGGCCCCATTTTAGGCACCTTTAATGAAAGTAAAAATAAAGGGGTCGATATTGGAGGGGCGGCTGGTGCACCCATCAGAGCCGCGGCCGGTGGGCGAGTTGTCTATGCCGGAAATGGTCTAAGAGGCTATGGCAATCTCATCATTATCAAACATGACAATCTCTTTTTAAGCGCTTATGCTCATAACCGCATGCTGCATGCAAAAGAGGGCGATATTGTACAAAAAGGGCAAAAAATTGCTGAAATGGGCAGCAGTGATACCCAAGAGCAAGAAGTGAAGCTGCACTTTGAAATTCGAAGACAAGGTAAACCCGTAGATCCGCTTAAATATTTACCTGAGCTGCCGTAGGTTGGCGGTGACGAAGGAACCCCAACATGCACACCACTGACTTTTAATCAGCGCTTTTAGAATGCATACGCAGGTTTTAAAAGGACAGTGGTCATCATGTTGGGGTTCGCGCCTCAACCAACCTACAGAGAATGGTAGGTTGGTGGTGACGAAGGAACCCCAACATGCGTACCACTGACTTTTAATCATCGCTTTTGAAATGCATACGCAGGTTTTAAAAGGACAGCGGTCATCATGTTGGGGTTCGTCCCTCACCACCAACCTACAGCGAATGGTAGGTTGGTGGTGACGAAGGAACCCCAACATGCACACCGCAAACTTGTAATCATCTTTAGCCCAGGCTTAAACAATATGCTCGGCTTCGATTCAATAAAAAATTAAACAAAGGTTATTGGATGCAGAGTGCGCAAGAGGAAGAGTTCGATGACATCGAAGATGGATTGGAGTCTGACTTACCAGAACAAGAAGAAAACTTTGAGTTACTAGAACCGCAGGAGCAAATCGACGGTGATGCTCTAGGTAAAGGTTTTGATGAGACGCAAAATGAAGAAGATGAACCAATTTCTTCTAGGGCAGCCCTACCTGCAGACGCTGGCACAGATACGATCCAAGGATATTTACGCAAAATCAGTGTCGTGCCGCTATTAACTGCACAACAAGAATATGACTATGCGGTGCAAACCAAAGAAGGTAATTTTGCTGCGCGGCAAATAATGATTGAGCGCAATTTGCGCTTGGTAGTCAGTATTGCAAAAAATTACCTGCATAGAGGCCTCACGCTCCTCGACCTGATTGAAGAGGGCAATATTGGCCTAATATATGGGCTTGAGAAATTTGATCCTTGGCGTGGGTTTCGTTTTTCAACCTATGCAACCTGGTGGATTCGGCAAAATATTGAACGCGCCATTATGAATCAGGCGCGTACAGTACGCCTACCTGTACATGTTTTACGCGAACTCAATCAAGTATTGCGCGCTAAGCGGTATATCGAAAAACTGCTCCATAAAGCAGGCCCAGGCGAGCCTATTGAAGCGAGCATGGATGATATTGCGGATCTGACTGGCAAAACGCAAAAAGAAATCATCGATATCCTCGCTCTCAATGAACGCACCACCTCCCTAGATGCACCTCTTGAGCTCAACCCTGCAAACAGCCTGCTCGACTTCTTATCCGAAGATGCCGATCTTTCCCCTGAAGTATCCGCCCGCTACCATGAACTTGAGCTGCTAGTACACCTTTGGCTAGCGCGCATGCCAGAAAAGCATCGCTATGTGATTGAAAGACGCTTTGGCTTAGAGGAACATGAAACACTCACGCTTGAGAAGCTAGCAGAAGACATGGGCTTAAAACAAGAGCAAGTTCGCCAGCTACACCACGAAGCCTTACTCTGGCTCCGGCGCTATTTTGTAGCCCATGGCATCCAAAAAGATGCGCTTTTGTAGAGTAGGCTTCAATTGGAACTATTTGTAGGTTGATGGTGAGCCACATTCCTCACTATGCAAATCACAAGTCTTTTTCATACCTGCGTAACATCAGATCAGTGTGTATATGCATAGGTAGACTCACCGTCATACTTAAGCTCTTTCACGTTCCCAATGATGTTTTTCAACTCCGAAAAGGGAATGCCAAAGCAATTATGTATATCTAAATACTCTAAGGGATGCAGGTGTAATAAGCCATTAATCGTAATATCGGGGTTGAAACTTACAGTTAAACGCTTCAACTGCGTGAGGGTACCCACGTATTGCAGGCTTTTATCGGTAATCTTCTTGCCCTCCTTTAGGCTCAAAGATTTCAACTTCTCCAAAGGATGCAGATAGAATAAACCAGTACCGTCAATCTTTTCGCTATTGGCTAGCTCCAAATGCTCCAACTGCGTGAAGGCAGGCAGATACTGCATGCCTTCATCGGTAATCTTGCTGGAGAAATTTAGAGTCAAAGACTTCACCTGCTTTAAGGGATGCAAGTGCTGCAGGTCTTCATCCTTCATCTTTTTGCAGTTATTTAGAGTCAGAGACTGCACCTCCTTCAAGGGATGCAGGTGCTCCAGGCCTTCACCGGTAATGTCATTGCAGTTATTTAGTCTCAAAAACTTTAACTGTATCAAGGGGCGCAAGTGCTCCAAGCCTTCATTTCCAAGTCTGTAGGACTCTAGATCCAAATGCTCCAACTGAGTCAAGGTGCTCAGGTGCTCCAGGCCGTCATCGTCAACGTCCTCGCAAATTAGAACCAAATGCTTTAACTGCTTAAAGTTACTCAAGCACTGCAGACCGTCATTGCCAACCTTCTCGGAATGTAGATGCAAATGCTCCAACTTATTAAGGGGGTGCAGGTGCTTCATGCCGTCATCGGTAACCTCATTGCAGTTCATTAAACTCAAAGACTTCAACTGCGTGAAGGTACTCAGGTGCAGCATGGCTTCATCGTCAAAGCTTGCGGAGCGTATATCTAAATGCTCTAACTGCGTCAAGGGACGCAGGTGATGCATGCCTTTTCCATTAAGTGCATTGAAATGTAGATGCAAATGCTTTAACTGCGTCAAGGTACGTAGGTACTGCATGCCTTCATAGGTAACACTCTCGAAGCCGTTTAGATCCAAAGACTTCAACTGCTCGAAGGTACTCAGATACCGCATGCCTTTATTGGTAACGTCAGTGGACCGTATATCCAAATGCTCCAACTGCGTGAAGGCACTCAGATGCTGCATGCCTTCATCATTTATTCCCTTGAAATGTAGACGCAAAGACTTCAACTCCGTCAAAGTACGCAGGTGCCGCAGGCCTTTATTGGTAATTTTGCAGTTTATCTGACGATCCAGGTTGTCATCCTTAATCGTATCGAAATGTATATTTAAATGCTTCAACTGCGTCAAGGTACTCAGGTGCCGTAGGCCTTTATCGGTAATGTTATGGCAGTTACTTAGGCTCAAAGTCTGCCATGAAGCAGGTAAACCTTGTAAATCAGCATCCGTAAAATCTGGACCACTCAGAGTCAGAGTGAGCGCATCGGGAATCCCATTTTCGTAGAACTTTTTGGCTTGTTTAAGGTCAGCACTACTCTTAATGACAATATGACGTGGTTCAATATCAAAAGCCTTTTTATAATTTGTATCGACCTCTCGCAAATTTATTATGTCTGCGCGGGATAGATAAGGCTTGAGGTGTTGCAATAATATCTGTGGAGGAAGTTTTGCGACTATTTCTGTGTTTGCAGGCATTTGAATACTACTGAGGTCGGGATGCTTAATCTCTTTCACGAACAACATGACGCGCCGCAAATCCGAAGCTTTTACAGAAGATCCTCGTAAATCCAGATACTCCAACTGCTTCATGGGACGCAGATATGATAAGCCGGTACCCGTAATCTTGGTATAACCTAGATCTAAATGCTTCAACTCCGTTAAGGGATTCAATTGCCGGAGGCTTTCGTCGGTGACGTTATCGCAGTCTGCTAGACTCAAAGACTTCAACTTTTTCAAGGGATGCAGATATTCTAAGCCAGTACCGTTAATTTCTAAGGCGCTTATCTCCAGATGCTCCAACTGCGTTAAAGTCCTCAGATACTGCAGGTCTTCATCGGTAAATTGACGGATGTTCTTTAGATTCAAAGACTTCAACTTTGTCAAAGTGCTCAGATGCTGCAGGCTTTCATTAGTAAGCACAGTAAAAAAGCCACTTATACTCAAATTCTGCAATGCAGCAGGTAAACCTTCCCAATTGGTAAGATTACGGCAGTTAAGTAGGCTCAAATTCTGCAATGAAGCAGGTAAACCTTCCAAATTGATAAGGCTAGGGCAGCTACGTAGACTCAAATTCTGCAATGAAGCGGGTAAACCTTCCAAATCGGTAAGGTTATCGGAGTCACTTATACTCAAATTCTGTAATGAAGCAGGTAAACCTTCCAAATCGGTAAGATTACGGCAGTTACTTAGAGTCAAATTCTGCAACGAAGCAGGTAAACCTTCGAAATCGGTAAGATTACGGCAGTTACGTAGACTCAAATTCTGCAATGAAGCAGGTAAATCTTTCAAGTCATCCCCCCCAAACGCTGGACCTTCCAGAGTGAGCGTAGCAAGGCGATTATTATCTTTGTAGTATTGTTTGGCTTCTTTAAGGTCGTCTCTATTTCTAATGACAATATGATGTGGTTCAATATCGCAAATATCTCTATTATTTTTATTGGTACTTCGGAAATTTTTTCTACCTTCACTGGATAGATTGGGCAGGACGCCTTTAAAGATTACCTCTGGAGGAAGGTCTGCCAGTGTTTTAGGGCGGGCAGGCATTTGGCTATCGCTTAGGGTATGCTGATTTTCTATATTTTCATGATTAGGGATGCTCTGTACAACCTCATTTTTCTCAGCTTTAGCGACCGTATATTGAAGCTGAGCAGCAGCGGTGAAGAAGTTATGCAGATTATCCTTAGATAATGGCTCTGAAGCGTGTGCAGGCGTTTGATTAGTACTTCGAAAGGCGGACTTTGAAGGGTGTGTAGGCGCTTGACTGCTACTGCTTGGAGTATGCTGATTTTCTGTCCGTCTACTGATAACTGATTTTACATACGAAGAGCAACGACTCACAAAACTCCAGGCCATTTTTTACCCCTTTGAATACGTGATTTAATGTATTTGATCTTATCAGAAGGATGGAGAGTTCCAGCATGGAGTACGAAACGATTTGTGATAGTACGAATTTTTCTTCCAAAAAGGAGTAGTGCTTTGTACTATTGCCTAAGTTTTTCCCCAGCTAATCGCTAAGCTCTTTTGCCAAATATAATGACTCCCGTGATTAAGGCGAAGATAGTGTCAGATGGCAGCTCGTTATGGCGGTTTAAGGCCGTGTTTGACCCCGGCCAGGCATCCTTTGCGGAGCTCAAAGCCAAGATAGCATCAGCCGGCAGCGCGTTCTGGCTGCCTAAGGCACTGGCTGGTTGCTGCAATAAAATGTGCCAGACAGTGATCATAGCTATTTCTGGTTAATGCAACCGGGATAATGCCGTGCTGATCTTCGAGCTGCTCTACCCGGATTTGCAAAAAAGCTATTTCCGTCAACACATGATGAAATGCTGCTTTCGATGAAAAGGCATGGATAACTTTCCGTATGTGCTTCGGATCGCCAGGCGCTTTGCGGTCCTCTTCATAAGCTTCTTTAAGTTTTTCGTAAAAGTCCGGATAGCTTTCCCATTTAAGGTAGTTTCCTAGCAGTTCTGAACAACACACAATGACCTTGTCGACAGGCGCAACGTCGTCTCGCAACTTCGTCGGCAACAAACAGAGCTGACTGGTTAAGATATCTTCTAGCTTGCCATCCTCTTTCAGATCTTCTGGGGAGCTTAAATACGGTTGCCCCATTGGTGTTTGATCGGAATACAGATTGGTTCGTACGGTAGATAATTCTTTAATGAAATATTTAGCCGTATCGGCATCCGCCTTTCCTTGCTTGAGATTTTCATTGTCGTGCGCATACACCAGAAAAAGGCTGGGTTTATGGGATACCGCTAAGGATCCCAGCGTCAACAATGCCTTTTCAAACAGATAATCTACCAGCTCGCTTTTCTCCTGGGTAGACGAGGCCGTTTGAGACAACATCGGCGCACCGCTCACAGACAGCAACATGGCAGGGGGAATGGATGCAGGCTTGATCGGCTCATAGCTCAAAGCTTGCGCTTTGTCATGTTTTCCTAATGCTTCCAAGAGTTTTGCGTGCTCGAATACGGAAGGACAAAGTCGGTGCGCATTCGCGATATTTTGGAAGGCGGCTTTTGCCTGGTCATGTAAATCTGAGGCCACCTCGGTATCCTGTGCTGCATTTTGCTGGTTAGGCTGATCGAGATGGCTTTGCGCTATCACTTGCGGGTTGCCTGTCAGGGATTGGGAAACAGGATTAAACATTATCAACACTCCTCTGTTGATTGGCTGTAATTTACACTAGGAAGAATAAAGCCAGGTGTTATCGCCAGGCCGAGAGTTTGCTGCCGTATGAAGAATCCATGCAGAATCAGGTTGCTGTAATAAGGTAATACCCAGATTTATTAGGCTGATTGTAAGCGATAAATTATCCGCACTTTGATGGAGCTAGATTATGCAGAAGGCATCGAAGAAGTAGATAGAGAGGAGATGTTGAGTTTTTTGAAGTCGCGTGATGTGACCCTACCCAAAAAATGACCGTACCCCATTTTTTATCTTCTTGAATATGTGATTTAATGTATTTAGTTTTATCAGAAGGATGGAGAGTTCCAGCATGGAGTACGAAACGATTTGTGATAGTACGAATTTTTCTTCCAAAAAGGAGTAGTGCTTTGTACTATTGCCTAAGTTTTTTTCAGCTATTCGCTAAGTTCTTTTGCCAAATATAATGACTCCTGTTCTAGTTTTTGATATTGAAACAATTCCTGATGCAAAGGGGTTGCGTGTGTTAGAGGCTTCTGACACGCAGGTTGCAGAACTCTCTGATGACGAGATTGTGCAGCGTGCACAGCAAGCACGGCGCGAAAAATCAGGGTCTGATTTTTTGCCGCTGCCTGTGCAACGTATCGTGGCGATTTCATGCGTGTTTCGCACTCAAAATACCTTTCGCGTGCGCTCTTTAGGAGAGCCTGATGATTCTGAAGCGGTATTGATTGAGTCTTTTTTTCGTATTATCGAAAAATATACCCCTCAGATTGTGTCTTGGAATGGAGGCGGTTTTGATTTTCCTGTCTTGCATTATCGGGCGCTACTGCATGGTATTGCTGCTCCCAGATATTGGGATGCAGGTGAAGATGATCGCGATTTTAAGTGGAATAACTACTTAAACCGCTATCATTCACGCCACCTTGATTTAATGGATCACTTAGCGCTCTATCAGCCAAAAGCTTACGCACCACTGGATTCGCTTGCTAAATTACTAGGCTTTCCAGGCAAACTCGGTATGGATGGCAGCCAAGTATGGCCTGCCTTTCAAGCTGGAAAAATCAATGAGATTCGCCAGTATTGCGAAACCGATGTGGTGAATACCTATTTGCTATATGCACGGTTTGAGTTAATGCGAGGGCGTTTTACACAAAAAACCTATGAACAAGAATTAGCCTGTGTGCGTGAAACTTTAGCTGCAGAGTCGGAACCTCATTGGGCCGAATATTTACAAGCTTGGAATTCTCCATAAAAGCGCTTTTAACAAGCGGTTTCCTCTATTTTTTGACTTTTTCTTTTGATTCTGATGTCTGATTGCGCTCACATTCCTCTCCCCCCCTCTGCTACTTCTAAGCCTGCACCCGCCACCATGCCAGCAGGAGGAGTGCTTCCAGATCACATCATAGATATAGATTCATTAGATCTTGAAGGCGCTGCAGGAGTGGGGCGCGTAAAAGATGCGCTTAGTGAGTCTGCAAAAGTTATTTTTGTTGAGGGTGCTTTGCCTGGCGAGCGCGTGCGCTATTCTAGCTACCGTAAAAAAACCACCTTTGAAAAAGCGCGTGTAGAGAAAATAATACGGGCCAGTGCTTCTAGAGTAACTCCCCGCTGTGCCTTTTTTGGAATCTGTGGCGGCTGCTCGATGCAGCATATAGATGCCAAAGCTCAAGTGGCGATGAAACAGCGCGCATTGGAAGACAAACTATGGCATCTCGCTAAACTACGCCCGCAAGTTTTATTTCGCCCACAGCATGGCCCGGACTGGGGATATCGCTCACGTGCACGGCTGACCGTACGCCACGTCATCAAAAAAGGCGGGGTGCTTGTGGGTTTTCATGAGCGTGGGCGCAGCTATGTAGCGGATATGACATCCTGCTTGATTTTAACGCCCGAAGTCTCTGCGTTACTTGTGCCTTTACGCACACTCATTGGAAATTTATCTATTCGAGATCAGCTTCCTCAGATTGAAGTAGCGGTTGGTGAGGGGGTAATTGTTTTAGTGCTTCGAATATTGCAAAACCTGAACCCAGCCGACGAGTTAGCGCTCCACGCATTTGCCAAACACCATGCCGTGCAATTCTGGCTACAGCCCAAGGGCCCCGACTCCGCTTTTCCATGGACACCATCCACAGAAGCATTATCTTCCAAAGAGCTGGCTATAGAAGAGGGGACAGACGCTCCAAAATCCATACACAAAGAACTGGCCTATACGCTGCCAGAATTCAATATCCGCATGCCCTTTAAGCCCACGGATTTTACACAAGTCAACATTGCGATAAACCGCTCGTTGGTACACCGTGCGGTCCAACTTTTACACCTCCAACCTAATGAACGTGTATTAGACCTCTTTTGCGGTATGGGCAATTTCACCCTCCCGCTTGCCAAACGTGCAAGATCGGTGGTCGGTATTGAAGGCAGTGCATCGCTGACACAACGCGCTTTTGAAAATGCAAAACTCAATGGCGTGGACCAACACACCACCTTTGAATGCCGTAATTTATTTGAAATTACTCCCGAAGAACTAGCCGCACTCGGCCCCTTCGACAAATGGCTAATCGACCCCCCACGCGACGGCGCCCTAGCCGTAATTAAAGCGCTTATAGCCTGCAAAAGCCTCTCAGAAACAGCCCGTAATGCAATGCCAAAACGCATCGTATATGTCTCCTGTAACCCCGCTACCTTAGCGCGTGATGCTGGTTTTCTAGTGCATGAAGGGGGCTATATATTGCAAGGCGCTGGGGTAATCAATATGTTTCCGCATACCTCTCATGTGGAATCTATTGCGGTGTTTGAGCAGGGTGTTTGAATAGACTTCTATCGCTTCCCTGTAGCGGCGTCATTCCTCCCAGCCAGTGCTGGATAAAGGTAGGTTGGTGGTGACGAAGGAACCCCAACATGCACGCCATGGCGCTCTTGATGACCCGCATATGATTATCTAAAAGCAAAAATTAAAAGTTAGCGGTACGCATGTTGGGGAACGTTGCCCACCACCAACCTACCATACTGGCTATTCGGTTTCGAAAGAAGTCTAATAGATTTTCTTCTACAGAATACGGGGTGCTGTCTTAGAACCTGTGATGCCCTCATTGTTAATGAGAGCATCAGGTCCAACCACTTATTTTGCCGTCCCCCAGCTATCTTTTAGGCTAGTTATACGGTTAAAGACCGGTTTACCTACCGCGCTGTCAAATCGGTCTGTAACGAAATAGCCATGCCGTTCGAATTGCACATGTGTTTCTGGGGATAGTGCCTGTGCACCAGGCTCTACCCAGGCTTGGATAGTGCGTTTGGATGTGGGGTTGAGGTTTTCTGTGAACGGATGTTCTGTTGCGTCTGGTCGGGGGATATTAAAAAGCCTATCGTATAGCCGTACTGGTGCAGGCTGAGCATGTGCAGTGCTGAGCCAGTGGATATTGCCTTTTACCTTGTAGGTATTGGCTCCTGGCGTGCCGGATTGGCTATCTGGGAAGTAGTTTGCATGTACGGCGGTAATATTGCCTTCTGCATCTTTGTCTACGCCTGTGCACTCAATAACAAAACCGTAACGCAGCCGCACACGGTTGCCTATGAAGAGGCGGAAAAAGCCTTTGGCAGGGTTTTCACTAAAGTCTTCACGCTCGATCCATAACTCTTTAGAAAAGGGTAGTAAGCGTGCATTGCTATTGTCCGTAATAGGCTGATGCGGGTGGTGTGGGGCGTAGCACTGCGTGGTTTCGCCTGCAGGATAGTTGTCGATAATTAATTTGATTGGATCGAGCACCGCAATGAGGCGATGTGCACGGGGATCTAAATCATCACGTAGCGCTTGTTCCAATACACCCATGTCGATCCAAGAATCGGCTTTGGAAATGCCTATACGCTCGCAAAAGAGTTGTAAGCTTGAAGGCGTAAAGCCGCGCCGGCGCAACCCTGCCAACGTGGGCATACGAGGGTCATCCCATCCATCTACATGCTCTTGTGTGACTAGTTGTAGGAGCTTGCGTTTGCTGGTAATCGTATAGGTGACGTTTAGGCGTGCAAATTCAATTTGCTGCGGAAGAGGGCGTTTTAATTCATCTGCATCCGCTAAGGTGTTGAGAATCCAATCATATAGAGGGCGATGATCTTCAAATTCTAGCGTGCACAGAGAATGCGTAATATTTTCCAGCGCATCAGAGATGCAGTGCGCGTAATCGTACAGGGGATAGACACACCAAGCGTCGCCTGTGCGGTAGTGGTGGGCATAGCGAATACGATAAATGACCGGGTCGCGTAAATTGAAATTAGGCGAAGCCAAGTCAATTTTGGCGCGCAGCACGTGCTGACCTTCTTTAAATTCGCCAGCGCGCATGCGGTGAAAGAGATCTAGGTTTTCTTCTACTGTGCGATCACGATAGCGTGAAGGTACGCCAGGTTCAGTAGCCGTGCCTCGATGTAGGCGAATCTCATCAGCACTTTCACTATCTACATACGCTTTCCCTTGCTCGATAAGCCGCTCTGCCAGCCGATACAGTGTTTCGTAATAATCACTGGCGTAATAAAGATGATCTACCCCGTCCTTACTCCACGATACGCCTAGCCAATTTAGCACCTCGAAGATGGACTGCACATATTCGATATTTTCTTTCTCTGGATTCGTATCATCAAAGCGCAAGTGACACACACCACCGTGCTGGCGTGGGAGCCCAAAATTTAAAAAAACACTTTTTGCATGACCGATATGGAGATATCCATTAGGTTCAGGTGGGAAGCGCGTTTTGATGCCGTTTTCTAAGGCGCCTGAACGTTGATCTTCCTCAATACGATTGCGGATGAAGTGAGAGGGAGGAGGGGTGCCAGATTCGACAGGGGCGTTGGAGGCCATAACAGCGTGTGCTTAATAGGTGATAGATAAAAAAAGCCCAGCAAACGGTAGCATGCCGAGCTTTTATAGAAAGAGAATATAGAAAGAGAAGGTAGGGCGTGCCCTCAATGGAAAGTAGGTTGAACGCTTGCGGCTAATGCATTAATCCTCATTTTATCAAAACCCGTAATCTCACTAATTGCTATCACAGAGAAGCCTTTTTTGAGCATATTTATAGCAGTTCTCTCTACTCCTTCTCGCAGCCCTTCTTGTAGTCCTTCTTCACGGCCTTTCTGTTGACCTTCAGATCGAAACTGTTGTGCTAATGTCATGATTTCTTCTCCATAGTGCGGTGCAGTCTCAAAGATTAGCGAGTGAAACGCCTCATTATCGCTGCATTCCCCTCTTTCTAGTAAATACTGCAAGATAGTTTTTACCTTGTCAACAGTGAGTGGGTGGGCTAGCAGCGCATCTCTTATATCTTTAAAAAGCAATAGAATATCTCGAGTTCTAATGTGTTTTAGTACCATCTCAAACGCGGCTGCTCGGCCATGCGTCTGCAATTCCTGATCTGGAGTTACAGTCAGATCTATTAATTGTATAGGACCAGGGAAAACCTGCTGTGCTAATTCAGGCAAGTCGAAGCACTCTCTAATATCCAAGGGGTAAGGGTAAGGGCTTTTTGTTCCATGGTAGAAAAGTATGGGCACTACGACAGGCAGTAGCTTCCCCCGCCCCTGATCTATATGCCGTCTCATACCTGCGACTTGATATTCGAGGAGCCTAAGTAGCATATGCTCATCTGCTCCACTCTGGTGTTCAATGAGCATATAAATATAGAGATCTTTTCCTTCCGATTTCACGCTGTATAACAGATCAGAGTAACTTTGACGCAATTCTGGGCTAATAAATGATCCACTTTCTATTTGCAAGGTAGACATATCGCAGCGCGCCACGATAGAGGGCGGTAAGTGCACACTAAGAAAGTCCCGTGCAACGGTAACGTCATTCATAAATGCCTTAAAAAAGGCATCGTGTGGTTGGGTAATGAGGCTCATTGTTTTTATGGAGGAAGAAAAGTGTGTGGGTGAAATATCACTTTTATTCTATAGCAAACTCCTTGTTGCATTGTAAATACTTTAAATAAGCTTGCATTGTTTTTATTTGTATGGTAGTGCGGCTTTATATGCTCTCTACGTTGTTGGTTTCAATGCTGTGTTTATTGGGCGTAATTGAGGATATGCCTAGCTTTTTTTGCGAAAAAAACAAACCAGGAACATGCCAAAATAGTCTGGTAGCCGCAAAACATTGAAATAGCGGTAGGTTGGTGGTGACGAAGGAACCCCAACATGCACACCACCGACTTGTAATCCTGCATATGCAGGTTTTAAAAAGCCTGTGGTCATCATGTTGGGGTTCGTGCCTCACCGCCAACCTACCATTCTTTATCCTTTCTTATGGTTGGCGAACTTAACCACACTAATATCAGAAAAATAGAACTCTAATTTTGCAGTGAGATTTCTCTAAAACATACACTATTTCGCATATTTTTTATTAAAAATAATTTTTGATCTAAATTTAATATGGCATGATGCCCAGTTGGTTTATTTTAATTATTTTTTTAAGGAAAAATATGAGTATATATATAAATAGAGCAACGGAAATGGCTTCTACATTCTACAAAGATTATTTATCTACTCTACCCAGCCGGGTTAAAGAAGCAAGTTCAACCATAAAAAATAACTATACGCTGGATGTCAACCATCTTAAGCAAAAAATGGGGAATATATTTTCAAAAGAAAAAATTTCTGAAAATTTTCAATCCAACTTCGGACATATTAATGTAGAGACAAAAATTAATTTTTTAAAAAATAGCTTTAAAAAATTAATCCATGGCCAGAAAAATGATACTTCACCTACAACTAGCATAACAAATAATAATATAGCTACAATAGGTTCACAAATTATACAAAAACCCTATGCAAATTACATTGTAAAACCAGAAATGATGGAACATCCAGCAAACCACTCTAATCTAGATTTAGATTTTACGGACCGCAATAAAATTCATAAAAATCCTTATGAATCTATCCCTAACAACATCACCCATAATCATGCAACCCAAGAACAATTAGGAAAATATTATATTTAACCTATTACTTTAGCCACACTTTTATTTTATTCAGTTAGACAAAATAATATTTTCAATATACAACCACAATCCATAACTAAAAAAATATCATATTAAAATATATTTCTTTAAAAACACCCCCTGCACCACATCAAACAGGGGGCACCTGCGCGTAACCTTTTAGACAACCCCAGCACATTTCTTAAAAAATCGCACCACTTTCCCACTAAAATTTTTTTTCAAAAATTCGAGTGGACTTATATTATATTTATCTTTCATATGTGCCAATACATCAAACTGAGAACCTAATTTATTAATAAAATCAGTTATACCTGAAAATATAGCGTTCTCTCTGTAATGCCCATGCATGCGAAAATGGTATTTAATATCGCTTATACAATCCTCATAGATGAGGGTCATTAAGCGAGATAAATCTTTGAATTCGTCACTTTCAAATAAAATATGAAGGATATTTTTCCCTTCCTTGTTGACTGCGTGTATAGGCATACCAGAGGCAATAAGAGAGACAGCAAATATATTTAAACTTATTATATCTAGCTCATGCGCAGCGGCCATTAAAATGGTATTTTCATTTTTATCCCGCACTTTTGCAGACTGGCCATATTCAATGAGTTTTTGGGTAAATAAGTAATGTTTATTAAAAACAGATAGAAAGATAGGGCTCCATCCATCATAGTTTTTTTTCTGACAATCCACTCCCTGTGCATGCAAAAATATCAATGCATCTACATTGCCATATCTTGCCGCAGTATGCACTGCATTTTCTCCTCTTGCATTACATGCATGCACGTCTATATACGGATAGATCGCCGGCATTAAAGTCTTATTCCTCATCGTAGGATGAGATACAGCCTGTATAAAAGGGGGGTCAGAGAAACAGGGGTCGCTATAATTCAAGCATATTTTACTTTTAGCCATATTATCAAACGCTTCTCTGTCTTCTTTAAACGCCTTATAGATCATTTCATAATTATTTCTTTCTAAAAAATAATCGGGTATTTTTTTAAAGTAATTGAAATCGGGTTTTTCTTTTAATATAGCGAAAAATGCAGGGAGTTGAGAGAGATACTTGATTTTAATGGGACTCAGGTCTTGCAATTCCTGTTCTTCCAAAGCCCCAAGCTCTATCAGCATAGGCAACGATTTTTCATTTTTATGACCATGTTTTAGAAAATCTAATACTTTATATACATCAAAAGGCTTAACAGTCGGCGTCATGATTAAAGCATCTAACTGCGCCCATAGCTTTTCATACCGCACTTTTTTTGTCACTTCAAACCACGCATTCATTTTTAAAGCGGGCGGATCAGAAAGCGCATTGTCAAAATTGAAAAATGGAAAGAAAAAGGGATCCCTTACCACAAAACCAATTCGAAAAAATAGTTTGCAGGCATATTGAAAATTTTTTATATTTTCCACCCAATTATTATCTGAAGTACCGGCTGGCAGTAAATTTTTTGCGATATGTATAAGTATTTCTTCAGGGAGCTCAGTGATTAGTTTTGGTTTATTATTATGAGCAGCACGAAAGAAGGGGATACCCGTATATTGATTGATATATTGAAAGTATTGCCGTATAGGCAAAGAACGTGAAGAAATAGACAAAATAATTCCTCTAACGAGCATATGCTTTTATGAAAAACACATACTAGCGGCGGCGGTTAATAGGCAAACATATTTTTAGAAAAGTTTTTTCACAAGCCAAGTGCTGACTGGTTGCTCAGATCATTTAAAAATTATGTATATCGAGAGATAGGCCTTTTATTTCGCACTACAGTCTTTGCGAAACAAAAGGCCTATCTGTATTAACTACACACTCTTTTAACCTGATCATAAGCAGGCTTTTCATGCATCGGGTCTGATATATCGATGCGGTTTACTCTACAACCCTCCAGAATTATTTCTGAACATGGATCCTACTGCAGTACGATCCATTTTACTTATCCCCGCACTATCCCACCGTACGTCGAGCATTTTGGAAAATCCTAAACCAAGGGCTTGCCTCACCCCATTCTGGTGGATGCCAACTCATTTGTACGGTTCGGAATACACGCTCTGGATGCGGCATCAGCGCTGTAAAACGCCCATCAGGAGTAGTTACTCCCGTTAACCCTTGTATAGAACCGTTAGGATTAAAAGGGTAGCGCTCGGTAGGTACGCCATGATGGTCTACATATTGCAGCACCACTTGCTGATTCTGATGCAAAGCAGCCCAATCACCCCGTGCAGAGAAATTGGCATACCCTTCGCCATGTGACACCACAACCGGCAAGCGTGAGCCCTCCATTCCGTTAAAAAAGAGGGAAGGCGATGCTTGTATTTCAACTAAGGAAAGCCGAGCTTCAAACTGCTCGCTCAGATTGCGAGTGAAGGCAGGCCAGGCCTGCGCTCCTGGAATCAAACCAGGCCAACGGGCCGATCCAGCGTTGGGATTTTTATTACCAGGCTCATGTAAGTCCCCTGCTAGCGCACTCAGCATTTGACAGCCATTACATACGCCTAATGCAAAGGTATCGTTCCGAGCAAAAAAGGCGGAAAACGCGTCAGATAGACCGGCGTTAAAACGTATGGTTTTAGCCCAGCCTTCCCCTGCTCCTAATACATCCCCGTAGGAAAATCCTCCGCAAGCCACCAAACCAGCAAATTCACTGAGTGTTTTACGGCCTGCTAGTAAATCGCTCATCGTCACATCGTAAGCATCAAAACCTGCGCGGTGGAATGCATAGGCCATCTCAGAATAAGAATTCACCCCTTGCTCACGCAAAACGGCCACACGAGGACGAGCACCTGTAGCAATAGCAGGTACTGCAAATACAGGGTCATTTACGTCAAAGCTTACACGTGCTGCTAGCCCAGGATCATTGGCCCCTACCTGAGCGTGGTATTCACTATCCGCACATTCTGGCGCATCGCGCAAACGCGCTATGCGCCAGCTTACTTCACTCCATATACGTTGTAATTCAGTACGTGGAGCGCTAAATATTTTTTGGGTATCTCTATATATTTCAATGACATCGCGCGGATTGGGTGTGCCCACTACATGGCTGCATGCTCCTAGTCCATGCTCACGCAGTACAGCAAATACGGCAGCGCGATCTTCCACTCGGGTTTGCACCACGGCGCCCAGTTCTTCTGAAAACAAGGCTTGGATGGTGCGCTGTGCACGCTGCCCTGCCACTTGCTTTGCCCAGTTCTTGGCATCACCGTAATCTGGCTCATGGGTGGCCTCTAGAGTTAATACATCCATATTGAGCGATACACCCATATGGCCTGCAAAAGCCATTTCACATACGGTCGCTAACAACCCGCCATCTGAGCGGTCATGGTAAGCCAGCAATAAACCCTGCGCGCGCAAGGCTTGAATAGTATTAAAGAAGCCTTTTAAATCCGCTATTCCACGCTCGCCATCGATATTGGGTACCACATTGCCCGTTTGTTGGGTAACTTGCGCCAAGATGCTCGCACCTAAGCGGTTCTGGCCTCGGCCTAGATCGATCAAAATTAAATCGGTCGCTATGCATGGTGCTTCGCTAGCAACATCGGGTACTTTTTTAGCGGAAGGTATTTGAGTTGGGCGCTGCAATTGAGGAGTCAGATGGTCCCGCACATCCGCAATATGGGCAAAACCAGAGAGCACAACCGACAGAGGTGAGGTAATTTCATGCTCTGCGGTAGAGGCTGAATGTGTGGTTTGCTCTGCACGCCATGCAGTACGCATGGAGAGAGAGTCTTTACCTACAGGAATACAAAGGCCTAATTCCACACATAGATCACTCAGTGCTTTTACTGCATCATAGAGTGCTATATCTTCTTTATCCTCACCACAAGCAGCCATCCAATTCGCAGAGAGTTTGATGTCACTGATTGTGGCAATGGGCGCTGAAGCTAAGTTAGTAAGCACTTCTCCTAACGCAATACGTGCGGAAGCGGCCGCATCTATCACAGCTAGCGGTGCACGCTCGGCCATAGCCATCGCTTCACCCCGATACCCGACGTAATCCATCGCAGTAATGGCGCAATCGGCTACAGGAACCTGCCAAGGGCCAACAAACGGATCTCGTACAGAAAGCCCTCCTACCGTGCGATCACCTATCGTTAGCAAAAAGGCTTTACTGGCGACGGTGGGGTGTTTCAACACATCAGAGATTAAGGTATCGAGAGAGAAATTATCTATATCGATACCTGATGGTAAATAAGGAATATTTTCTGGCGTAACACCTTCTTTATGCGGTGCAGCGCGTGTGACGTTGCGCTGCAAACGCGGCAGATTTCCCAATAAAACATCCATGGGCATATCAATAGGATGTGCTGCTTGCGAGGCGCTATCTTGTTCATCAATAAGCTGTAATTGCCGCTCTTCGGTGGCCTCTCCAATCACAGCACAAGGGCAGCGCTCACGGGCACAAATAGCTTCAAATACAGGCAAATCGGATGCAGCAATCGCCAACACATAGCGCTCTTGCGCTTCATTACTCCAAATTTCACGCACCGACATGCCGCTTTCTTCAAGCTGGATACGCTGCAAGACAAACCGAGCGCCTTGTTCCGCACCCTCTACTAACTCAGGAAATGCATTGGATAAGCCGCCAGCACCCACATCGTGCACGCTCAGAATAGGATTGTGCCCTCCTTCAACCTGCGCTAAGGCACAGCAAGCATTGATCACTTCTTGGGCGCGACGCTGCATTTCAGGATTACCACGTTGCACCGAATCAAAATCTAGCTCGCTGCTATTGGTGCCTGATGCTAAAGAACTAGCAGCTCCTCCACCCAAACCGATACGCAAACCGGGGCCACCAATTTGAATTAAAAGCGTGCCCGCACCAAATGTCGATTTATGCGTATCACGATCTGCAATATTGCCTAACCCTCCCGCAATCATAATGGGCTTGGCATAGCCTCGGCGGCGCCCTTCTACGGTCTGCTCGTAGACTCGGAAATAACCACCTAAATTAGGGCGGCCAAATTCATTATTAAATGCAGCAGCGCCTAGCGGCCCTGCAATCATAATATCTAGGGCGGAAGCTAAATGAGGAGGTTGCTCTAATCCACCATCTGTATCTCCAGCCTGATTTGCCTCTCCTGCCCCCCTACTGCGCCCCTCTTCCCAGTGCGCTTGCATATCCGGCAAATGCAAATTCGATACAGAAAACCCACTTAAGCCTGCTTTAGGCCGAGCGCCTCGCCCCGTTGCTCCTTCATCGCGAATTTCCCCACCCGCGCCGGTTGCAGCGCCTGGAAAAGGCGCAATAGCAGTCGGATGATTGTGCGTTTCCACTTTGATTACGCTATGCGTGAGTTCTGTATTTGCTTGATAGAGCCCACTTTGAGGTGCTGAATTCCATCGCTCGACCGGAGCACCGGTTATAACTGCTGCGTTATCTGAGTAAGCCACCTCCGTCTTCTGCGGATGCTCTGCATACGTGCGTTTAATCAACGCAAAAAGAGAATCAGATTGTGGCTCGCCATCTATTGTCCAGCGCGCATTAAAAATTTTATGTCGGCAATGCTCGCTATTTGCCTGCGCGAACATCATTAATTCCGTGTCACTGGGGTCTCTGCCTAGCTTAGTAAACGCCTCAGATAAATACGCTATTTCACTATCAGAGAGCGCTAAACCCCACTGAATATTGGCAGTTTCAAGCGCTTTTTTGCCTTCTTTTAAAAAAGGTACACGTAGCAATGCCTGCCCTGGAAGCGGCTTGAAAAGCGCAAAGGCCTCTTCGTAAGTCTCGACTACCGTTTCGGTCATTCGATCGTGCAATGCCTGTGCAAGCGGGGAAGTCACACCCGCTCCATGTGCCAAAGCATTCGGTGTGCGCAAAAATACCGTGTATACGATGCCGCGCTCAATGCGCTCTACCAAAGACAAGCCGCAATCACGCACAATTTCAACCGCTTTACTCGCCCAAGGGGAAATGGTTCCAATGCGAGGAATCACTATCCATTGCCGCTGCGTCACCACATCAGACTGGAGTATAGAGTCGGGTACATCCAGAAGATCAAGCGCATCAAAATGAGACTGCGCTTCTTGGCCTCCTACCAAATTTAGATCAAGGTTTGGTTCACTACCTTCAGCCTCATTAGACTGAGGCTGTGCATCCAACAAAATCTGCAGCCGAACCTGCTCTTGTGCATTTAAGGCCTGTGTGGCTTGTATAAAGTACACATAGCGCGCGTGCACCCCACACACCGCAGCATCCACTGCGTTGAGATGTTGCTGGTGTCGCGCCAGACGAAAAGCAGAGTGCGCAGGAGCGCCAAGTAGGTATGAGCAATGAGGCATAGAGCACCTAAAAAACAAGCCAAAAAAGGTAGCGAAAGCAAAAAAAACGAGAAGAGAGAAGCCTGCAAAATGAACAAGTGCGAATTATACGCGCCGGTGCATCGCTTCCCCTATTGCTCTACGTATTTCTCCTATTTCTTGATAAAAATTTCAGCAGTCTTAATCCTTGAAGATCCCCTCCAGATCCTTTTTTAGACTCCTCCAATTCCTGCCTGCTATTTAAAACCCAACAATGCACGCTGTGTAATTCCCAATAGAAGCTTGCTTGGAATGCGTCAAAAAAGCGTATTCCAAGTAAGTTCCAGTGTGTGTCTTATCTAGCAAAAAAGGCGACATACCTTAAGGTCAACAGGTTTATTTTTATGAAAGTTATTGTGATTGGCGGAGGTATTGCAGGGGTTACGACGGCCTACTGGCTGCACACGCATGGACATGCTGTGCATTTAATAGACCGGCATACCACCGTCGCACAAGAAGCCACTTTTGGCCAAAACGGTCTATTGCTACCCAGCCCACTGAACGCGGGATTTAATCTTGCCGATGTCCGAGGTTTGACGGAGCAGCTCGATCTGCCCGGTTTACGCCAGGGCTGGCTTGCACGCCATCGTCCATTCGCGCCGCATTTCAAAAAACATGATGCGCAACAAAGAATGGATCATTTTGCCGAGCAATATACCGTGCTTAAATCGCTAATCGATTTATCACGTGAAGCCCTACTGCAAATTGAAGAACTACATCGTTTTGATTATGAGCAACGCACCGGCGTACTCCATGTTTTTAAAACACAATATGACCTTCAGTGTATTCGCAGTGGGCTCTTGCTATTGGCTCAACACCAGTATCCCCATCGTTTATTAGACAATGCAGCCTGTAATAAAGAAGAGCCAACGCTGAGCACCGAGCCTTTTGCAGGAGGCGTCATTTTGCAAAAGGAGCGTAGTGGAAATTGCCCTCTTTTTACCAAACGCTTAAAAAAATTGCTCGACGAAGCCGGTGTGGAATTGCTACTAGGGCATGAAGCCCTCAATGTGCGTGCAGACGAGACCCATGCCTATGTCGATGTGGTTCCTAGCAGCTTAGCCCGCGACACGCATTTACAAAATGCCACCGCTTCCTCAGCCAATAAACCCCAAACACAGGCTAGTCAAACGCTGCAAGCAGATGCAGTAGTAATCGCTGGCGGCGTGCATAGCCTGCCAATATTAAGCAAACTAAGACTACCTAAAATGCCATTGCAGGCTGTGCGTTTTCATGCAATGACCGCACATATTGCCAATGAAGAATCGGCTCCCATGCTCGCAGTGGTTGATTCCATACAACACACCACGCTTGTGCGGATGAACCGCCGTATCCGGGTTGCAGGCGCACCGATGATTGACAACCCACGTCAAAGTGAAACGAATGCCTATAAAATTCGTGATCAAGCATTAGAGAAAATCGAGCAGACCGCCTACGATTGGATGCCAGGTGTTATCAAGCACTCAACCTCCCATTCTTGGGACGATACCCAACTTCTCTCCGAAGACGGCCGCCCTGTTGTCGGCGCGCTAGAAATTCCTCGCCTCTTTGTGAATTTGGCTCATGGGCCAAGCGGATGGGGGCTGGCTTGTGGTTGCGCCAAAATCATTGCAGATATGATCAGCCAACAGCCCACGGGGCTAGAAGATGATTCGCTAGAAGCGATTGCACCATCGAGGTTTTATGCAAAGCCCAAAATAGAAAAGGTGGAAGTGGAAGCAGAGGAAACAGCCGAGTTGGAGTTGGAATCTCTGCCTGAAATAACAGCGCATATGATTAAACCAAAATAATGGTATCGCTATAACGCGCTACCGTCGCATCATGAGTTATTAACCGCATGGGCTCAATCAATGCTTGAGCAATGAGCAGACGATCAAAAGGATCTTGATGGTGCGCTACCAACTCCCCTACCGCTGCAGCATGTTCCGACTCGACAGCAAGGAATCGATACCCCGCTTCACGAAAATATTGCAATGCGCTCTTACCTGATAATGGCATGATTTCTCTGCCAAGCCTGTGTTTGATCGCAATTTCCCATACATTCACAGCACTGACCCAAACTGTAGTGCGCGGAGCCAAAATCATCTCACGCGCAATAGCTGAGAGTTTAGGGTCATCGGTAATCGCCCACAGCGCTATATGGGTGTCTAGCAATATATTCAAAGCGTCTCCCCCAGAAACAATTTAGCCACTTCATCATTACAGACATCAATATCATCCGGCACTGAAAAAATTCCTTTCGCCGCACCGATGCGCATACTCGAGGTTACCGTTTCGATAGGCACTAATTTGGCTACAGGTCGACCGTGCCGAGCAATAATAACTTCCGCTTCTTTCCCCTGCTCAACTGCTTCGACCAGACGAGACAAACTGGATTTGGCTTGCAACATATTTACCGTATACATAAGAGATCCTCCAAAAAAAAAGCTTAGTCTAGTCTAGCTAACTTCAAAAATCAATAAAGCAGAAGATAAATAATTGATACGACACCATCAGCTATAAAACGACTTGCAAACGCAGCCTAAAGCAGGGGAAGCACTGCTAAAATCCCGGTCCATTGATTACAGATATCAATTTTGCTCTACCTTAGGTTAAAAACGATTGCAGTTATGCCTCTAACTTCTCTTCCCATTTGGCACGCACTTCAAGCCCATTATCAAGCCATTCGCCATGAACACTTGCGTGATTGGTTTGACGCATCGCGTGATGTCGCGCCTACTCGGGCAGAGCGGTTTACGTTTGAAGGGGCAGGCATTACGCTCGATGCTTCTAAAAACCGCATAACGAACCATACCCTGGAATTACTGTGCGAGTTGGCGCGGCAAACAGGGGTAGAAACACAGCGTGCTGCACTATTTCAAGGAGGCATTGTCAATGCTACAGAAGGCTTGGCTGCATTGCATACCGCCCTTCGCACGGATCCTGCACCCACAGCCTCTATAGCCCATACCTACGATGCCATGAAGCGCTGTGCACAACAAATCCGTGAAGGGAAATGGGTAGGAGCTACGGGAAAGCCGATTCAACATATTGTTCAATTGGGTATTGGAGGATCGCATTTAGGGCCTAAAATGGTCTGTGATGCATTACAACAATTTGGCCTACCCTCTCTCACACTCCATTTTGTCTCCAATATGGATGGCGTGGATTTGCAACGCGTCCTAGACAAAATCGATCCTGAGACGACACTTGCTCTAGTGGTATCGAAAACCTTTCAGACGCAAGAAACGCTTATGAATGCGCGCTCTTTGCGACACTGGCTAGAAGGCAAGCTCGCTGCGCACCCCCATTTTCAACACAGCACTACACCAGAGCACAAACAGGCTCTAGAGCGTGCTTTGCAACGGCACTGGATTGGGATCTCAGCAAACCGCCAAGCTGCGCTGGATTTCGGGATTTTGAAAGAGAATTTTTTTGAAATGCCACAGGAAGTAGGAGGCCGTTATTCACTGTGGTCTGCTGTGGGATTAGGCATTCTTATTTTCTTAGGGCCCACACATTTTGAAGCACTCTTAGCAGGTGCTCGGCAGATGGATGAGCACTTTTTACACACGCCACTTGAGCGTAATTTGCCTGTACTTTTAGCGTTACTGAGCATCTGGTATCGTAATTTTTTTGGAGCCCAAACGCATCTGATCGCACCTTATGCGCAAGCGCTAGCGGATTTTCCGTCTTACTTACAACAGCTAGAAATGGAAAGCCTTGGAAAATCAGCGTGCGTGGGGAATGGAGCATTCGTAGATTACGATACTTCCGCAGTGATTTGGGGCGCTGCTGGCACCAATGGGCAACATGCTTTTTTTCAAATGGTGCATCAAGGAACCACCCTCATCCCCACTGATTTTATTGCCCTATTGACCCCAGGCCATAATTTGGCAGAGCACCATACCAAATTATTAGCAAATTGCTTTGCGCAAAGCGCCGCGCTAATGAGAGGTCAAAGCCAAGAAGATCTCTATGAGATATGGGGCTCCAGCCAAAAAGCATCCGACCCCCATAGAATCTTTCCCGGCAACCACCCTTCCAACACCCTCCTTCTCGATGCGCTGAATCCGCATACGCTCGGAGCGTTAATTGCGCTGTATGAACATAAAGTTTTTGTACAAGCGACGATTTGGGATATTAATCCCTTCGATCAATTTGGCGTCGAACTTGGCAAAACACTGGGCATGAATATTGAAGCCCAATTAAAAGCAACTACAGCCCAGTCTAACCAAAAAACCAAAACCACAGCCTCTTTAGACTCATCCACACAAACACTCATAGCCCGCGCAAAAGCCTATGCATCGTCGTAGGTTGGTGGTGAGGTACGAACCCCAACATGCATACCACTAACTTATAACCGTAGCTTTAACACACATATGCAGAACGGTAGGTTGGGGTGACGAAGGAACCCCAACACGCACGCCACCAACTTATAATCATCGCTTTCGGCGATCTGTATGCAGGTTTTAAAAGGATATTGGCCTGCATGTTGGGGTTCGTTCCTCACCACCAACCTACCATACTTTCGGAAGAAGTCTATTAATCATCCCCTCAGACTTATCGCTGCTTCTTCAAAATCTTTATCAATTTCAAATCGCAGTTGACATTCAGCTCATAAGATGACGCAGTAATATCTGCCTACCTGATAGACCCATTAGTGATAACGCGGCAGTACCTGTATCAGTAATATTGGGGCAACCCTCTAGATTGAGCCGCAACTGAGGCAATCTGCTTAGATGCTCAAGGCCTGCATCAGTAATGTTTTTACAGAATTGTAAATTTAGGTGCCGCAACTGAGGCAATCTGCTTAGGTGCTCAAGGCCTGCATCAGTAATGTTTTCACAGAATTGTAAATTTAGGTGCTGCAACTGAGTCAGTCTGCTTAGATGTTTAAGCCCTGCATCGGTAATATTGCTGCCCTCAGATAGCTCAAGTTGCTGCAACTGAGGCAATCTACTTATATGTTCAAGTCCTGCATCAGTAATATTGTGGCAGTAGCCTAGGTTAAGCTGCTGCAACTGAGGCAATCTACTTATATGTTCAAGCTCTTCATCGATAAAATTGCTGCCCATTAGGTCAAGCTGCTGCAACTGAGTCAATTTGCTTATATGTTCAAGCCCTGCATCAGCTGATAGACAAAGCTGCTGCAACTGGGTCAATCTGCTTATGTATTCAAGTCCTGCAACGGTAATATTGCCGCACAGAGATAGGTTAAGCTTCTGCAACTGGATCAATTTGCTTATATGTTCAAGGCCTGCAACGGTAATATTGCTGCAGTCAAATAGGTCAAGCAGCTGCAACTGAGTCAATCTGCTTATATGTTTAAGGCCTGCATCAGTAATATTGCTACAGTCAGATAGGTCAAGCTGCTGCAACTGAGTCAATCTGCTTATATGTTCAAGGCCTGCATCAGTAACATTGCGGCAGAATTGTAGAGTTAAGTGCTGTAACTGAGTCAATCTGCTTACATGTTCATGTCCGGCATCAGTAATATTGCCGCACATAGATAGGTTAAGCTTCTGCAACTGAATCAATCTGCTTACATGTTCAAGGCCTGCATCGGTAATATTGAGACAATTCGTTAGAGTAAGCTGCTGCAACTGAGCCAATCTGCTTACATATTCAAGGCCTGTATCGGTAATATTGCTGGGAAATTCTAAATTTAAACCGGATATCGACGGCGATACAGGCAAATTCTGTAAATCCTGATCTCCAAATTCTGATTCACAAAGCGTTAGTGAAAAAATCTTTCTCTTATTATCAAGCGCCTCTTGAAGCTCATTCTTGTTGGTAATTTTGATAGGTACGGGAACGGTGATGGCAAATTGATTCAGAAGAGAGCTGACTAGCCGCACCTTATTGAGCGTCGCTGTATCTAAATAACGCATTACTATCGATAACAGCTCTGGAGGAAGCGCTTCTAAGGTAGATGGTACTTTTGGGGCAGAGGCTACTATTAAGCTAGCCTCATTTAACTCAGCTCTTTCGGAAGGCTGATTAATATGTTGAGCGTATTGAGTACGAGGAAATAGAGGAGCGATGCCAGAGTTTATGGGGTTTGTCATGACCAAGAAGAGTAGTAAATTTCTGGGATAAAAGTTCAAGGGCTAAGAATTGTATACGCTGTAAGCTTGATCAGAAAGGAATAGCAGAGCAGCAATACTTTTCTTATAAAGTACCCGACATTCCGCTACCTCTCCTTCAAAAAACCTCGCATTTCACTTTGCATCATGTCTTGCGATGGCAACGCAAAAGCGCCTGACCAAGCGAGAACAAGCGCTGCAAAAAGTCTGTTCAAATCCAATCGCTCACTTGATACGCTTTATCTAACAGAGCGCAAAGTAGGAAAAAAAGAGCGCTTTGCCAAGCTTTGCATATAAGCAGCCAATAAAACCTGTGCAGATCTAAAATGCAAGCTTCTAAGCGCACAATCAAAAGCATTTCTGCCTTTTCTGTCACGCGAAGAAAGCGACGCGCCCATCTGAAGCAGCACACGTACCGTATTACTGTGGCCTGATAAGGCTGCGTAGTGAAGTGCTGTCTTCCCAGCATGACAAGCTAGATCACGTACATCCACAGAAGTTAATGCATGGATAAGCCGTACATGCCCTTTCATTGCAGCACAGTGCAAAGGAGTGCGCCCATAATGATCTCGTGCATGCAACTTGCCAGCATGTTTTATAAGAAAAAGAACCGCTTCTATACTTCCGCTCTCAGCAGCGTGATGCAAAGCAGTCCATCCCCTAGCGTCTGTTTGATTCACATAGGCCGTATATTTATTATTCCCCACCTGATGCTCATCGGCGCCAACTTCTACAAGCAATTTAAAAGATGCTGAAAATTTCTGTATAACGGCATAGTGCAAAGCAGTATGGCCCTGCGCATTGGGTATTTTTATACTGGCGTTTTTCTCGAGCAATGCGAGGCATATATCTAGATCATGGTGTCTCACCGCATAATGCAGTGCGCTCATACCTATTAAGTCTATATCATCACATTGCGCCATTTTTGGAATGAGAATACGGGCATTTTCTTTACAATTATTTTTTATAGCATAGAGCAAAGGAGTGCATGCTGCGGCATCTATGCTCTGCGCACTAGCGCCATGCTCTAGCAAACACGCAACCAGACCTGAATTTTTTTTCTTGGCAGCATAATGCAAGGCCGTGCGCCCCTGATAATCAGTGATATCAACATTAGGAGCATAGCCCAGCCATTCCTTAAGCAGCCGAGTATTTCCTTCAATGGCACAGTGATGTATGGGAGCCAAGCCAGAGGTATCACGCATATTTAGAAAAAAGCCACTGGCCACCATATCGGCCATTACTTGCCTCTGGCCAATCCACAGCATTTCAAATACTTTGAGTTTTAGATATGCATCAGGGATTTTTAGAAAATGATCGAGATTTAACTCCGCGCCCCGCACACGTTCCAGAATAAAATTTGAAGATTTTATATAATGTAGCTGGGCCACGCTCCATGCGGTATTTTTTAATGTCTCTATTTGTTTTTCTTCAAAACAACAAGCTTCGATTAATACATTCAATTCTCTATTTTTTTCTGGCAAGGCCAATATTTTTTTTATATCCGGAATGAATCCACATTGAGCTTGTTTAGAGTGGACCAAATAATATAAAGCATGTATAGCCTGGCTGCTATCTTTGACATCATAGGTAGCCAAAAAATGGTTTATATCCGCTTGATCTTTAAATAAATAGGATCGCGGTGCAACCGGCAAAAGGCTATTTATAATGTGGTAGGCCGGGCGGCTCACTCCTCTAACGTGATACATATCTTGGAGCGGAAGATGATCAAAAATCAAAGCCCATAGCTCTGGCGGCAATATTGCGCATAGTTCTACACCCGACTGTTGAACCTGCGATAGCTGTGCGCATACGCTAGGTAGTACACCTACTTCGGACCTACCTATCTGTGCAGATTTACGAAGAGACTCCCTCTGTTGCATGGGGCAAAAATCAGCGTCGGAGGCCTCTTTTCGTGAAAAAAGAGTAAGTACTTGCTTTTTAACGGGTATTGCAGCGTGCGGTCGGCACGTGAGCGACGGATGAACACTAGAAAAAATTGGTAAAGACATACATTCCCTATGCAAATATATTCCCTGGAATATACGTTCTTTTATATTATGTATGCCCTCCTCATAGATGTTTAATCTGTCGGATTAAACTGAATCTAAACTTGCGACTGCACATGCGCTACGCCACCCATATCCAGCGTTTTTTATACAGCCAATATTTTTATGGCGGCCTGCGTATTGCAGCTGGGCTTTCACTGCCCCCTGTCGTGATGCTGCTGGTTTTTCACAATCCAGGGTTAGGGTTCACCCTCTCAACTGGCGCGCTTGCAGCCTGCGCTGTCGATATGCCAGGACCGCTAAAACACAAGCACAACGATATGTTGATGTGCTCGCTTATTAGCTTTGTGTCTGCCCTCATCACGGGCTTAGCCACAGGGTGGTCTGCGCCCATGTGGCTTACCGTTGTGCCATTGACCTTCTTATTTTCGATGCTGGTAGCCTATGGATTTAGATGGCCGCAAATCAGCTTCGGCGCTTTATTTGTGATGGCAGTCACCCTTAATAAACACTTCACACCGGAAGAAGCACTGCTAAACGCATGTTGGGTACTAGTAGGGGGGCTTTGGTATACCTACTGGAGCACGCTTGTCAGTCGCTGGCAAAACGCACGTCTAGAACAACAGGCGATTGCTGAAAGCGTTTTAGCGACTGCACAGTATTTACGAGCCAGAGCGCGTTTTTATCGTTTAGATACCGATCTAGAAGATTGCTATGCGCAACTCATCACCAAACAGGTCGCCGCTGTCAATTTACAAGATGCAGCACGCGATATTGTGTTGCGTAACCTGCCGGAATTACGCTCCCAAAAACTAGATGTGCGCCGTACCCTGCTCTTTAATTTATTTATTCATATTGTTGATTTACACAATATGATTGTGGCTGCCCATGCAGAATACGCGTTGATGCGCGCCACATTTGGCGCCTCTGACATTTTGGTTTTTTTCCATGACTTTCTAGTAAAAAGCGCCCAAGATCTTGAAGAAGTAGGGCTTGCTGCGCTTCAAAATCGCCCTCTTGAGCGTCGCAGCCGCGTCAAAGCAGAATTACGCGCCCTGGACTATGAGATTGACGTACTTCGCCGCAAGCAATTCCCCGTTCAACATCCTGAAGCCTATGCCGCACTAGTAGCAGCTTGCGAGCGCTGCAAAAGCGTATCGCGACTCATTAAAAAAATGCGCGCACATACCCAGCCGGGCGAGCAATCTGCATTAGCGGGGGCGCCTGCTGAATTGATTATCAATCAAGCTCTACAACGCTTTCTTAAATACCGCGATGTATCGATAGGGCAGCTTTTTTCTAATTTTAAATTGGCCTCTCCTACCTTTCGTCATGCGTTGCGCATGAGCACTGCGGTAGCGCTTGGGTTATGGCTGGGTAAATTTTTGCCATTAACCAATAGCTATTGGATTTGTCTAACCAGTATCGTTATTTTGAAACCCGGTTTCTCTCTCACCAAACAATACAATGCGCAACGTTTGGTAGGCACCTTTATAGGATGTGCAGCAAGCCTGGTTTTAGTATTTTTTGTGAAATCGCCCATCATTTTGATGACGCTGATGTTTACCTGCTTGGTACTGAGCTATAGTTTCTCGCTCTTTCACTACCCGACCAGCGTAGTGTTCACCTCTTCTTATGTTTTAATTTTGTATAACGTGCTCGCGCCAGAAAGCTTTCGCTTAATTGGAGAGCGTGCGCTCGACACCGCTATTGGTTGTGCTATCGCCATTACCATCAGCCACCTCTTCCCTTACTGGGAATACCGCGTTATGGGCCCGTTAATTCGAGAAGTAATTGGCTCCATGCGCCACTACTTCAAAGCCATCACCACACTCCATACCAAGCTAGATCCAACGTTGACAGAAGGATCCGATTACGCAGCACAAAGAGCGCAGGCTACTTTATTTGCCGAACGCGATGTCGACTGCCGACTAGCTCGTAAAAATATGCACATCGCATTTGCTAATCTGGGCACGGCTTTCTCGCGCATGATGCTCGAACCCAAAGCCCAGCAGAAATGTGCAGTGGAACTCAATGATTTACTTATTCAAAGCCATGTACTCGCAGGCCAACTCACTGCAGTGGCACCGCTTATTACACTAGCGCAAACCACTCAGCCGCAAGCTCTACATAATGCACTGACCACTATTGATGATCATCTTGCGCGCGCAGAGCGCCATGTAGAGATGCCTGCGTCCGCTACGTCAACCGATAGCCTTGCAGAAACGGCTCTATCAACCACACTGCCACCGCCTATACCGGGGAACGCAGCACTCACCCTACCCCATAACCCACTGACTTCAAATACGACGCCCACCGAAGCGCAAGCTCAGCACACACTTAATATGCTACGGGAGCTCGATCACCTAGCCTTACAAGCCGAATACGACCAAGTCACAGAAAATTCGGCCGAATCCTCGACAGACCTCGCACACGAAATCAAACTCTTGGCTCATCAGTGCAAGCAAATGATCTCTGCCTCAGAGTCCATTCAAAAAGATGCGCAGGTGTTGCGGGCATTGTCAAATTGATTTCAGGCAGACGACAGTCATGCGAAACCCTTGAATAATCCTAAAACCTTTTTTCTGGTGGACAGAGGAGGAGGAGATAATCAGTTGACTGATGTTGCGGCCGGGAAAACCTCTGTCTGTATGCTCTGATCCATCTTAGAAGGCCCTCGTTGCGTTTGACTGATAGAAGGAGCACCCCGCGCCTCCTCCCCATTTTGGGCGCCCGGCTGCTCGACTTGATCTCTCATGCTTAAGTAAGGAGCAGAAGGAATGCCCGCAGCCTGCTGGGCTTGTTGAACCGCCTGCCTGAATTCAGTTTCCTGGTCCGGATCCCCAAAGGGAACAGTCTGCAGACCTTGAGCGGTATAAAAATACAGGGTGCCGTCCTGTATATAGAAAGAGAAAGGCGCGCTCTGATCAAAGCGTTTTGCAAGCAAGTATTCTTTATAGATCAATTTTATCTTTTGTCTATTAAGCGTTGGCAATAAGCGATGGAAAGTCGAGTGGTGTTTGCCTAACGCATCGGTAACGCTGCTCCTCACGTACTTGTTCCTGTCCTTCAGCAGCGCGATCAAGGCCAGCAGGGCTGACTCCGGTAACGGAGACTGCCTGCCGAGCGCATCAGCAGCGCTGCGCCTCACGCTCACGTACCCATCCTTCGTCAGCTCAATCAATGCCTGCAGGACCGATTCCCGTAACCAAGGCTGCTGGCCTAACGCATTAGCAGCGCTACGCCTCACGTCCCCGTTCTCGTCCTTCACCAGTGCCATCAAGGCCAGCAGGGCCGTCTCCGGTAACGGAGACTGCCTGCCGAGCGCATCAGCAGCGCTACGCCTCACGTCCCGGTCCTCGTCCTTCGCCAGCGCGATCAAGACCAGCAGGGCCGACTCCGGTAACGAAGGCTGCCTGCCGAGCGCATCAGCAACGCGGCGCCTCATGTCTCTGTCCTCATCCTTAGTCAACGCGATCAAAGCCAACAGGGCCGACTCCGGTAACGAAGACTGCCTGCCGAGCGCATCAGCAACGCAGCGCCTCACGTCCCTGTCCCAGTCCTTCGTCAACGCGATCAAGGCCAACAGGGCCGACTTCGATAACGAAGACTGCTTCCATAACGCAGAGGCAGCGCTGCGCCTCACCTCCTCGTCCTCGTTCTTGTCGTTCGTCAATGCGATCAAGGCCAGCAGAGCTGACTCCGATAAAGCAAATCGATGTTCAAATGCTGTTGCAACCGCTCGTCTTTTTTGCGCTGATATCGTCTTCCCAAGGTACGGGAGCAATAAGTGCTCGGGAAACGTGGTCTGATACGCCAGCGTGCATTTTTTTCTCTTATCGATTTCCAATCCTAGCCATTGCGCCAAACTTTGCTCCAGCTGGCCTCGGATTTCGGGCAGCAGCCCAACACCAGGCGCATGGGATGCTTCATGCAAACAGCTCATGATGAAGCGCTGATGATGCGTACCGAACAAATCACGCGGTTCGGCTTCGAGCAAAATGAAGAACCGATTCAGAGCTTCTCCGCGCAACAGACCCGCAACAAACCCCCAAAAAATCTCATAGCGCGGGTTATATTTGTATTGACGAAAAAATGCTTCGGGTGTCACTTTTGTCCACTCTTTAGTATAGGTAGACAGCAGGGCGATCTCCCGCCCCGCTTCCCAGTACTGAACAAAATGCTTGGCCGCAAAGAACTCCTGAAATGTCAAATGCATGAAGCGGTAGCTGCGTTGGCTCTCCTTGGCATCATCGGTATGCGGGAACGAGAGTTTTTTGAGGTTAGCTTCTAACGTAAGGGGGAGATTGACTCCTTGTGCCTCAAGCTGCTCAATCAGTGCATGCAGTTCACGATGATAGAGTACAATTTGATTACGCTGCAATCCCCCAAAAGCTAAGATACTGCGTTGGCCCTCATTGGCATCATCGGTATGCAGGAACGAGAGTTTTTTGAGGTTAGCTTCTAACGTAAAGGGGAGATTGACTCCTTGTGCCTCAAGCTGCTCAATCAGCACATGTAGGTCTCGCTGATGAAATTCAATTTGACTACTCTGCAATCCCTGAAAAGCTAAGGCACTCAGAAAATTGTGTTCGGCTTTTATCAATCTCTCGATACGGGATGGGCTTAACGCATTAACATGGCTTTCGGTTAACAGCTCCCCCCCTTCCCGTTTACCCAAACACAGCATATCCTTGCGCCATAATTTGTTCATCATAGCTTGATATAAAGCAGTAATGGTCATCGCGCCTGGCGCCTTTTTTTGCATGCGCTTGATTTCATCCCAACTGTAACAGAGCGCGTCTAATTGGATGGGCACATTGACTAGATCTTGGATAAAGGCATTGGCTTGGATGAAGTGCTTCATTTCCTCGGCATCGGAAGCCGTCATCATGTCCCGATTGTCGAGATAGGCGGTGACGTTTTCCGGGCTTAAGCCCAGCATCTCCAATTCCAAATCCATCGGTTTGGCCTGTTCTAAATCCACATAAGGCCGGGAGGTAATCAGCACCGCAGGCTGATTGAGCAACTGCATCAGAAAACGGGACATCGGTTCGTGCGCCCCCCATTCATAGGCGACTTCATCCCAGCCATCGAGCACAAAGAGGGTTTTATTGTTAGCTGGCCCGCTGATGTGTGCTTCGAGCGCCTTCGCTAAAGCCTGACCGTTGAGGTGGCTCTGAAAATAGGTTTCATGAAACAAGGTGGCCAGATCACAGCTTGATTTGCCTCTTAGCGTGCGCAACTGAATCCAGAACAACCAATGAAAGCGATCCCGCCATTGTGCTTTCTGGGTGTACTCGTAGACGATCTTTTTGGATAAAGTCGTTTTGCCCACGCCCGCCCGGCCTCGAATCAGAATTCGCTGTGTGGTTAATGTCCTGCTATCGCTTAATTCTCGAGGATCGAACAGTTTCTCGAGTGGCACTAATTTTTGTGGGTTGGAATCAATCGCCTCGAAACTCGGTAAGCGATGAAATTGATTTTGCGCGGTTTCCCCCTCTTTAGGCTTTTCCTCTTCCTTGCGCGTTTTTTTGTGTTCCACTATCGCTAGATTGATATCGCAGTGTTTTAAAATGAAGAGCCGATTCAAGGCTTCTCCGCGCGACAGACCGGCAACAAACCCCCACAGAATCTCATAGCGCGGGTTGTATTGGTATTGACGAATAAATGCTTCGGGTGTCGCTTTCGTCCACCTCTTTGCATCGGCAGACAGCAGGGCAATTTCCCGCCCCGCTTCCCAATGCTGAACAAAATGCTTGGCCGCAAAGAACTCCTGAAATGTCAAATGCATGAAGTGGTAGCTGCGTTGGCTTTCCTCGGCATCATCGGTATGCAGGAACGAGAGTTTTTTGAGGTTGGCTTCTAACGTAATAGGGGGATTTACTCCTTGTGCCTCAAGCTGCTCAATCAGCGCATACAGGTCACGATGATGGAATTCAATTTGATTACGCTGTAACCCCCTAAAAGCTAAGGCACTCAGAAAATCTTGTTCCGCTTGCACCAATTTCTCGATACGCGATGGACTTTCAAGCGCGTTAACATGGCTTTCGGTTAACAGTTCCCCCCCTTCCCGCTTATCCAAACGCAGCATATCCTTGCGCCATAATTTGTTCATCATGGCTTGATATAAAGCGGTAACCGTTATCACGCCTGACGTCTCTTTTTGCATGCGCTTTATTTCATCCCAGCTGTAACAGAGCGTGTCTAACTGGATGGGCACATTGACCAGTCCTTGGATAAAGGCGTTGTGCTGGATGAAGTGCTTGATCTCCTTCGCGTCCGAAGCGGTCATCACGTCCCGATTGTCGAGATAGGTGGTGACGTTTTTCGGGCTAAAGCCCACCGTCTCCAATTCCAAATCCATAGCTTGGGCCTGCTTCAAATCCACATGAGGCCGGGAGGTAATTAGCACTGCAGGCTGATTGAGCAACTGCTTCAGAAAATTGGACATCAGTTCGTGCTCCCCCCATTCCTGGGCAATTTCATCCCAGCCATCAAGCACAAAGAGGGTTTTATCTTTAGCGGGCCCGCTGATGTGTGCTTCGAGCGCCTTTGCTAAAGCCTGACCGTTGGGGTAGCTCTGAAAATAGGTTTCATGAAACAAGGTGGTTAGATCACAGCTTGATTTGCCCTTTAGCGTACGCAGCGGGATCAAGAACAACCAGTCAAAGCGATCCCGCCATTGTCCTTTTTGCGTGTAGTCGTAGACGATCTTTTTGGATAAGGTCGTTTTGCCCACGCCAGCCCGGCCTCGAATCAGAATTCGTTGTGGGGTTACGGTCTTGCCATCGCTTAATTCTCGGGGATCAAACAGCTTCTCGAGTGGCACTAATTTCTGTTCATTGGAATCGATCGCCTCGAAACTCGGTAAGCGATGAAAATGGTTTTGCGCGGCTTCTTCTTTAGACTTATTCTCTTCACCCTCTTTAGGCTTCTCTTCTTCCTTGCGCGCTTTCTGGTGTTCCACTATCGCCAAATTGATATAACAGTGTTTCATCGAGAGCGGTGGACCGGATAGCCGTTGAATCGCTAGACGGTCAAGAGAGGCATAGCGGGTTAAGGCTGTGTGCAGTTCGTGCGCATCTACTTGTGTCCGCAGCGCTTGCACCGTGTCTTGCACCTTCTGGGAAATTTCACTCCATACGCGCACATATTCCGACGCCTTAGGCGCCGATGCTTCGCTGTTTAAGCGCTTAATCAAATCGCTATACGCGGTCCAAAATGTGCGCAACAGCGCTTCTGCACTATGTTGCGCCAGCAGCCGCTCCAATAACTTAAAGAAAACCAGATGGCGGCCCTGATGTTGATACACGGCCTGACCGCTCGCACGCTGCGAGGCAAAGCGGGGCATATCTTCAATGCGCACCGTCGTTGCTTTAACAAA
>JASSUD010000077.1:0-10695 GCA_031963225.1 Mycoavidus cysteinexigens
CAGTGGCTTGCATGTTGGGGTTCCTTCGTCACCACCAACCTACCGTTCTTTGCTTTTCTTGTTGTTGGTGGAGTCTGATAGAACCTTTTTACATACACTTCTCGGTAGGTTGGTGGTGAGGTACGAACCCCAACATGCAGGCCACCATCTTTTTGAATACCTGCGTAAAATCAGTTAAGAAGTGATGTATAGATTGATTTTTATCTGTAGTAATTTTTTTGTAGAAAATAGATATACTTTATGTAGTATAAAAGCAGAAAAAGAATAATAAAAAAGTTGTTTCCCCATTTTTTAGGCGAATATGTTTAAACTATTTTTAAAAAAATATAAAACAGTATTAGAGCAGGGTGCTATACAGAAAATCTGGGAATGCCGAGGTTTTGCAGCGTGGCTGCTTTTTCCTCTTTCTTTACTTTTCTGGGCCATTGCCAGCATGCGGCGATTAAGTTTTAGGTGGGGGCTCAGAAAAACCGAGTATTTGCCGGTGCCGGTTGTGGTGGTGGGGAATGTGCGAGTAGGTGGAACGGGCAAAACGCCTATTGTTATCGCTTTAGTGCAGGCTTTGCGTGCAGCAGGTTGGAAACCTGGGGTGATTTCACGTGGATATGGCGCACGTTTTATAGGGGTGCGTAGCGTCAGCGGCCAAGAAGGCGCCGAGGAAGTGGGGGATGAGCCTTTATTAATAGCTCAACGCACGCAAATACCTCTATGGATAGGAAAGGATCGCGTGGCTGCAGGGCGTGCATTGTGCGCTGTACACCCTGAGGTCAATATCATTATTAGTGATGATGGTTTGCAACATTATCGGCTGGGGCGTGATATTGAATTAGTAGTATTTGATCAGCGGCTTGGTGGGAATGGCTTTCTTTTACCTGCGGGGCCATTGCGTGAATCATTGCATCGTCGGCGTGATGCAACCTTGATCAATCAAAATGCAAGTATTTCCTCCCAACAGAGCGAGGCCGAATTGGCGCAAGTAGCTAGACAGTGCGTGGATGCACCTACTTTTAATGTGCAGCTTCAAACGGGGCTTGCCTGGCATCTAACCAATCCATTAGAACATTGCGCGCTTTCTACTTTTGTCCCACAAACGGTATTGGCTGCTGCAGGGATAGGTGCCCCTGAGCGGTTTTTTGATACGCTGCGCCGACACGGTATAAAGCCTACAGTACAAGCTTTTCCAGATCATTTTGTCTATTTAGAAACAACATTTTTAGATATAGATGCTCAGGTAATTCTGATTACAGAGAAGGATGCAGTAAAATGTCGGGCTGTTTTGCCTTTTGTCACCGCATCGCGCGTATGGGTGGTGCCGGTGGATGCAGTGCTAGAGCCTGGTTTTATAGATTTTGTATTGCAGAAACTCCATGCGATTTCCGCTTAAAAACTGATTTCTTATATAACGAGGAAAACCTCAGTGGATGCCCGTCTACTCGAAATTTTGGTCTGCCCATTATGCAAAAGCACGCTTAGGCATGACCGACAAGCTAAAGAGCTTATTTGCACTATAGATAAGCTGGCCTATCCTATTCGCGATGACATACCGGTTATGCTCGTTGAGCAGGCTAGAAAATTGCCTGTTGACCCAGAGCCTGTCTCTGAAAAAATGCCACCTGCTTTATAGTGACGGTTACAAAATTTTTTTTATCTATTGTTGAGTCATTGAGCAGCAATACATATATGTATATAGCTTTTTCGGTTTAGGAGTGTTTGCGTGCAGGATGCACATTTTGTCGTGGTAATTCCCGCGCGCCTTCAATCTACTCGATTGCCTGAAAAGGCCTTGGCTGAAATTGAGGCAAAGCCGATGGTGATACATGTTGCGCAGCGCGCGCAGGCGTCTGGCGCGCAACGCACGATCATTGCAACAGATTCTCCTCGTATTGTGGAGTGTGCTAACCAATATGGTGTAGAAGCGATGTTGACTGCTGAGCACCACACATGCGGAACGGATCGACTAGCTGAGCTTGCAGCCCGATTAGACTGGGCTGATGATCAAATTGTAGTGAATGTACAGGGCGATGAGCCGTTAATTAGCCCTATATTGATTCGGGAAACGGCGGTGCACTTAGCGGCGCATCCTGTTTGTGCGTTATCTAGTGTTGCACACCCTATTAGTAGCCCCGAAGAAATCTTTAATCCTAATGTGGTTAAAGTAGTGCTCGATGCGAGAGGGTATGCGTTGTATTTCTCGCGCGCACCGATTCCTTGGGCGCGCGATGCGTGGTCAGGCGTGATGGGAGAAACCGGGTTTGCTCTAAACGCAAAGACCCGCCTCTCTAGCGCAACGAGCACTTTGCCGGTATATCGTCATATTGGGGTGTATGCGTATCGCGCTGCATTTTTACGCCGCTTTACAAGCTTAGCGCGCGCTCCTTTAGAGGAAGTAGAAGCGTTAGAGCAATTGCGTGCATTGTGGCATGGCGAATCTATTGCCATGCATCTGACAGAAGAAGTACCTGTTGGCGGGGTAGATACCGCCTCTGATCTAGAACGTGTACGTGCTTTGTTTGTTAAGTAACTAATGAGATGTAGGCTGGCGGCCGTCAAGGGCGCAGTGGCCTGCATGTTGGGGAACGTTGCCCACCACCAACCTACCGTTCTTTGCTTTTTTTTGGGATGTTTATAAAGCTCTTTTCTATATGCATCTAAATTTATACTAATCTTAGCTTTTTAAAAAAATGGCATATTGCTGGAGACCTCTTTTATGCGTTTGATCCTTTTGGGCGCCCCTGGTGCAGGTAAAGGTACACAGGCCCAATTCATTAAAAATGAATTTGGCATTCCTGGTATCTCAACGGGCGACATGCTGCGCGCAGCGATCAAAGAAAATGCGCCTTTAGGCCTTGCAGCCAAGCAGTACATGGAAGCAGGAGAGTTGGTGCCTGACGCACTGATTATTGATCTAGTGAAAGAGCGCCTTGCCGAGCCTGATTGTGCAAATGGCTATTTATTTGATGGCTTTCCTAGAACTTTGCCGCAGGCACAAGCGCTGAGAGACGCAGATGTTGCTATAGATTATGTGCTGGAAATCGATGTGCCATTTGATGAAATCATCAAACGCATTAGCGGCCGACGTGTGCATCCTGGCTCTGGACGCATCTATCACGTGGATTTCAAGCCACCCAGAGTGGCTGGTAAAGATGATGAAACGGGCGAAGAGCTTATCTTGCGTGTAGATGATGAACCAGAAACGGTTAAAAGACGTTTGCAGGTATACATTGAGCAAACCCAACCATTAACTCATTATTATCAAGAATGGGCTGCGCAAAAAGAACAGGGCAGCGTACCTGCGCCCCGTTATCGCTGTATTTCTGGGTTGGGTAGTGTGGCAGATGCGCATGAGCGCATTGTTAAAGCATTGCAGCCTGGTGGATAAGAGATGTATACACATACATCCAATTAATAAACCCATTTCCTCTGTTAGGGGAAATGGGTTTATTTTGAGCACAAATATAAAAGACGTCTGCCCCATTGGAGAGAGGTCTTTTATATATTATTTCTATACGATAAATAATTTACTTATTTATGTGTCAGTCCGATAAGTGTATCACTTGAAATTATAAATTTACCACTTGAAATTACATGTAGGAAAGCAAATATTTGTGTTACGTGACGGGAAAGGTCATTTTTGAGTTTTTCCAATTTCCTTTCTCTTCGGCCCTCTGCAGTTGCGTAACTTGTTATGAATGTCTGTACTGCTTTTGCAACAGCTTTAATCGATTCAAATAAAGCAATCCATATTTCACCTATTGCACGACTAAAGGCGACGAAAGGGCGTTGTAAAAGACACATGTCTTCGAGATGCTTTTTCTGTGTGAAATTTCCTTTATCGATTGGTGTATTGTCAATAATATTGCTTGTATTTTTTTTATTAGTTGATGATGCCTTATCGATTATATCGCGTAACGCGATATTAACTGTTTGCTTCGGTGAATCTGCTTCCACAGAATAGTTTTCTAGCTTCACTAGAAGGCAAGTGCAAATATAATCTGCAAAGCTTATTATTGATTTTGCGATTTCTTCTACGGATTCTTCTCCGAATTTTTTACGTGCATCCTCTATGGGCGTACAAGTAAATACTTCATCGGGTTCAATCAATTCCAATTCTTTACATGACTTTACTATAGTATCTATAGACTGGATGCTGTTATCTGGCGAGGGCGAGCAGATTTCTAATAGTTTCAGCACAGCTAATGTTTGACTGAGTATTTCAGTTTTTATAGGGCTAGATGTGCGATTTACAAAGTCTATGAGCTCGGGTTGAATAAGATTTGTCTTATTAAGAGAAGACTCTAAATCGATAAGGGGTTGTCGTGGGACTTGGCCGTTTGAATAAACGAAAGCTGATTGGAATGTAGGAGAAGATGGTGCACTATTTGTTGCGGCAGATGCGGGGGACATAAAAAAGTCTCAGAGAAATGGAATCACAATATATCAAGATAAACCGTAATCTATTATTTGTACAGATTAATCTGTATCTTAGTTAAGATTATAGGGATTAAGTCAAAAATTTGCACATCTAATGCTCGCTTCTCGTTTGCAGACTCTCGAAGGTGTCCTTTATTGCTCCGGATGCGCCAACTCCGCAGTGCGCGGAGCTGGCTGATGTGCTGCGAAGTCGCGCAAGGCGACTTGCATTTGTATCTAATCCGCTTGCGTATTCGGTGCAATCACCTCTCGGTTACCATTGGAGCCCATTGCAGAGACTATCCCTGAACGCTCCATTTGCTCAAGTAAGCGCGCAGCGCGGTTGTAACCGATGCGTAGATGGCGTTGCACTAAAGAGATAGATGCGCGGCGGTTTTTAACCACGATATCTACGGCTTGGTCATACATCGGGTCTGCTTCGCCATCGGCTCCGTTTTCTCCACCCCCTTCAGTGCCTTCACTGCCTTCGCCGGTATTCCCATCCAGTAAGCCTTCGATATAAGCAGGTTCGCCTTGTTGTTTGAGTTTCTCTACGACACGGTGTACTTCGCCATCGGCTACGAATGCACCGTGTACTCGCATGGGAAAGCCAGTGCCTGGTGGAAGGTAGAGCATATCGCCCATACCTAGTAAGGATTCAGCGCCTTGTTGATCCAAAATGGTGCGTGAATCAATTTTGGATGAGACTTGGAATGCAATGCGGGTGGGGATATTCGCTTTGATCAGGCCCGTGATAACGTCTACAGAAGGGCGTTGTGTGGCGAGGATCAAATGAATACCGGCTGCACGCGCTTTTTGGGCGATACGAGCGATGAGTTCTTCTACTTTTTTACCCACTACCATCATCAGATCTGCCAACTCATCGATTACTACAACGATATGAGGCAAATGTTCTAAAGGCTCTGGCGCATCAGGCGTTAGGCTAAATGGGTTGGGGATTTTTTCTTCTTGCGCCGCGGCTTCTTCAATTTTGGTGTTGTATCCAGCGAGGTTGCGCACGCCTAGTTTGCTCATAAGCTTATAGCGCCGTTCCATTTCGGCTACGGTCCAATTCAATGCATGGCCCGCCTGGCGCATATCGGTTACAACAGGGCATAACAGGTGCGGAATGCCGTCATAAATGCTCAGCTCTAGCATTTTGGGGTCAATCAAAATCATGCGCACTTGATCGGCAGTAGCTTTATACAACAGCGATAAAATCATCGCGTTCACGCCGACTGATTTTCCTGAACCCGTGGTCCCTGCTACCAGTAAATGCGGCATTTTTCCTAAATCCGCTACGATAGGCTTGCCGCTGATATCTTTGCCTAATGCAACGGTGAGTGTGGAGCCTGCCTGCGCATAGACTTCCGATCCTAAAATTTCAGTAAGAAATACCGTTTGGCGGTTTGAATTGGGCAGTTCCAGGCCCATATAATTTTTGCCCGGAATGGTCTCTACAACACGAATAGAAATCAAGGAGAGGGCACGTGCTAAATCTTTGGCAAGGTTGAGTACTTGACTGCCTTTAACGCCCGTTGCTAGATCGATCTCGTAACGGGTAATAACAGGTCCTGGATACGCCGCAATCACACTGACGTCAATTCCAAAATCTTTTAATTTTTTCTCTATCAAACGCGAGGTGTATTCCAGAGTTTGTGCAGAAACCGTTTTAGGAGAAGAGGGCGGGGCATCGAGCAGGGCTAAAGGGGGGAGCGTGGTATTAGCAAAATCTTGGAATAAAGGTTGCTGCTTTTCTTTTTCAACACGCACCGAAGGTTGCACGGATACAACGGGCTCTGCAATATGAATAGGTTCATGTTCTTCAATCCGCGCGCGGTCAAGCTCTAAAACGCCTTCTCGGCGCAAGGCTGCTGCTTCGCCTACTTTGCGGTCACGCCGCTCTTCTTGATGTTGCTTGATTTTTGTAAATAATCGGATCAGCTTGTCCCCAATATGCTCTGCCGTATTAAGCCAAGAAAAACGGAAAAAGAGGGAAAGTCCAATACATAGAGCCAAGATCAATGCCAGCGTACCGCCTGTGAACCCCAGCGCCTGCAAGGTTTGCTGAGCAAGCGTGTGCCCGGTTACCCCACCTGGTGTGACGGTTGAAACGGAGAAAAATGACCAAAAACGCAGCGTCTCCAGCGCAGCGCTGGCTACAAGGATAAGTGCAAAAGCCAAGCAATCTAATGCGTTATGTCCGATAACGGGCAAGAGTGCAGGTTTAGCATCGGTGGGGTGAGAGCGCAAACGTCGGTAACTGGATAAGACCCGTCGACTTAATAGCAAAACCCACCAATAAGAGGATGCGCCAAAGAAGAAAAATAAAATATCAGCGGTCCAAGCACCTGCATGCCCTGTCAAATTAGCCACTTTATTGGTTTGTAGCGTGTGCGTCCAACCTGGGTCTTGTGCGTTATAGCTGAGCAGGGAGAGCAATAAAAACACGGTGCATGCGAGCAGCAGTAACCAACGAATCTCGGCCATAAGCCGTGATAAACGGTGTGGAACGGTGGTAGCTGCTGTATTGGGCTCTGTGGAAGAGGAAGATGGCGGAGGGGTTGATCTCATAGAGCGGAATAAATAAAAGCAGATTAAAAAGTAGGGTGCACTATTGAAGAAAGGATATCTTTTTCCCTGGTAGGGCGTGTCCTCAATTGCCCCAAGGGTTTTAAAATAGGCGCTTGATCTGCCAAATAGCTTTTTTTAACGAAAAAAGAGTATGCCTGTGCAAGCACTGTACAGTACGGGGTTTCGACACTAGGGTGTATCCTCAATTGCCCCAAAGGGCTCATCTTTGGGGTCGTGCGGTGCTCGGGATCCTCACGGTACTTAAGTACAGTTCCGGTCCCTGCGCTCCTGCTCCCTCAAATATGAACCCTTTGGGGCAATTGAGGACACACCCTATTGTCAGTAGACTCTTTTTTACCATGGAAGTAGATATGCCCGATACAAAACACGCAAAGGTTCTCATTTTGGGCTCCGGCCCCGCAGGATATAGCGCTGCAGTCTATGCCGCACGTGCAAATTTATCTCCCGTACTAATAACTGGCTTGAGTCAGGGTGGACAATTAATGACCACTACGGATGTAGAGAACTGGCCAGCTGATGCGCAGGGCGTGCAGGGACCTGAATTGATGCAGCGCTTTTTAGAGCATGCCGAGCGGTTTGGGACCGAGATGATCTTTGATCAAATCCACACAGCTAAATTGGATGAACGTCCCTTTCGGTTGCAAGGCGATGCCGGCGACTATACTTGTAATACGCTAATTATTGCAACTGGCGCCTCTGCACAATACCTAGGTTTGGATTCTGAAGCCGCATTTATGGGGCGTGGGGTATCTGCTTGTGCTACTTGTGATGGCTTTTTTTATAAAGACCGCGAGGTAGTGGTAGTAGGGGGCGGTAATACCGCAGTGGAAGAAGCCTTGTATTTGTCTGGCATTGCTAAAAAAGTAACCGTTATTCATCGAAGAGACCGGTTTCGTGCAGAACCTATTTTGGTTGATCGCCTGCTTCAAAAAGAAAAAGAAGGTCGCGTAACCATTTGCTGGAATCACGTATTGCAAGAAGTTTTGGGCGATGATTCAGGTGTGACAGGGGTGCGTATCGAACATACGCAAACCGCCGTACGGACAGAACTCGCTGTACATGGTGTATTTATTGCGATTGGCCATAAACCCAATACCGACCTCTTTGAAGGGCAGTTGGAGATGGAGCATGGTTATATAGTGACTCGCGCAGGCCAGTTAGGTGGAGCTACAGCGACTAATGTCGCCGGTGTTTTTGCCGCGGGGGATGTACAAGATTCTATTTATCGGCAAGCTATTACCAGCGCAGGAAGCGGCTGTATGGCCGCACTTGATGCACAACGCTATTTAGAAATGTAGGTTGGTTGAGGCGCGAACCCCAACATGCATACCACTTGTTTTTGATCTTTGTTTTTGAAAGTTTGTAAGCAGGCCATTCAGAACGCAGTGGTTTGCATGTTGGGGTTCCCTCGTCACCACCAACCTACCATCCTTTGTTTGTAATCAGGTCATCAAGGACGCAGCGGTATGCATGTTGGGGAACGTTGCCCACCGCCAACCTACCGTCCTTTGCTTTTTCTTGTGGTTGGTGGAATTGGATAGAGTCCTTTGGTCGGTGTTTGATGGTTGGCATTAAGGCGTATGTGTCATGGGAAAAAAAAATACCATTTCAGAGGCACAATATATAGCGTATCTATCTATGCAGTCTGAGCACCTGTCTCCAAAGGTAGATGCGCCGGCTGCTAAGCAGAACGCAGATGCAGCGCATGCAGAAGATGTGGCTTTTTTTCGCCGTATGACTGCAGGTGTGCAGCCTTTACGGCACGAAAAAAGAGCACCAGGCCCTTCTTCTTTTGCTAAAAAGCCAGTACTGGAAGGGCTTAAAGCACATAAAGCATCCCATGCTTCTCGAGGGTCTTCCAATTTTTTTGAACCTTCCACCTCACCTGCTTTTATTGTGTCAGATGAAGCGCAACCGTATTTGCCAACAGATGAAAAAGGCGCACCGTATTTTTGCCGTGCTGGAACCGGTGGAAGAGCGCTTCAAAAGCTGCGAAAAAGTACCTCGGTTGTTGAAGCTAGCCTTGATTTACATGGACTGTGCACAGAGACTGCGCGCGTTGCCTTTGAGGCATTTTTCAAGCGGGCATCGGAACAGGGGATGCATTGCGTAAAGGTGATTCATGGAAAAGGCTTAGGCTCAGTCAATCAAACGCCGGTTTTAAAACTCAGAGTACGGACATGGTTAACTCAACTGCCTATCGTGAGCGCTTTTCATGAAGCCCCACCCAAAGAAGGAGGCGCTGGCGCCGTATTAGTCTTATTACGTCGTAGATTGGGGTGACGTAGGAACCCCAACACCCTACCAACGCCCTTTGAAAACCTGCTTTTAATTTTCTTACAACCCATTCCACGATGAACGAATTAAGTTTTGACACCCTAGCCGTGCGGGCAGGGACTATACGTACCGATTTCAACGAGCATTCCGAAGCGCTATTTTTGACCTCTAGCTTTTGCTGCGACAGTGCAGCGCAAGCAGCTGCGCTTTTTGCTAAACCAGAAGAAGGGTTTACCTATTCGCGCGTAACCAACCCCACTGTGAATATGTTTCAAGATCGCTTGGCTGCGATGGAAGCAGGGGAGGCGTGCTTAGCAACTGCTTCAGGGATGAGTGCAATTATGGCGGTAGTGATGGGCGCGCTGAGTGCGGGTGACCATCTGGTTAGTTCACGCAGCATTTTTGGCTCGACTATGCATTTGTTCGATTCTATTTTGCGGCGTTTTGGTATTGAGACGACTTTTGTTGATCTAACGGATATTAATGCTTGGCGAAGTGCCGTTTTGCCTAACACCAAGCTCTTTTTTCTGGAAACGCCGTCTAATCCTTTAACCAGTATTGCCGATATACACGCATTAAGCCTGCTAGCTAGGTCTGCCGATATTCTGCTAGTGATTGATAATTGTTTATGTACGCCTGCTGTGTCTCAGCCTTTAAAGCTAGGAGCAGATGTGGTTGTGCACTCTGCAACAAAATATCTAGATGGCCAAGGGCGTGTGATGGGAGGCGCTATTGTTGGATCGAAGGCTTTTATAAACGAAAAAGTCTTCCCGTTTCTACGCACTACCGGCCCCACCCTTTCGCCTTTTAATGCTTGGATTCTCTTAAAAGGGTTAGAAACACTCAATATAAGAATGGAGCGTCAATCGGATAATGCATTGAAGTTGGCCATGGCTCTAGAGGCGCATCCTAGCGTGCAACGGGTTTGGTACTCAGGCCTTGAGTCTCATCCTCAGCATGCGCTCGCTACGCGCCAACAATCCTCAGGCGGTGCGCTATTTTCCTTTGAGGTTAGAGGTGATACGCCAGAAGTGCAGCGTGAGCGTGCCTGGCGTGTAATCGATCATCTCAAATTATGTTCCATTACCGCTAATTTGGGCGATACCCGTACGATGGTGACACATCCTGCTAGCACCACGCATGGACGTATTTCCGCTGAAGCACGTGCAGCCGCAGGTATTAAAGAAAGCTTAGTGCGCGTATCGGTAGGGCTTGAAAATCCAAAAGACCTCCTTGCAGATTTGACGAGAGGTTTATAAAGACCTAGATTTATGCGTTAAATTTTTTCAGATTTAGCCGTCTTATAGACTGTTGCCTATAGTTTTATAGTATTGACCCTTAAGAAAGGCGCGTTGTTGATATGCATCTCGGTAGGTTGGTGGTGACGAAGGAACCCCAACATGCGTACCGCTG
>JASSUD010000078.1:0-10216 GCA_031963225.1 Mycoavidus cysteinexigens
ATGAAGAGAGTATATATTGGCGGATGGATACCGCTATGGCACTTGATGATTTTGAATTTGGGCTGATAATATTAGTGCTATGCAGTCTACCTTTGGCTTTTTTTGCTCCGATTTTCTACCTATTTTATATGCCAATTACTGCCGCACTGTTTTTAATTGCAGATGTATGGCGCAATATAATTTTAACTCATCATGGTTATCATGATTGAACAGGCTCAATTTATAACGAGCGAAAAAGCTGCTTGGGGAAGTTCCATATAGAAGAGAAAAATTTACCTGCGTGAGGAGATAGATGTTTGCTATAGCAAGATTGTCGGGCAACTTTCGCTACGAGAATAGATTAAATGATTCAACTGTGGAAGATGATAGTAACGCTATCCAACCTCTGCTGGGCCCAGCAGAGGTTAATGAGTCAGATGAAACAGAGCTATTGATCATTAACGAACCTATCGAACAAGCGTATACATTCCCATTTCGTTTTTCTATACCAACGGATCGCTTCGAGCCTTATATTCAAAGTCATGCGGATTTGGATCAAAAAAACTATGCGTCACTCATACTCTCAGCATTTTGCTTGGGAGCGTCTATAGCGACTTTCTCTTTACATTGTATTGAAAAATACCATGAAAATCATAAAGAAATACTGGCCACTCACATGATCAATATTCTCTTTATAATTTTCCGGGATATTAAATACGTATTTTCCTGTCCTCGTTATTATATTGCGGCGGTTAAAATAGTAAAAGAATGGTTACAACCAAAGCTGGCTTCAGAGCAGGGCATGATATTAGCAAACCGTTCACGGATGGTGCAACAATCGACAAATTTCTTTTGGCCTGTGATTCAATGGTGGGCTAGGCTGGATAATAATTATTATTATTCATACTATGCATTAATTGTAGTCTCTGGCATAACTGCCGCGCTCGGCTGCATTTTACACTTTATCGAAAAAGATCACGAAAATCATATGGCGATGTTGTGGCTTGAGGGAGTCAACATATTTGTTAACCTTTTGCTTACTTCGATTCAAGGAGCAAGAATAGCGGTGCAAAAATGGGGACAGCCGAGTTTGCCGCCGCAGAATTTTATATACATGCCAAACTATCAAACTGTCTAGGATTTATATAAGATATTTTATATAACCTGTATGTATTCTGCTGAATACAAAATGGTAATAACTGAGGTAATCCCCCCAGCAAACAATGTGAATTGAAAGTAGAATTTTATCTCGCTTTGTGGATTTGCAATAGTCCACTTACTCCTTGCGGGCTTTTCATCGCACTTAACCTACTTTACTCAGATTTTAAGATGACCTGTAACTGCGTATGTCCTTCTAATACAGGACATACGCCCCTGTGCAGATGCTTTTACAATAATATTAAGCCTGTACCATTTCTTGCGTAATTTGCAGAATAATAAATTCGGCTGGCCGCACCGCTGCCATGCCAATTTTGACGATCATTTTCTTCTGCTTGATGTCCTCTTCGGTCATCGTAATGCCTAGGCCAACCTGCACGAAGTAAGCCTCTCTGTCAGAATTCCCCATCAAGCCGCCTTGCTTCCACATGCCGTTCAAATAGGTATCGATCGCAGCGCGCACCTTTTCCCACGTCGGCTGACTATTTGGCTCGAACATCGCCATGCTCATCGCTTTTTTAATGTCACGCTCTGCGGTATTGAATAAACGACGAACGGGTACATAACGCCAATCATTTGATTTAGCATTCAAGGTGCGTGCACCCCAGATTATCGTGCCCCCACCCGAGAATTGGCGAATCATGTTAATGCAGGGTTTTGTATCCTCACCCATGTACTCAGTTTGCGTGTCATCTGAAATGTTAAAAACCGGCGTTACACCACCATAAAGCTGCACATTCGCCGGGGCCTTCCATACGCCACGCTGAGAATCCACTTTGCAGTAGGCGCCAGCGACTGCAGCACTTGGGGGGATGATGTGTCTAGTTTTCACGCTTCCGTCTGAATTTTTTTCGTCTGCCCAGCTAGCGTTCAACCAGGGGTAATACACAGCTGCCTGGGGATGTGCATCGTATTGTGCCATTGGCAGATCCGTGTCCTTTTGAGGACCATCAAGAATAGCGAAGCGCGTACCGTTTATAGGACACAACACCGCCAGCTGGTCTTTAATGTCTTCCCCAGCAGCCACGATCAGTGTCACATCATCCAGCTTTGGTACATCTCTTCCTAAATCTTCGGTGGCAACGATATAACAATATCCACCGCCATTTTCGAAGTAGGTTCGCACTGACAAGTGGAGAATGTTATTGATATCAAACGTAAAGGTGGAGGGGGTTCCACCTTTAAGCGCTTCTGTAAATGCGGACCACGAAGAGACGCGTTTTGAAAGGCCAAACTTTGCTGCATTTGCAGTTGAAGCTGCAAACACCGGCACCGCCGTCGGGTTACTGTTAATAGACAGTGATAACCCAGATAATTCTTCGATATAAACACCTGGGTGTGGAACTGTTACAGGCATAAATTTCTCCAAAAGTAGAAAAAAATACAAACAGAGGACCTTCACATATTTGCAGCAAGAAAATACATTCTATATCTCGCCACAAAATCTCGTGTTTACAGCACGCATAGAGATATGCGGTTACAACAAGTTGTATAAATTTTATTAATGGCCAATCACATATCTAAAATGATTGTATAAAGACCAATCTTATACACAAGTAAATCGCAAAAAATAAGCCGTCTTTTAATAGATATCTAATAATTTAGGGCTTTGACCTTAGCCAATTGGGTAAATAGCATTAAAAATAAAAAGCTCCTATTTATTCCAAAAAAGTGGGTACGGATGTTTTTATTTTGATCCTGTATCGTGTATCTATGAACAGGGAATGTAATCCTTTTGATCTTGAATACACGCCTGATAAGGTTTTAAAGCCGCGTGCGCAACATGAGGCAGAAGATATACGGTGGCTGATGGCGAACCCTCAAGGCCGCCGTTGTGTATGGCGTTTACTCGAAAGTTGTGGGTTGTTTCGTCTTTCTTATACGGGGACCACTATACGTATTTTCGGGAAGGGCAGCGCAATGTGGGGTTGAGGGTGTTATCTCGCTTGCAGGAATATTGCCCTGCTTATACCGCGGCTTTGTGGGAGGAAAACTATAACGATGACCGACAACATATTGATAGCTGAAGTGTCGCCACACGAAGAAGAGCAGGGCAGTGCGCTGCATGAAGCACCGCTTGCCGAAAATAACGCGTCTTCTACTGGGGGAGATACTGCGGATGCTAAGTTATCCAATGCCGCCCCGGTGCAGTATGGAGATTTTCAGATGCCGGAGGGGGTGAGCCAGGATGCGCAAGCCATAACAGAAGGGGAGTTCGGGGCAGGTCGCCCCGCGGTGGCAATGAGATGGAGCCGTAGTTTAGAAAAAGGTTTTGATCAGCAGCGCGATCATACCGGCTGCAACCATGCCTAATACCCAAGTCATCGTAGAAAATTTGATATCCATGGTCTTTTCTATAGAGGTCAGACGTGCATCCAGCCTTATTTCCAGTTTCTCCAGATCAGACTTGGTTGCCAGCTCTGCCGTTTCATACGATTCGAGTAATGCTGTAGCTTGGGCTTTGGCCTGCTTTTCTGATACACCTGCTGCTATCAATGTCTCGGTGTATTTAAGGGTATTGAATGGTATTGCATGGGCCATGGCGTTCTCCTTTACATTTATTCTCGTTTTTTTATTCAAAAACAGGTTGCGTTTTCGCAGATTTTAGCATCATCACACAGTGCAAAGCAGTAGCCAGATGATATAGGCCAGGGCCACCCCATTAAAAATAAGTATATCCTAGCTATCTAGCTCGATAAAACACCAAACCCAAAGCATATACGTAATATAGAGGGATTGCGCGCAGCAACTAGACTTAACTAAACTTATTCAACGAGACTTATTATTACTAGAAAAATGTCATGAATACATTAGATATGCTTAAGCAATACAGCACCGTAGTAGCTGACATGGGCGACTTTCTCCTACTCAAACACTATCAACCGCAGGACGCTACGACTAACCCTTCGTTAATTTTAAAAGCGGTGACGCAAAGCGAGTACCGCCCTTTACTCACTAAGGTTGTACAAGATCACTATGGCCAAGCTACGGATAAAATTCTCGATCATTTATTAGTCGCTTTTGGTCAGGAAATTCTCTCGATTATTCCTGGTCGCGTCTCAACGGAAATCGATGCTCGCTTGTCATTTGATACAGCAGCTACGATTGCCAAAGCGCATACGCTGATTGCGCTCTATGAAAAATTAGGTATTGCGCGCGAGCGTGTACTTATCAAAATCGCTTCAACCTGGGAGGGTATTCGCGCGGCCGACTTACTTGAGCGCGATGGGATTCGCTGCAATATGACCCTACTGTTTTCTCTGCCCCAAGCAATGGTTTGCGCAGCGGCTAAGGTAAGCGTGATCTCACCTTTTGTTGGTCGCATCTATGATTGGTACAAGCAAAAGGAGGGCGCATGCTGGGATGAACAAGCTAACAGCGGTGCGCAAGACCCCGGCGTGCAATTAGTGCGGCAGATCTACACCTACTATAAGAAATTTGGCTATGCCACAGAAATTATGGCGGCAAGTTTTCGTAGTTTTGCGCAGATTGCAGCACTAGCTGGATGTGATTTACTCACTATCAGTCCGTCTTTACTGCAAGAGTTGAAAAACAGCACGCAAACTATCGAACGCGCACTGTCACCTTCAGCTGCGCAAAAGGAAGGTGAAACCATTGAGTGTGTCAATCTTGATGAGCCTTCATTTCGCTACCAGCTTAATAGCAACGCCATGGCAACTGAGAAATTGGCGGAGGGAATACGCTTATTTTCTGCAGATACAGTCCAGCTTGAAACGCTTATTAAAGGCGCAGTTGCTATGGCATGAAGCGGAGCAATTGCAAACTTACAGTCTGGCAGTGATTCGTGAAAGCATCATTGTCCCTATTCGTTTTATTGTCCAAGATTAAGGTAAACACGTTTCGTGTAAGCTTGAAGATGGCCCGCCCACCGCGCCGCGCTGCTTTAACAACGTTTTGTTGATATGACTTAACCCACGTACGCCTTCGATTGAAGTGCCCGTTACGGTAAGGATCTCATGCGCTGAACTCCAGCACAAAACTGCCTTATACCCTTTTGCCTCTTTTTTTACCTCCCACTGGCGAACAGACTTATCTCCGCTGCCAGTGGCGAAATAGTTGCCGTTGGATGTCTTTTTCCAAGCAATACTTGTGACTAACTGATCAAAACCTTGAATCGCTATCTGACACTGACCCGTTTTGACATCCCATAGACGCACGGTATTATCCGAACTGCCCGAGGCGAGCCAGTCCCCTTCCTGCGAATACGCGACGCTTAAAATAATATCCGTATGGCCGCTTAAAGCGTGGAGTAATGCTCCTGTTTTGACATCCCATAAACACACCGTATTATCCTCACTGCCCGAGGCGACCTGATCTCCTTGCGGAGAATACGCGATACTCCTAATGGAACGCTTATGGCCGCGTAAGGTGTGGCGCAAAGTCCCCGTTTTGGCATCCCATAAACACACGATATTGTCCGAACTGCCCGAGGCGAGCTGATCTCCTTGCGGCGAATACACGACGCTATTAATCCAACTCTTATGGCCACGTAAGGTGTGGCGCAATGCCCCTGTTTTAGCATCCCATACACGCACTGTATTATCTCTGCTGCCCGAGGCGAGCTGGTCTCCTTGCGGCGAATATACGACGCTCCAAACAGTATCTTTATGGCCAATTAGGGTATGGAGACAAGTGCCCATTTTGACATCCCACAGACGCACTGTATGGTCCCTACTGCCTGAGGCGAGTTGGTCTCCTTGCGGCGAATACGCGATGCTTCTGACCCAACGAGTATGGCCAGTTAATATGTGGTGCAGCTCGCCCGTTTTGGTATCCCATAGACGCAATGTTTCGTCCATACTGCCTGAAGCAATCTGATCTCCTTGCGGTGAATACGCAATGTTATTAATCCAATTTGTATGACCGCGTAAAGTGCAGCGCAAAGTTCCTGTGTTGACATCCCATAAACGCACTGTACCGTCCTCACCCGCTGAAGCGAGTTGGTCTCCTTGCGGAGAATACGCCACATTCCAAACAATACTGCTATGGCCGATTAACGTGTGGGGGCGCAATTCGCCCGTTTTGCTGTCCCACAGACGCACTGTATTGTCATAACTACTCGAAGCGAGCTGATCGCCTTGCGGGGAATACTCGACTTTAGTAACCATCTGCGTATGGCCGATTAAGGTGTGCAGTAGGCTACCTGTTTTGCTATCCCACACACATACTGTATTGTCATCACTACTCGAAGCGAGCTGGTCTCCTTGTGGCGAATACGCGACGCTCCTAAGCCCAGCCGTATGGCCGATTAACTTGTGGAGTAACATGCCTGTTTTGACATTCCACAGACACACTATATTGCTCAAACCGCCGAAGGCGAGCTGATCGCCGTTCGGAGAATACACAATGCTCCTACCTCCACCTGTATAGTCGATTAATGTATGGAGCAATGCCCCCGTTTTGATATCCCATAAATACACCTTTTCGTCGCCACTCACTACAGCGAGCTGGTCTCCTTGCGGAGAATACACGATGCTTATAATCCCACGCGCATGACCGCCTAAAGCGCGGAGCAACGTGCCCGTTTTGATATCCCATAGGGATACCATATTGTTTAAACCGCTGAAGGCAAGCTGATCCCCTTGCGGCGAATATGCAATGCTCCTAAACCCACTCTTATAGTCGGCTAAGGTGTGGAGCAATGTTCCCGTTCTGGTATCCCATAAGCGCACGGTTTCGTCGCTACTATCTGAAGCGAGCTGGTCTCCTTTTGGCGAGTACATGACATTTATAATCTCGCCCGTATGACCGCTTAAAGTGTGGAGCAATATGCCCGTTTTGATATCCCATAAACGTACAGTTCTGTCGCTGCTGCCTGAGGCTAGCAAATTCCCTTGCGGTGAATACGCAATGCTCCAAACAGAATTAGTATGGCCACTTAAGGTCCAAATTTTTTCCCAGTTTGATGTTTCATACACGCTGATCATGCCATTTCCAAGCCCAATCGCATATGTTTTCCCATCCGGGGAATATGCGCTGGACAGCACGGAATTCTCTTCCTGGAGGTAAGGCCATTCACCAAACTGCACGCCTTCCATCTTTGCGCGGCTTAAATTCGCATTGCGCAGCCATATCCCACGAAGATTGGCTCCTATCAAATTCGCCCCTTGCAACTGCGTAGAATCAAATACCCCTCCACTTAAATCTGCGCCCGGAACCTGAATTCCCTGCAAATCCCCTCCATTAAACTGTACACCTGCTCTTACCAATAGGGTCAACGCATTGGCTGCTTGAGTTTGTACTTGACTATCCGTCTTTGAGCGATAAACCCAGTTGAGAAGATTTTCTTGTAAATCAGAATATTGTTGCACCTGTTCAGCAAGATGATTAAGCAACTTAGGGTCTCTTACCAAACTCAGTAGATTAAATAGTGCCGGTATTTCAACTATTTGATGAAATTGATTTAACTTTGTTTCAAACAGTGCGCAGAATTGATCGAAAACAAATTTTTCTAATTCAGGTATTCGAGCCAAAAGAATTTGCCGCTGTAGCTGTTGATGTTTTGGTGAAACCCTTTGCAATAGATGCGAGAGTAAGTGCAGCCCCCAAGCAGGCGAAGAGCATGCTTTTTCGTTTTTGGTCAGATCTGTTAGCGCTTTACCATAGATATATCGCGTATCCGGATCTAGCAGATCTTCTATTTTTTCTCGTATTTCTGCGGGTAGCGCCAATAGAGTAGCTCCTGTTCTTGCAGGAGTAAGAGCAGTGTGAAACTGATTCACGATATTTGAAAGCATGCTTTATATATGGCACTTTTTATTGTGCACACATCTCCCACTAAAAGAGTTATAGGTGTTATCGCGCAAAATCATCCTAAAATACTGAGAATACGAGAATAAGGTAATCCATGTAGATTTGTAAAATAAGAATGTAAATAATATCCAAAAAGTTTGAGCTAAAGATCAATAAAGGTACAGAGTCAATCGCTATCTACGAAATAGTATGGCCAATATTCGGTTAATTCAGACGATTGATTTTATCGGCTATAGCAGTGAGCACGAATGCTACGTCTTTAAAGATATCGCTATTCGTCAAGGGCAAGTGATCAGCCTTAATGAAGAAGATTTTTTTGAGCTTGGATCAATCAGCCTCAAAACGCTCAGCCAGCTAGTACCACTTTCTATCCATCGTGAAAAAAGCAGCAAAGATCTAGATTGGCTGACTCCATTCTGGGAATGCTTTGGGGCCGAGGGGATCATTGCGCTAGCGTTTTGGTTAGGTTCTTTATTTGCTGAGCAAATCCGGGCGGAACACAAAAGCTTTCAGGTTTTGGAGACTGTAGGAGAGCTTGGAGCGGGGGAAATCGACGTCAATTGAATTTTTATGGAAAATGCTAGGACGACGAGATTATGATTACTACAGTGCCGATGAATCCAACGTTGCCGCTACACCAAGATTTTGACCCTTCGCAATCACTTCCTCTTCCCCAGCCTCTTGTGGAAAATGCTCTTGTAATGTCCACATTGGAATTTCTCTTTGTAAATCAAAGAGATATATAGATTTAGAAAATATTAAAAAAGAGTTACAAAAAAGTTACAAGTAACCTTTTTTATAACAACTTATTTTTTCTCAAAAAAATTTGATAAAAATAAAGAGAAATAATTGCTGTAACTCTTTTGTAACCTTTTTTCAGGACCCTTAACTGGAATATGGTGATTTGTAGACATAAATAAAATATGCTGACCTAATTTTTATAGATGTCGCAGATTCCTTAGCAATTAGGAATGGTAAAAAGCACGGGCATGAGGGAGCTCGCTTTGAGAGAGCTAACGGAGATGCCATGACACAAGTAAACTGCATCCAGCTTAGATAATTAAATGCTCTACTATCGATGGCTCCTTTTGTATGCCATAGCACGCTCCGCAGAGGGTAGGAGATGGAGGCTCCGTACTTGTAGGCATGCGACTACTTGTAAAAACAGAATAGTCTTATAATCATTTCAGTGCTTTACAGGATGGTCTATATGCATGATTAGATTTATCTGTATGTCGTATAACCTGCTCTGCATTAGGTCGACTGCTATATAGCGGATAAGTCTCTATAAGGGGGCGTACCTTTATAAGCCTCGCAGCCCGTTGTCGCATTGCATAGATCTCTCATACGCCACCTTATTTCCCACCATAACAAAAAGAACTTCCTATGCTTGCACGCGTTTCTGCTCGATTAACTGAACTAACGCAGTCCCCCGCTACGGCGCTTGAGCGCGGTAAAACTGCATTACAGCAAGCGGAAGATCATCAAAAAAATCGAGAATTTGAGCAAGCACAGAGTAGCCTTCACACCGCCAAAGCCGCTTTAAAGCATGGAGTGCCTACTGGAAAAGAAGCAGAAACCCGACCACTACTGGCACAGGTCTATCAGAAGCAAGCCGAACTTTTGCAACGTCAAGAAGGTTTTTATGTGGACGCTGCGCGTGAGCGCTATGCGCGCGCACTAGCATATTTTACCCATTGTACGGATTCAGCCAGTATGGCGCGCAAAGTCGAAGTGCAAAGAAGATTGGATATTTTGCGAGATGACTCTGATATTGCTCAAATAGCGCGCGCTTTGTGGGAGCAAAGTCAGCAGGCGCCGGCGGTGAAAGAAACGGCATTACTCAATACACAGAATTTGGTGAACGATCCGGCTGCGCTGGACCTTTTAGCTGAATGGGTGAAGCAGTACCCTGCCTTTGCAGCCCACCTGCACGCATGGATAGAAGCTTCAAAAAACCCGGATGCGCCGGTAACGATAGGCGCAGCTAATGCCATTACGATCTTGGTGCGAGCCAGTGTGCCGTTTAAGGAGGCAGATTTACGGGGGATACGTGTTCCCGGTGCCGATTTAAGTTTTGGGGTATTTGATAAGGCACGGTTGCAAGGTGCAGATTTACGCAATACCTCCCTTCGTACTATCTGGCTACGTAATGCCGATTTACGGGGTGCCAAGATGGAGGGGGTGCAGTTTGGTGAGAGCCCTTTTTTCGAGGTAGAGAGAGAGGTGGGTACCTGCACGTATTCACCCGATGGACAAACCTGTGCGGTAGGACTCTATAACGGCAACATCCATCTCTATAACA
>JASSUD010000079.1:0-10213 GCA_031963225.1 Mycoavidus cysteinexigens
ACCTACCGTTCATTGTAGGTTGGTGGTGAGGTACGAACCCCAACATGATGACCACAGGATTTTTAAAACCTGCATATGCAGGATTACAAGTCGGTGGTGCGCATGTTGGGGTTCCTTCGTCACCACCAACCTACTGTTCATTGTAGGTTGGTGGTGAGGTACGAACCCCAACATGATGACCGCAGTCCTTTTAAAACCTGCATGTATAGACCAAAAGCAATGATTAAAAGTCGATGGTATGCATATTGGGATTCCTTCGTCACCCTAACCTACGTTCAGTTATTAAAATGACTTGGAACAGCCTTTTGTCTCGCGCCTTGTAAAGGTTCATAGTATGAATGCCCCATTTGCAGACACTTCTAAAAAAGTTGTCAAATTCGATACCGTTCACATTGACTCCACTAAAGCTCATAAAGCTCACCGCAGCACGGCTGAGATTTGGGCCAAGGTTCCTCCTGTGCTGAGCGCGCATGAATACGCAGAGCTAAAAAGCCGTATTCGGGTAGCCCTCGCGCGAGAAAAAGCGGTACTGGTTGCGCATTACTATGTGGATCCGGAAATACAAGAATTAGCAGAAGAAACCGGGGGATGCGTCGGAGATTCGTTAGAAATGGCGCGTTTTGGGCGCGATCATGCTGCACAGAATTTAATCGTTGCGGGCGTGCGCTTTATGGGGGAAACCGCAAAAATATTAAGCCCTCAAAAGCGTATATGGATGCCGGATCTAGAGGCTACCTGCTCTCTTGATTTGGGATGCCCCATCGAGGAATTTAATGCTTTTTGCGACGCACATCCTGACCGCGTAGTGGTGGTCTATGCAAATACCAGTGCAGCCGTGAAAGCGCGTGCAGATTGGGTGGTGACTTCTTCAGTAGGGCATTCTATCGTCGCCCACCTACATGCTTTAGGTAAAAAAATACTGTGGGCGCCAGATCGGCATTTAGGCGCTTATATTCAAAGCCAAACCGGAGCCGATATGGTTCTGTGGCCTGGATCTTGCGTAGTGCATGATGAATTCAAAGGCATTGAACTGGGTCTGTTGCGTGCTCAACATCCTTACGCAGCAGTTTTGGTGCACCCAGAATCTCCTGCAGAGGTTATTGCGCAAGCAGATGTGGTTGGCTCTACTACTCAGCTCATTGCAGCAACGCAACGCTTACAAGCAAAGGAATTTATCGTTGCAACAGACCTCGGTATCCTGCATAAAATGTCCCAGGCAGCGCCTGATAAACATTTTATAGCTGCCCCCACCGCTGGAAAAAGTGCCACATGTAAGAGCTGTGCACATTGCCCATGGATGGCAATGAATAGCTTGCAAGGATTGGCCGATACCCTAGATTACATGAGCCATCCAGAGCACTCCGGCATACATGAAATACTAGTTCCGCCCGCACTGGGGGAACGTGCCCGCCAGCCTATCGAACGCATGCTGAATTTTGCTGCCGAGCATGGTACGGCCGTGCGTAGCAGTGGAGATCTAGCGAAAGATCAAACCCTGTTTGAGCAAATAGGCCCAGCTTGAGTATTTTTTGCTCAATGCAAAAACAGTAGTTTAGTTTTTTAAGGAATAGTAGATATGGGAATAACCTTTTCAGTGCCTAGCCAGCCTCCTTCTCGCAATGCAATGGAGAGTGGTTTGGGGCAATACAATAGCCTCAAACCAATTTTCCCTAGAGCCAACCAAGAAGTGTCAAGTTTCAAGTCACCACCCGTTCCTTTGTCCCATAAAGATGCATTGGCTTGTCTATTAGATCCATCGTACCGTCCATCCCCTACAATAAAAAATACGTCAAAATCTTTTGGGAGAGAGACGCCTGCAGGCTTATCTGTGCGTGCAAACCGCTTAAACGAAACAATCGCTATATCTAAAATTTCTAGTTCTAAAATCTCTCCAAAACCTTTCTATTTCTCGCGTATTTGGGCATGTGTAACAAAATTTTTTAGCTGGATTTGGCGGTGATACCGATTCTTTCTCCAAATGCGCTCTACGCAAGCTACGGCGTAGCGCTTGAGCAGGCTATGTGTCGTGGCGTGCAAGAAGCGTTGGCGGAGGATATAGGGCAAGCAGACCAAACTGGCCGATTAATTGCCGCTGAGCAACGTGGCGAGGCTCGTGTATTGGTTCGGGAAAAAGCCCTGTTATGTGGAATACCTTGGTTTATAGAGGTTTTTCGTCAGCTTGACCCTGATGTGACAATCGAGTGGTTGCATGCTGAAGGCGACATGCTAGAGGCGCAGCAGACGGTGTGCGTGTTACGAGGGTCTGTTCGTTCGCTACTATGTGGCGAACGTACTGCGTTGAACTTCATACAACTACTCTCAGGCGTCGCAACCACTACCCAACATTATGTGCAAGCTATTGCCGGAACGCGTGCGCAGATTTTCGATACGCGAAAAACCCTGCCGGGTTTACGTTTGGCGCAGAAGTATGCGGTACGGGTTGGCGGAGGAGAAAATCAGCGGCATGGGTTGTATGACGGGATACTGATCAAAGAAAATCATATTGCAGCAGCAGGCGGAGTAGGGCGGGCGTTGGAAGCGGCCTATGCATTACATGCCGGTGTGCCTGTGCAGATCGAAGTAGAAACGCTTGAGCAGCTTGAGGAAGCATTGGCGCATAGAGCACTACTCATTCTGTTAGATAATTTCACTGAAGATGCACTGCATGCAGCCGTGCGTCTCAATGCTCAACGCGCAGTACTCGAAGTGTCGGGCGGCGTGCAGCTTGAGACTGTGCGAGCGGTTGCCAAAACAGGAGTAGATCGTATTTCAATCGGATCACTGACAAAAGATGTGCGCGCCACTGATTTTTCTATGCGCATGTAGGTTGGTGGTGACGAAGGAGCCCCAACACGCATACCACTGCGTTCTTGATGGCCAGCTTACAAACTTTCAAAAGTAAAGATTAAAAGTAGGTGGTACGCATGTTGGGGTTCGTACCTCACCACCAACCTACCGAGATGCATATGTAAAAAAGGTTCACCAATCTCTACCAACCACAAGAAAAGCAAAGGATGGTAGGTTGGTGGTGAGGTACGAACCCCAACATGCACACCACGGTCCTTTTGAATACCTGCGTAACATCAGTAACGTAATCTATTATGAACAAAACCTTAATTTTATGTGCATAATAGATTACGTTATATAAGGTGCTGGAGCCCTGTAACCTTAAATCCACAATCAGGCACGCGGCCACGACGGGTGCGTTGTGCGATATGGGGTAATAATGCATTGCCTACCCATTTCACTTCTTTTTGTTTTCCTCTACGCCCTTCTCCGGTCAAAACCAAGCCAGTTGTTGTACTAAATGCGAGGGCTTGTTGCAGGGTTTCTCCTTCTTGCAAACCCATTAAGGTTACGCCGCGCCCACCACTTGCAAGACGTTTAACTTCTTTTAAATCAAAAACTAATAAACGTCCTTCACTAGATAAACAGGCTAGCTGATGAGCAGCGTTTTCGCATAAAGAGGGCGCTAGCAGTACGGTGCTGCTCTCTATTGTGATAAATGCTTTGCCGCCTTTTAGACGGCTGGTCATATCACTGACTTTTGCCAGCAATCCCATCCCTTTTTGTGTAGTTAACAAAATGGTTTGTTCGCTATTGCCCACACAGTAATGCTGCAAGGTAGTGCCTGTTTCCAGTTCTATACAGGAAGTAAGTGGCACGCCATCTCCGCGACCGCCAGGTAGCTGTGTTACGGGCAGGGAATACACACGGCCCTGATTGCCAAATGCCAATAAGGTATCGGTCGAGCGGCAGGCAAATGCTTGGTGCAGACTATCTCCTGTTTTAAAGGTGCAGAGTGTGGGGTCGATGTCCTGGCCCTTGTGGGTGCGTCCCCATCCTTTTTTAGAAATAATAACAGTGAGTGGCTCATCCACTACACGCGTTTCAACGCGCGCGCGCTGTTCAAATTGGACGAGTGTGCGGCGCGCATCTCCATACGTATGTGCATCTGCTTCAATCTCTTTGATAAGCAGCCGCTTCCGGGCCGTTTCGCTTTCTAAGAGTTTGCTTAACTGATCACGGGTATTACATAACTCTTTGAGCTCTTTTTCAATTTGCAAGCTTTCTAACCGTGCTAATTGGCGCAGGCGAATTTCCAGAATATCTTCTGCTTGACGCTCGCTTAAGCTAAAGGTGTCGATGAGTGCCACTTTAGGATGATCCGATTCTCGGATGATGCGGATGACTTCATCGATATTCAAAAAGACGATCATGCGCCCTTCAAGAATATGAATCCGAGCCTGTGCTTTATCGAATCTAAATTGCGTGCGACGTTGTAGTGTCGCCATACGGCATGTTAGCCATTCTTGCAAAATCTGCTTCAGTGGTTTTTGAGCTGGCCTTCCATCTAGACCAATCAGCACATTATTAATGGTCACACCCAATTCCAAACTGGTGTGTGCGAGCAAGGTTTGAGCAAATTCGGTGGGCTCAATACGGCTTGACTTGGGTTCAAATACTAGACGTACTGCGTCTTCTTTACCCGATTCATCGCGTACCGTATCTACTAGCGCAAGCATGGTTTGCTTAGTCTGCAATTGTTCGGGAGAGAGGGTTTTCTTCCCCAGTTTTATTTTAGGATTGGTAAGCTCTTCAATCTCTTCAAGTACCTTTTGCCCTGAAGTACTGTGAGGGAGTTCGGTAATGACCAGCTGCCATTGCCCGCGTGCCCGTGGCTCGATTTCCCAGCGTGCTCGCAGTTTTAAATTGCCTCGCCCGGTGCTATAGACTGCTGCAATATCTTCTGGGCTAGAGATAAGGTGCCCCCCTCCTGGAAAATCAGGGCCGGGTACTAACTCGAGCAATGCCTCAGTCGATAATGCAGGATCGCGCAAGAGTGCTACAGCTGCTGCTGCGATCTCGCGCAGATTGTGCGAGGGCATATCTGTTGCCATGCCCACTGCAATGCCTGAAGCGCCATTGAGTAGAACAAAAGGCAGGCGTGCGGGTAACTGTTTAGGCTCTTGCATAGAGCCGTCATAGTTAGGAATAAAATCTACCGTACCTTCATCAATTTCATCGAGTAATAGCTGTGCAATGGGTGTTAAACAGGCTTCGGTATAGCGCATTGCAGCAGCCCCATCTCCATCGCGCGATCCAAAATTACCTTGCCCATCAATTAATGGGTAACGTAAGGAAAAGTCCTGTGCGAGCCTTACTAGCGCGTCATAGGCAGATTGATCCCCGTGTGGGTGATATTTCCCCAATACATCTCCCACCACACGGGCCGATTTAACTGGTTTTGCAGGGGCAGATAATCCCATTGCATGCATGGCATACAAAAGCCGCCGCTGTACCGGTTTTTGACCATCACTGACCTCTGGTAGTGCTCGGCCTTTGACTACACTGATTGCATATTCGAGATAAGCACGCTCAGCATAGTCGCTAAGCGTGAGAAATTCGCCTGGAGGCGCAGTGTTAGATACGCTGTTTGAAGGAGGAGGTATATTAGGGGGCAAATTTGCCACATTGCCAGATGGGTGTGACTCGGTCGTCTTAATGGGAGCGTTCATATCGGGCAGAAGGAAATCCAAAGACTGTTGCTTAGGGGTGGTCATTTCTAAATATCTCCCTCTATTTCATTACCTTTTTCTTCTAGCCAACGGCGGCGTGCGCTGGCTTCGCCTCTACCCATAAGCATGGTGAAGAGCGTAGTAGTATCGTTTTCGCTGTAGTCTCCAAGGGCTACAGGTAATAGGCGTCGGGTATCAGGATTCAGTGTGGTCTCCCAGAGCTGGGCAGCATTCATTTCGCCCAGACCTTTGAATCGGCTGACGCTCCATTGCGTGTCACGCAGGCCATCTTTACGCAATTTGTGCAAAATGGCATCTAACTCACCCGCATCCAGTGCATAGTGTTTCTGTGCTGGTTTTTTGCCGCGTGCAGGGGCATCCACACGAAATAGAGGAGGCCGAGCAATACAGACCACACCTTTGTCGATGAGTTGAGGAAAATGCTTGAAAAAGAGGGTGAGCAGAAGTACTTGAATATGTGCACCATCTACATCGGCATCAGACAAAATACAAATCTTTCCGTACCGTAAGCCTGATAAGTCGACTGCCTCACGCAGACTATGCGGGTCCACGCCAATTGCCACAGAAATATCATGTATTTCATTATTTGCAAAAAGACGATCGCGCTCAGTTTCCCAGCTGTTTAATACTTTACCGCGCAAGGGCAATATAGCTTGAAAATTTTTGTCCCGTCCCATTTTGGCAGAACCTCCTGCTGAATCGCCCTCTACTAAAAAAAGCTCATTGCGAGCGAGCTCAGTCGACTCACAATCTGTTAGTTTTCCAGGCAAAACTGCAACCCCTGAGCTTCTACGCTTTTCTACTTTTTGACTGGCGCGCACGCGTATCTGGGCTTGCTTAATAACCCAGTCAGCTAGTTTGCGGCCATAGTCCACATGGTGACTAAGCCATAACTCTAGCGCCGGACGTACACAAGACGCTACCAAGCGCACGGCTTCCTTACTATTGAGTCGTTCTTTGATCTGACCTTGGAATTGCGGGTCCAGCACTTTAGTCGACAGCACAAAAGAAGTGCGTGCAAACACATCTTCTGGCAGTAAACGCATGCTCTTTGGTAAGAGACCATGCAAATCAATGAAGCCTTTAACCGCTTGAAATAGGCCTTCTCGCAAACCTGCTTCATGGGTGCCGCCAGCTGGGGTAGGAATAAGGTTGACATACGATTCGCGCAACACATTGCCTGTATCACTCCATGCCACAATCCATGAAGCTCCTTCGCCAATAGCAAAGTCTGATGCATTGCTCTGCTCTGTAATAACTTGTGAGCCTTCAAAAAATGGAATAAGTGGCTCTGTATCGCCAAGACCTTCGAGTAAATATCCCTTTAGGCCCTGTGCATATTGCCAGCGCTGTATATCTCCCGTTTTTTCAGTAATCAGCGTGACTTCTACGCCGGGTAGTAAAACTGCTTTTGAGCGGAGTAAACGCTGAAGCTCTCCGATTGGCAGTGCCAAACTATCGAAATAACGGGCATCGGGCCAAAGCTTTACAAGCGTGCCTTGCTTTTTATCGCCACGAGGGGCCCGGTTTAGAGTCAAAGCCTTTGCAGGTTCTCCTCCTTCAAATGCGATTTGTGCGATTTGCCCTTCGCGCCATATAGTGACCTCAAGTCGAGTGGATAAGGCATTCGTAACCGACACGCCGACGCCATGCAAGCCCCCCGAGAAGGTGTAGGCGCCTCCATCGGTTTTATCGAATTTACCCCCTGCATGCAGGCGTGTAAAAACAATTTCTACTACAGGCACTTCTTCCTCAGGATGCAATCCGAAAGGAATGCCTCGCCCGTCATCCAAAACGCTGATAGCCCCGTCTGTGTGCAGCGTCACTTCTATGCGCTGCGAAAACCCGCCCAACGCTTCATCAGAAGCGTTATCGATAACTTCTTGCACAATATGCAGCGGATTTTCCGTCCGGGTGTACATGCCGGGCCGCTGCCTGACGGGTTCCAATCCCTTGAGCACTTTAATGGATGCCTCGCTGTACTGCGAGGCCGCCATAGACGACGAGGCTTTAGAGGAGGATTTTCGAGAAGAGGCAGTCATGGGCACAAATGCTAAGAGTGAAAGTTTTGTATTTTACGGAATACGCATTATCTATGGCATACCATCAGAGTGGGGGCATATATGAACCCTTTGGGACAATTGAGGACACGCTCTTGTAGGATATGCCCTTTTGGGTGCGCCCTCCATGATAAAATCGCCTCTTTATTTTCAAGGGAGCGCATCCATGGCAGGCCATTCTAAATGGGCCAATATCAAGCATAAAAAAGCAGCGGTAGATGCAAAACGCGGCAGAATTTGGACACGCTTGATTAAGGAAATTACCGTTGCAGCCCGGCTTGGCGGGGGAGATGCAGAGGGTAACCCACGTTTACGTTTAGCTATCGATAAAGCCAACGACGTTAATATGCCCAAAGACAATATACAACGGGCTATTGCACGCGGTACCGGGGACTTGGAAGGCGTTAACTATGAAGAAGCACGTTACGAAGGATATGGCCCAGCAGGTGTAGCTATCTTAGTGCACTGCATGACGGACAATCGTACACGTACTGTTGCAGAAGTACGCCATGCCTTTTCTAAATGTGGCGGCAATCTAGGCCAAGAAGGCAGTGTGGCTTTTCTCTTTACCCACTGCGGACAGTATATTTTCTCTCCAGAAACAGAGGAAGATGCTCTGGTAGAGGCGGCCCTCGAAGCGGGTGCAGAAGATGTAATCAAACATGAAGACGGCAGCTTTGAAGTACTTTGCCCTCCTTATGACTTTACTGCTGTCAAAGATAAACTTGCAGCCGCAGGGTTTATCCCTGAATTTGCAGAAGTCACTATGAAGCCTAATAGCGAAACTCCTTTGACTGAAGAGGATGAACTTAAGGTCCAAAAACTAGTAGAGATGCTAGAAAACTTAGATGATACACAACAAGTATTTACAACCTAACCTTTATGGTTGGTGAAGTTTGATAGCACCTTTTTACATAGTCATCTGGTAGGTTGGTGGTGACGAAGGAACCCCAACACGCAAACCACTGCGTCCTTGATAACCTGCTTATAGATTATCAAAAGGTAAAAATTAAAAGCCATCGGTATGCATGTTGGGGTTCCTTCGTCACCACCAACCTACCGTCCTTTTCTGGTTGTGTGGGGGGTAATAAAGCCATTTTACATAGGCACATTCTAATAAATTGGCTATTTAGGTAGTAGTCAGCGTGAAGGGATATGATTAGAGTAGGCAACCTAGGTGTAGGTGTTAAGAATTTCTTTTGCGTCGCGTGACGTGTAACGCAGCGGCGTATTTTGGTACAGGGGGCGGGATGAAGGTATTGGTAGTGGGGTCTGGAGGTCGTGAGCATGCATTGGCTTGGAAGCTTGCGCAGTCTCCTCGTGTAGAGTTGATATATGTCGCTACAGGGAATGGAGGAACCGAAGCCACGCCTACAAACCGGCAAATCCGCAATCTTCCTATTACAGATTGCCTAGAGCTGGCAGACTTTGCGCAAAAAGAAAAAATTGCACTAACGGTGGTGGGTCCTGAGGTTCCTCTTGCCGCAGGGATCGTTAATATTTTTCGAGCGCGCAAGCTGAAGATTTTCGGGCCAACCCAAGAAGCAGCCCAGCTGGAAAGTTCCAAAAGTTTTGCCAAAGCGTTTATGAAACGCCACAACATTCCTACCGCTGAGTATGAAGTTTTTTCGGATGCCGCTGCCGCCCATGCTTATGTAGAAGCACGTGGCGCTCCTATTGTAATTAAAGCCGATGGGCTGGCTGCAGGTAAAGGGGTGGTCGTAGCTCAAACACTCGATGAAGCGCATGATGCAATTGATCAGATGCTTCCAGCTTCAGGGGATTCTGCACAGCAGACTGTACAGTCAAATGAAAGCGCACGTGTAGTCATTGAAGAATTTTTAACTGGAGAAGAGGCTAGCTTTATCGTGATGGTTGATGGCAAAAATATACTGCCTCTAGCCTCTAGCCAAGATCACAAAAGACTGCTTGATGCCGACCTTGGCCCGAATACCGGCGGGATGGGCGCGTACTCTCCCGCGCCTGTAGTCACTCCACAGATTCATGCTCGCATCATGCGTGACATTATTATTCCCACAGTCAAAGGTATGGAAGAGGAGGGCCGGCGTTACACAGGATTTTTATACGCGGGCGTTATGATTGATGAGAGCGGTGCTATTAAAACGCTGGAATTCAATTGCCGTTTGGGAGACCCAGAAACGCAGCCGATTATGGCGCGCCTCAAAAGCGATTTTTCTAAAATACTCGAATTAGGTATTTCAGGAGATTTAGATCAGGCAGAGATTGTTTGGGATCGACGAGTAGCGCTTGGTGTGGTGCTATCTTCAGAAGGGTACCCACAAAAACCAATATATGGCCAATCCATTGCGCCTCTTCCTAGCAATACGCCTAATTCTCAAATTTTTCATGCTGGCACTGCCTATATAGATAAGCAACTTGTCACTTCAGGGGGGCGGGTGCTATGCGTGGTAGGTTTAGCAGACTCCATCAGAGAGGCACGCACAGTAGCGTATGACACAGTAAGCCGCATCGAATTCTCAGGCATGCACTATCGCAACGATATTGGCAGCAGAGGACTAAACCGCAAAACCTAATGGTAGGGTGTGTCCTCAATTGCCCCAAAGGGTTCATATTTGGGGGAGCAGGAGCACA
>JASSUD010000080.1:0-10138 GCA_031963225.1 Mycoavidus cysteinexigens
AACGAATATCGACCTTACATTCTGCTATTTGATGGGATGAATTGATGAACATACAACCGAACTATAATCCTTGCTTTTTGAGAAATCTGCCACAAAAAGTGGTCAGTGAAAATAATCACGTTCCCCATTCGCTACCAATAGTCAATATTAAAAGTCAGATTGGGATATTTTTCTTCTACCATTGTGAAATTTTTGCAGCTAAACATATGTAGCTCTCTTAGAGTATCGGAAGCATGCTGTAAAAAGCTGCCCCTGAGGAGATCACAATAATCAAGGTCTAATTTATACAGATTTTTGGATTTTTGAAGCGCAAAGCCGAGAATCTTATCGGTAAGTTTACGGAAACCAGATAAGTGTAATTCTTTTAATGTCACAGGGCTATATTTTAAAAAGTTGCTCGCGTCGCGATTCTCAAAACTAAGACTTAAATATTCCAGGTTGGTGCTTTTTTGAAGAGCAGTGCTGAGGTTCTCGTCAGTAATGTTATTACACTGATATATACTTAATCTTTTTACCGTGGCGCAAACATACTGTAAAAAACTACCTGTGATGTGCTCATAACAAGAAAGCGTTAATTCCTCCAAATTTGTGCATCGTTGGAGCGCAGTGAGGTTCGTGTCAGTAAGATGATCTCTATTGATATCGCTGTTATAGGTACACGACATTTCTAATATTTTTACTGTAGTAGGAATATGCTGTAAAAAACGGCCCGTGATATACAAATAAACCCGAACAGATAGCACCTCCAAACTGTTGCATCGTTGAAGGGCTACTATGAGATCCTCTTCTATGAGTTTGCCAGATTTAACCATTTCTAATCTTTTTACGCTAGGAGAAAGATGCCGTAAAAAGCCACTATGCTTGATATTCCAACAGTCCTCAAGGATTAATACTTCCAGGTTTATGCATCGTTCAAACGCCGTTGCGGGCACGTCTATGATTGTATCGATGTGAAAAATTTCTAATATTTCTACTGTAGGGGGGATATGCCGCAAAGAGCTACCTTCAATACCATTACAGTAGCTGAGTCTAAGTTCTTTCAAGTGTGTGCATTGTTGCAAAGCGGCACCTAGGTTCTCATCAGTGAGACCTTCGCAGTTAAACAGCTTTAATATCGTCACTGTAGGAGAGAGATGCTGTAAAACCCTCTCTATTACAGTCCGCCCACATGCCCGAAGGTTTAACTCTTTCAAATTTTTGCATCGTTGGAGCGCCACTATAAGATATTCCTCGGTGAACTCTTCGTAGCCAGACAGCTCTAATATTGTTAATGTGGCGGAAATGTGTTCTAAGTAGCTACCACCGTTTATGTCCTTGCAACACCGAAGACTTAATTTTTCCAAGTTTTCACATCGTTGAAGAGCAATGCCGAGTTTCTCCTCAGCGATATTATCCCGGCAAAATAAATCTAGTTTTCTTAGTGTAGTGGGGACATACAGTAAGAAGTCACCCGTGATATCTTGATTATGCTGATGGGGCATAAGGCTGAATGCATTCAGGTTTGTGCATTGTTGAAGCACGGCTATAAGATGCGCTTCAGTACGACCGGAACAGCTATCGAACCTTAGACCAGTCACAGATGTATCTGACAATAGCTTCACCAAATCCGCCGGATCTTCCGGGAAGTGAAAGTCTGATGCGAAGGTAATATGCAGTCCTCCAGGTCCAAATGTATGTATAGCGCCTTCCAATGTCTCCATGTTGCGGACTTCTACGTGTTTGATGGCAACATTTGCAGCTTCCTCGAGTACTCGGCCTGCGAATCGCACCTGTCGCATTAGGACTTCAATAGGAAGATTTTCAAAAATTTTTACTAATAGCTCGGGTGTATTTTTTAGTCTTTCTGTTGCATTGGGCAATGGAGTTTTGATCGCAAATTTACTCAAAATGCTATTTAAAATAGCATTAAAAATACGCATTATTGCTTCTTTAGCGAGGGTAAGCTAATTAAGAATTTTTACTAATGCCCTTAGTACATCTTTTAATTTTTGTAGTGGACTTTTAGTCGGGGAAGATAGTTGGTCGTTGTCTATTTGCTCTAATGCAGTAAGGTTCGCACTGAGCGTAGAAGTAGAGGAAATAGAAGGGATAGGCATTTTAGCTGCTTATAAACAAAGGCGGACGGATTTATCTTACCATGGTATAAGATCACTTCTCCCTTGTTGCATCCCTATTTCATCTGATTTCTGTGCGGTGATTTGTGCCTCTGTGGCAACCCTCCAATAGAATTTACTAAGCCTTACGCCTATAAGTTTTCCATTGAGCCAAATAAAGCAGATTGGGCAAGGATGATTAGGGGTGGGGGACTTTAAGTCCACCAGTAAGCTACCCATTCATTATCCTGCACCACCCAGAAACCCTGACGGCAGTGGCGGTGGTGGAGGGCGCAGCGGAAACTTTAGGTCGTTTCTTTATAAACAATATTTGTTGATAACCATGTCAATAAAGACAGTTTGTTGCGCTTTCTATGCTTGAATAGACTGGGGTTGACACCCTATTTCCTTCATTGCTCAGATTCTGATAAAACTTTTGATTTTTTTAACGAGGGAGATGGGCATGGCACATTTTTGGGCGATGCCACTCCGTCATCTTCTGAATACCTGCTTTTTTACGCTGCGTTCTGCGGAGCAGCGCATCCAAATGTTCCTCATTGAACACCATCAACGGTAAGACTATCAACGCAAAATGTAGCAGGAAAACTTTATCGATAGTTTGTGCAATAGCGGCTTGGGTAATTTGCCAGCGAAAAATCTAATGAGCATGTATACCAATCGCTCAGCTGACAATCCAGTACATTAAATGTATATTAATCTCGGATTAATGGTTCTCCATTACATGAATGCAAGAAAATATTAAATATGACAGCCAACCCATTAATGCCGGATTTAAAAGAACGATTAAAAGCCATGATCATAGGCTTTATAAAAGAACATAAAGATGAAGATGCTTATAAATATAGAATTTTCTCTAAATTCGAATATTTAACCCGTGGATTGGGTGGTCCAATTTGTAAAGTCACCGATAAGTCAGGAAAAGTTAAATATTATCATTATTCCAGAGAAGTTAAGCCATTGAAGGGTGCTGATTCAGAAATAAACAAACTAAAAGATGGCACTATTTTAAGCTGGAAGCAGTTGAATGTACTATTTAGCGAATGCGAAAGAAAAGAGTTAATCTACACGAATATAGAAAAAGAATATTATTACCAGGATAGAGAATATCATCATATTTATCCGCTATTAGAAGACCCAGATTTTCTGGATGAAATTTTGCAAAAAGCCATTTATGAGTTAGAGGGCAGTCATATAGTTCGCAACTTGGTCAGGCTTGACAAGGTTATTGGTTGCGATTTGGATAGCTTTACTTTTACTGGGCTGGAAAAAGGTGAAGACATTCCAATAAAGGTGCTCGTAATTATTCCTAGGGGGGAAGATCACTCTTATGGTATGCAATTTGGTATCGCGCCAGATTATATCAATCATGCTCTCCAGAAAATCAAAGCGACACGTAGATATTATAAAGATGAAGGGTTTTATAAAAATAAAAAATCCGCTTTATTTACCTTCGAAAATAATTTAATGCAGATTAGTAATTACCAAGTTGAGATGGAAGAAGACTGCTATTCATCCGATGAGTTTATAGATAGTTTATCTCACTTCATTTATGACGATGATACGCATATTCTTGAAATTGAAACCAAGCAAAATAAAGGTCGGATTGACGAAGAAGTGGCCACTGCATTTCGGATAGATCCTGAATTGTATGATAAAGAGACTATGTATGCAGTCATAAACCATGAGTACGATAATTATGCCAAAGGCTTAAAAATATATAAAATCCCCCAACCTGCATTTGATTGGACACTTCACCTGGAAAAAATAAAGGAAAAATTAGCCCAATTTGAAGCAGCGGGGGTGCGTATAGAAAAGTGGCGTGACATACGGGAATATATCCTCTTTACCAAATACAATATTTCTTTTGAACGCTCTCCAGATAATTATTTTGAAATTTACGGGACTCAAGAAGCCCTCGCGCTATTTTTTTTACCGCGAACGAATGAAGAATTAGTGGGGTTTGAAATGGTCTGTGGTTACGGCTCAGTAAAAAATGTATACATAGTTGATTATTTTTACCCTGACAGGGGTGAAGGACTCTCTGCGGCAATTTATGCCCATCATTTTGGTTCTGTAGAAAACCATATTGAAATGAATATAAGCCTTGATTTCTGGTATTTGACGTAGGATGAATTGATGAACGTACAGCCAAACTATAACCCTTGCTTTTTGAGCCGTCAGCCACAAAAAGCGGTCAGTGATAATCAAGTTAGCCATTCGCTACAAACTATCATCGTTGAACCCCATATAGGCAGCAATAGATACAGGGTAGGGGTATATACATCAGATACCTATCCAGGCTTTATGGCTGAAGTCATAGCACCAGATGGCCAGCAGCACATGGTACCCCCATCAAAAATTGTCAATGGTTTAACGGGTGAACCCATGGATCATGGGGCCATTTTTGGGATCATGCAAAGACCTTCGAATAGTTTTAGAGCTGTTTTTTTAGCAGAAACAGGCAAGGTATACTTGTGGCCACATATGCAGGCGGCTGGGCAAGGGGGGCACGTTAACGGCTATTTATTTGCTGACAATACAACTAATTCCTTCTTAAACAAATCAATTGCACAATGCGTTGCAGATATTGAAAGTGGTCAATTTACGATACCGGGCACAAATTTTGTTGTAGATACCCGTAAAGGTGGCAATACTGAACGTTCAACGCCCCGCTCTGCTTTTTCTCCTGAGGATCCAAAATATCGAGAACAACATAGGTTTATATGTGAAAATGGCAAATACATAATTGTTGCTATAGAGAAAGGGCGTAGCGAGCCTGCCCATGTTGAGGTGATTTATCGAACCGTAAAAGATGAAAACGGTAAATATGACTGTTTAAAATTTCCGCTCGTTGATCCACACACAAAAGATTCGCCGTGGAAGAGTAGATTAGGAACCAAAGGGTATGCACTCTGTAACCAGTTACCCGCTGATATCACCAAACACTCGCTAGACGGCAAGCTAAGAGATCTCAATGGATCAGGTGGCGGATCTGGGCCAAAGATTACCAAACAATCGCCAGACGACAAGCCAAGAGATCCCAATGGATCAGGTGGCGGATCCGGATCAAAGGGTGGTGGTGGACGGAATGGCGGCAACTCTGGATCAGGCGGCAGCGGTGGCCGGAATGGTGGTAACCCTGGATCAGGCGGCAGCGGTGGACGGAATGGCGGTAACCCTGGATCAGGCGGCAGTGGTGGAAGAGGCTCCGGCTCCGGCCCCGGAAAATCCGGTGCAGGCGCTGGCTCGACGGGTGCATTTCAGAACAACCTCAACCAGAATAACTTAATCGGCAGTTACAACAGCACCAATCCCAACCAACCGCTCCTCAAAACCGGTCACCAACAACAAATTGGCGGCGTGGCTATTTCTAATCCCAACGCCATTTTACTGAATCTGAACAGCAGCCTCTATGACCTCACTGCCGATGGTTATTGGATCACTTTTCCTTTTTTGACCGATAGTGCGCCGTTCTCCAATCAGTGGCTCCAACAAATCATCCGCGAACTGGCACAAACCGTCTATATTCATAATACCTTTCCTTTTTACAGCCTGCATTTTACAAAAGAAGGCACCCTCTATTCCGTAATCCACCCTGGCTACCAAAATACACTCGTTGGTAAAGTCATTGGCATAATCGATTACTTCATGAAAGGTTATTTGAATGGCGGCTATTTCAATGAATCGGATCTGATTCGCTTTGCAGGTGATAAGTCCTCCTGGATTAAGAACGTGGATCAATTAAAACCATCCATCCAGTCGATGGATGCGTTATATCAGAAGACGTTTCAAGACGACGATAGTACAGATAGTGCATATACGCCGCTCATCCAGCTTCTACAGGAATTCCACATTGAGCAATACGGCTGGAAGCCTGATAAAACGGATCTAGATAAAATCCAGCAGCGGTTCCAGATATCGTTTCGGATTATCGCCAAACAAGAGCAAATCGAAAAGCATGACAGCACCTTATTATTTCACGGTGGAATGGATGTGTTGTATACGATTGAATGTCATAGCGCCGCGATTGGTCAAGTGGAACGATACAAGGCATCAGACGAGTATCAAAAGCTCCAATTCTTTTGCAAGCGTGTCGCCAACGATATCAAAACCAGGCTACGGCAATTACCAACGTGCCAGGACTATTTTAAGATGTTGGACGTTATTTGTGCGCTGTCTTACTACTTTAGCAGTCTTAAAAGACAAGAGCTGGTGCCTCAGCTATTGCCTGTCAAACAGAAAGCCGATGCGCAGCAAACCTGTCCAGGACTTTCCCCCCCCTATCCCCAGACCCGGCTGGAACTTGAGGAGAATCAGGTTACGCTGTGGGATGTAATCAACGAACTGGATGGAAAAAGCGTAACCTTATTCGAGGAATTTTTACTGCAAAAAGTCCAGCACATTGCGCCCCAATTGCAAACGGCTTTGGCCGATGTCATCCAGAAGCTGCTGCCCCAAGAGGCATTCAAGCTTAGCGAAGCGGATCTGAACGCGCTGGTTTTACTATTGACTAACAGTACATTGGAAAAGGTATCAAAATTAAAGGAACAGTTGTCTTCGACAGAGGTTGAGCAGCAACTACAAGAATTAAAAAAGTCTCAGAGACAAGCAGCGCTTGCCAGAATGGACGCGATGCGTCAATTGATTAACACGCAGCCCAGTCATAAAGCGATTGCTCAAGCCATCCCGCTGGGGATACCCGCTCTCGTAAAAAAGCCCCCCACATTGGCCTTGACAGATGATAAACCCTCGGTACGCATCCATGGAGGAACGGGTTTTAGGCTGGAGAATCAAGCCATTTTATTGAATACCGCATTGGTAACCAGCTTAAGTCAGCAGTTAGAGGCACACTCGGCCAGGATGTCGAAAAAAGAGTCCGGCGAGGTATGGAAAGCCGTCACGATCAACCATCAAAGCTATCAAGCTTTTTATATTAAGCATGCAAGTGTATTAGACCACAGCGCGCTAGAACAAAGCCTTATCAAGCCAAATATGGCTAGCACGGCTATAGAGAAGCAAGGGATATATCTAGCGACACAAAATCCGACGGAAGCGCAATTAGAAGCAGCGACTGAACTCATAGCACGCAATGAGCCGAAGCTCAATCTTAATATTACCGATGGTTATGGGAATACCGCCTTACACCTGGCGGCAATGAATGATAATCTGGCATTCGCTGAGTTATTATTAAAACACGGCGTCAAAAGCGATGTACTGAACCAATTTGGCAATTCACCTTTGCATGTCGCGAGCATGTATGGGCATGACGAGATCATCAAGGCCATTTATCAGGTCAATCAGAATAGTCTGCGCCAGTTAACGATGAATGATGAGAGCGCGTTACATTTAGCGGTACTCCATCATCGTTTGGAAACAGTTCAGTTGTTGATATCGTATGGTTTCGATGTGAATGAAGTAGGTATCAATGGTATACCGATTATTTATACGGCTTTATATAACCATTCTTTCGAAATAAGCGATTATTTATTATCCGAACTGAACATTGATGTTCATTTTCGATTAGAAAATGGCAATACGCTGCTTCACCTGGCGGTTCTCGTGCATGCCCCAGAACTGATACCAACGCTTTTAAGCAAAAAGGTGGATATCCATGTACAAAATCGTGATGGTAAAACGCCACTGCATATTGCGGTGGAGCTTGGATATCTGGATATCGTCAAGCAATTGCTGGGTCCGCATAATCGCACTTTAGAACAAACCGATTCAGCGGGTAATACGCCGCTTTATCTGGCCATCCAGCACCGTCAGGAAGCGGTGAGTGATTATTTGCTGGAAATAGGCGCCAAAACGGACCAACTCATTGATGGCGGGAACGCATTAACCCACGCGTTAAAAACTGGGCAAGTCAGCGTGGCCGAAGCCCTATTAAAAGCGAGCCAATTCCAACTAAACACCCATGATCAGATCGATCAAGACAATTTCTTATGGATGTGTAAGCTGGGTGTATGGCGGTTATGTGAACCCATTATCGCGAGCAATCCCCAGTGGATAACGCAGACGCTCGACCCAGACCATGTTGAAATGAACTGCTATATTGATTATGTATGTAAGCATAACCTCCCTCGCACTATACAATGGAAACATTGGCTTGGAGAAAACTTCAATGCGGACACTTTAGTTTATTTAAAAGCGGTTTATGCGCTGGCGATTAAATACCGTAGTCATGCGATGTTAATCCAATTGCAGACTTTGCTTGAAGAAGTAGATCCAGGAGTGGATCCTTATCCTCCTGACAGTAAACTATTCAAGAATGATGGACTCAAGAACGATCGATTTGCTTCCTATAGCGACTATGACCTGATTCAATTTGCAGTCAGATATGGCTTGCCCCAATTTTATGAGCCCTTTCTCGAGGGCGTGGAGGGTCCAGCTGCGCTCGAGCGTGCCACTGCCGATGGGAAAAGCCTGCTGTATTTAGCTGCTGAAAGTGGTAGCCGTGAGCTGATTGAGAAGTTGCTGGACAAGCAAGCTAACCCGATAGCGCCTAATGGCCAACACCTCTTTTATGCCTTAATCGAGCACAACCACCCAGACATCATCCGTAGTCTACTGCTAGATGGACGTTACCGTTCTTCTTTAAACATCAATGGGTTGGTGAGTGAGACAGAGCAAATCCGGGCGATCGATTTAGCGTGTAAGCTCGGCAACTTAAAGATGGCAACCAGCTTGATTCAATGGGGAGCTAAAATTGATAAACCGAATCAACATCATAAACTTCCCATTTATTACGCCATTGAAAACAATGCGCCACACTTAATCCGGCTCATCCTTAGGTATGAGATTGGCGATGTAGAGAAGATTTTAAATTATGCTATTCGCCTGCATAAGAATGCCATCTTCCTGCAATTATTGCGCCATAGTCCGGGATTTAAGAAAGAAGTTCTACGTTGTGCTAACAGCCTGCTTGCCACCGCCATTGACCATCATAACGTCGGCGCTTACAAGGTTTTAACCACCGTTCTTGGCGCCACCGTCAACAATGCATTGCTGCACCTGGCCATCACCCGTAATGCCTATGAAATCGTCCCCTTACTGATCGCTGCCGGTTGTGACAGAGATGCAGAAGAAAATGGGCGTACGCCGCTAGAACTCGCTTGCAAAAAGAATCACGATTTATGCGTACAAGCACTCATTCAAGGCGGTGCATTAAGCCAGGAGCTCAGGGTCGAGCCGAGTAAATGGATAGAGCTGATTTTAACGGGCGAAGCGGCAGTGGTTAATCAGAAGTTCATTGAAGCGATCAAGTGCGATAACCTGGATAAAGTCAAGGAATTAACGACGCACTATGCGCCGGGTAATCTTCAGTACCTTTACGAAGGCAAAAAAATCAATTGTTCGTTGTTGGACATAGCGATCCTGGAAAACAAACCGAAGATCATCAAATATTTATTCAGCCTTCCTGGTTGTAATCCATATACCCCCAATTCTTTAGACTTAAGCGCCGTTCACCTATTAATGAGACTCAGCGATGCCAAATTTGTCGTTGAACTCATTGAACAATTTAATAAACAATTTAAATTGGACATCAACCGGGCTAATCCGAGGAATGGCTGTACCCCGTTGCACATGGCCCTGTTGCGCCAAAACCAGGCAATGGCGAATGATTTAATGGAAAACGGCGCGGATATGTATGCCGAAATGACCGATGGCAAAACCGTAGGCAAAAACGTATTACAAATTGCCATAGAACAAAAAAACTTGGCCTTCATCAAACTCGCAATCGAAGAATATGCTTATAACTTACATTATAAGAACTCGCTGCAAGAGTGTGCGCTGGCCATGGCGCTGAAAGCGGGCAATGTGGAGATTGCCCAGTATCTGGTTGAATCCGGTGCGGATATACATGGCATAAGCGGGTTTAAGCAACGCACCATGCTGCATTATGCTGTTTTGTCACACAATGCCGAAATCGTATTCTATGTGCTCAGTTGCGGCGTTCAGACTAGAATCCAAGACCATATAGGCATGCTGCCTGTGCATCTGGCAGCCAAACAAGGCGACCT
>JASSUD010000120.1:0-9904 GCA_031963225.1 Mycoavidus cysteinexigens
AGGAACCCCAACATGATGACCACTGTCTTTTTGAATACCTGCGTAACATCAGTTAATTATTAGAATTGGATGGATAAAGGACGCCGCCCAGACCATTTAAAATCATCGCAACACAGGCCGTGCCACAGCTCACTATCCGATCAGGGTGGCTACTCAAACGCTTATCTATTCGCTGAGCAAGTTACAAATCCTGACATTTCGATGCCAGCAAACCATGAGATCTAGCACGTAGGTGATAACTTCCTGTGCGCCTTGACCCATCTTCTGACCCCTGAAAAATCAAACGGCAATCTCAACATGAGACAAAATTAAATAGAGATCATTTAGCGCTCCCCTTGATGGACTCTAAAATCTTTTTTCTGGTGGACTGATGAGGGGAGGCCGACAAGTCACCTAATACAGCACTCGAAGAAACCTCTGTCTGGGTACCCCGCTCTATCTTAATAGGCTCCCATCGCATTTGACTGATAGAGGGAGCAAGCTACGTCTCTTCCCCATTTTGTGTGTCCAGCTGCTCGACTTGGTCTCTCGTGCTTAGGTAATGAGCGAAAGGAATGCCCGCAGCCTGCTGGGCTTGTTGAACCGCTTGCCTGAATTCGGCTTCTTGGTCTGGATCCTGAAATGGAACAGTCTGCAGACCTTGAGCAGTATAAAAATGCAGGGTGCTGTCCTGTATATATAAAGGCGCACTCTGATCAAAGCGTTGTTCAACTAAGTATTCTTTATAGATCCATTCTATCTTTTGCCTATTAAGCGTCGGCAATAAGCGATAGAACGTCGAGCGGTGTTTGCCTAACGCATCAGCAGCGCGGCGCCTCACGTCCCCGTCCTTCGTCAGCGCGATCAAGGCCAGCAAGGCCGACTCCGGTAACGAAGACTGCATCCCTAACACATCAGCAGCGTGGCGCCTCACGTCCCCGTCCCCGTCCGCGTCCTTCGCCAGCGCAATCAAGGCCAGCAGGGCCGACTCCGGTAACGGAGACTGCTTCCCTAACATATCAGCAGCGCGGCGCCTCCCGTACCAGTTCTCGTCCTTCGCCAGTGCAAGCAAAGCCAGCAGGGCCGACTCCGGTAACGGAGACTGCTTCCGCAACATATCAGCAGCGCGGCGCCTCACGTCTCTGTCCTCGTCCTTCGCCAGCGCAAGCAAAGCCTGCAGAGCCGACTCTGGTAACGGAGACTGCTTCCCTAACATATCAGCAGCGCGGCGCCTCACATACTCGTTCTCGTCCTTCGCCAGCGCAAGCAAAGCCTGCAAGGCCGACTCCGGTAACGATGACTGCTTCCCTAACGCATCAGCAGCGTGGCACTTCACGTCCCAGTCCTCGTCCTTCGTCAGCGCGATCAAGGCCTGCAGGGCCGGCTCCGGTAACGAAGACTGCTTCCCTAACGCATCAGCAGCGCGGCGCCTCACGTCCCCGCCCACGTCCTTCGCCAGCGCAAGCAAAGCCTGCAGGGCCGACTCTGGTAACGGAGACTGCTTCCCTAACATATCAACAGCGTGGCACCTCACGTCCTCGTTTGCATCATTCGCCAGCGCGATCAAGGCCAGTAGGGCCGACTCCGATAACGATGACGGCTTCCCTAACGCATCAGCAGCGCTGCGCCTCACGTCCCGATACTCGTCCTTCGTAAGCGCGATCAAGGCCATCAGGGCCGACTCTGGTAACTGAGACTGCTTCCCTAACATATCAACAGCGTGGCACCTTACGCCATCGTTCGCATCATTCGCCAGCGCGATCAAGGTCAGTAGGACTGACTCCGGCAACGAAGACTGCTGGCCTAATGCATCAGCAGCGTGCCGCCTCACATACTCGTTCGCATCCTTCGCCAGCGCGATCAAGGCCTGCATGGCCGACTCCGGTAACGAAGTCTGCTTCCCTAACGCTTCAGCAGCGCAGCCCCTCACGTACTCGTTCTCATCCTTCAGCAGCGCGATCAAGGCCTGCAGGGCCGACTCCGGTAACGATAACTGCTGGCCTAACGCATCAGCAGCGCGGCGCCTCACGTCCCTGTCCTTCAGCAGCGCGATCAAGGCCAGCAGGGCCGACTCCGGTAATGAAGAATGCTTGCCTAACGCTTCAGCAGCGCAGCTCCTCACGTCCTCGTTCTCGTCCTTCGCCAGCGCGATCAAGGCCTGCAGGGCCGACTCCGGTAACGACGACTGTTTGCCTAACGCATCAACAGCGCGGCGCCTCACGTCCCAGTCCACGTCCTTCAGCAGCGCGATCAAGGCCTGCAGGGCCGACTCCGGTAATGAAGACTGTTTCCCTAACGCGTCAGCAGCGCGGCGCCTCACGTCCCAGTCCACGTCCTTCAGCAGCACGATCAAGGCTTGCAGGGCCGACTCCGGTAACGACGGCTGCTTCCCTAACGCAGAAGCAGCGCGGTACCTCACGTCACCCTCCCAGTCCTTCGCCAGCGCGATCAAGGCCTGCAGGGCCGACTCCGGTAACGAAGAATGCTTCTCTAACGCATCAGCCGCGCGGCGGCTCACATCCAAGTCCACGTCCTTCAGCAGCGCGATCAAGGCCAGCAGGGCCGACTCCGGTAACGAAGAATGCTTCCCTAACGCTTCAGCAGCGCCGCGCCTCACGTCTTCGCCCTCGTCCTTCGCCAGCGCAATTAATGGCAGCAGGGCCGACTCCGGTAACGAAGTCTGCTTCCCTAACACATCAGCAGCGCCGCGCCTCACGTACTCGTTCTCGTTCTTCAGCAGTGCGATCAATGGCAGCAGGGCCAACTTCGGTAACGAAGAATGCTGGCCTAACGCATCAACAGCGCTGCTCCTCACGTTCTTGTTCTCGTCCTTCGCCAGCGCGATCAAGGTCAGTAGTACGGACTCCGGTAACGAAGACTGCTGGCCTAACGCATCAACAGCGCTACTCCTCACGTTCTTGTTCTCATCCTTCGCCAGCGCGATCAAGGTCTGCAGGGCCGACTCCGGTAACGAAGAATGCTGGCTTAACGCATCAACAGCGCTGCGCCTCATGGTCTCGTTCTCATCCTTGTCTTTAGCCAGCGCGATCAAGGCCAGCAGGGCCGCTTCTGATAAAGGCCGATGTTTGAATGCTATTGCAACCGCTCTTTTTGTTTGCGCTGATGTCGTCTTCTGAAGGCACTGGAGCAATAAGTGCTCGGGAAATATCGGCTGGTACGCGAGTGTGGATTCTTCTCTCTTGTCGATTTCTAATTGCAGCCATTGCGCCAAACCTTGCTCAAGCCGGTCTCGAATTTCGGACGGCAGCCCAACGCCAGGCGTACGGGACGCTTCATGCAGGCAGCTCATGATGAGGCGCTGATGATGCGCACCAAGCAAATCACGCGGTTCGGTTTCGAGCAAAATGAAGAACCGGTTCAGGGCTTCTCCGCGCAACAAACCTGCAACAAGCCACCATAGAATCTCATAGCGCGGGTTGTATTTGTATTGACGAACAAAGGCTTCGGGTGTCGCTTTTATCCACATCTTGGTGTCGATAGACAGCAGGGTGATCTCCCGCCCAGCTTCCCAATGCGCAACAAAATGCTTGGCCGCAAAGAACTCCTGATACGTCAAATGCATGAAGTGGTAACTGCGTTGGCTTTCCTCGGCATCATCGGTATGCAAGAAAGAGAGTTTTTTGAGGTTAGCCTCTAACGTAAGGGGGAGATTCACTCCTTGTGCCTCAAGCTGCTCAATCAGAGCATGCAGGTCACGATGATGGAATTCAATTTGATTACGCTGTAGTCCCCTAAAAGCTAAGGTACTCAGAAAATGGTGCTCGGCTTGCACCAATTTCTCGATACGGGATGGCCTTTCAAGCGCGTTAACATGGCTTTCGGTTAACAGCTCCCCTCCTTCACGTTTACCCAAACGCAGCATATCCTTGCGCCATAATTTATTCATCATGGCTTGATATAAAGCAGTAACGGTCATCGTGCCTGGCATCTCTTTTTGCATGCGCTTGATTTCATCCCAGCTGTAACAGAGCGCATCTAACTGGATGGGCACGTTGACCAGTCCTTGGATGAACGCGTTGGTCTGGATGAAGTGCTTTATCTCTTTAGCGTCCGAAGCCGTTATCACGTCCCGATTGTCGAGATAGGCGGTGACGTTTTCCGGGCTAAAGCCTACTGTCTCCAATTCCAAATCCATTGCTTGGGTCTGCTTCAACTCTACATAAGGCCGGGAGGTAATCAGCACCGCAGGCTGATTGAGCAACTGCTTAAGAAAACCGGACATCGGTTCATGTTCTCCCCATTCCTGGGCGATTTCATCCCAGCCATCGAGCACAAAGAGGGTTTTATTTTTGGCTGGCCCGCTGATGTGCGCTTCAAGCGTCTTTGCTAAAGTCTGACCGTTGGGGTGACTTTGAAAATAGGTTTCATGAAACAAGGTGGCCAGATCACAGCTTGATTTGCCCTTTAGCGCGCGCAGCGGAATCCAGAACAGCCAGTCAAAGCGATCCCGCCATTGCGCTTTCTGGGTGTACTCATAGACGATTTTTTTGGATAAAGTCGTTTTGCCCACACCAGCCCGGCCTCGAATCAGAATCCGTTGTGGGGTCACGGTATTGCCATCGCTTAATTCTCGGGGATCAAACAGTTTCTCGAGTGGCACTAATTTCTGTGGATTGGAATCGATCGCCTCGAAACTCGGTAAGCGATGAAAGTGGTTTTGCGCGGCATCTCCCTCTTTAGGCTTCTCCTCTTCCTTGGGCGCTTTCTGGTGTTCCACTATAGCCAAATTGATATAGCAATGTTTCATCGAGAGCGGCGGACCGGATAGCCGCTGAATCGCTAGACGGTCAAGAGAGGCGTAGTGGGTTAAGGCCGTTCGCAGTTCATGCGCGTCTACCTTCTCCTGCAAGGCGGTTAATGCCCGCTGGGCTTGCTGGGTGATGCCATCCCAGACAGGTAAATAGGCTGAGGCCGTCGGCACCGCAGCTTCGTTGTTTAAACGTTTGATCCAGTCGGCATACCCGGTCCAAAAGGTGCTTAACAGCGCCTCGGTGTCGTGTTGCGCGAGCAGCCGCTCCAATACCTTAAAGAAAACTAAATGGCGGCCTTGGTTCTCGTACACGACCTCACCGCTCGCCTGCTTCGAAGCGAAGCGAGTCATATCTTCAATCCGCACCGTCGTCGCTTCGATAAAATCCTGCAAACAGCTTTCATATCCGCCGGCCGATAACGAGACAGGAATAATCCCATGCTGCTCCAGATAGTCGGTACGGATTTTCAAAAACGCCATTTCAGTCAACACATGGTGAAAGTCGGCTTTTTTGGAATAGATACTGACCACTTTCCGTATTTCGGCTTCAGCCTGAGTGACATTTTGCTGGGCCAGCCCATAGGCCGCTTTCAGCTCCGCGCAATAGGATTGATAGTGTTGCCCCGCTTCTCCCCATTGCAGATAGTGTGCTAAGACTTGTGAACCGCAGACAATCACCTTATCGACCGGTTGGATCGTGCCGATCGCCGTAGGCAATAGACACAGCTGGCTGGTCAGAATATCGTCCAGCCTGGCAGTGTCTGCTCGCGTGCTGAACGATGCTTGCGTTTGCTTCCCTTTGGGCTTTTGATCAGAATATAGATTCACGCCCAGCTCGCCCAGGTGGTGAATCAGAAATTTCGCCGTGCCAGCTTCCGCAATCCCAACATGGTGGTTGTCATGCGCATACACTAAAAAAGCGCTGGGCCAGACGCTCGATACTTTGCATTGCTGAAAGGTCTCCAAGGTTTTGGTAAACAGTAGTTCTACCAACTTATTCTTTTCTCGGATGACTTTGGTTAGATGAGGTGGACGTGCTGCATTTTTGGCAGGTTCAGCCAAGGTGGACGGGATATCAGCAGAAATAGGAGAGGAAGTACGGGCAATGGAAGACAGCGTCTTGCCAGCTTGAGCGGCAACGGCATGATATTTGCTCAGCGAATCAGCCGAAGCAGAGACTGAGAGATGGCTTAGCCAAGCCGCTGCATCAGGATGGCCCCAGGCTTGTGCCTTGCGAGAACTCGCTTGTGCTTTGTCCGCTTTGCCTAGTTGGATCAGAAGTTCTGCGCGCTCGAAATACACTTGCGCGATACGTTGCCGCAACGTCTGCGCTTCGGCGCTCTGAGGTGTGCGGGCTTTGTCAAAAGCATCTTTTACTTCGGATAAGGGGGGAGCCAGTTTGTAGGCATCGGTAGCATGCTTAAACGATACTTTTGCTTGGTCATATAAGAATAAGGCCATCTCGAGATGTTGCATCGCCTTTTGCACCCGCGCCTGCTCAAGATGGCTTTGCGCTAGCATGTGCAGTTGACTGCCTAGCAGCGTTTGAGAAACGGGCTGACCCAACATGATCGAATGTTCCTTATATTTTATCCAACACCAATCCTTCAGCCTTCCGGTATATGATCTCCTACGTATCATGTGCCGGAAGGCTGAACGTGACGTATTTCTTATGCTTGGTGGTTTAGTCTCGCCCGCAACGTGCCTAGCCATTAAGGATCAAATGGCGCACAAGCCAAGCGCAGAGTTTTAACTTACATGTAAGATTTTAGCATTGTAAGTTTCGTCGCGAGCAGAGTTATATGGGTAACTCCCTGGATATTGCAGATATGCGTGCGGATGATTTAATTCAATCCGGTGTATAAACGCCTATACACCGATATATTAAAAAACGAGGTCATGATGAATTCAGTGCGTTGGAACATTGCTGTGTCTCCTGATACCGACCAATCTGTTCGCCTTTTCATTGCTGCACAGAAAGGCGGTGCTCGTAATGGAGAGCTATCTCGCTTCATCGAAGAGGCCGTACGTGCTCACATCCTAGAATTATCAGCTGAACAAGCCAAGGCGGCGAACGCTGACGTGAACGAGACGGATTTAACCGCCATCGTTGCCGGGGCAATACAATGGGCACGTGAGCACTGATGCGCGTCATTTTGGACAGCAACGTCACTGCAGGAACGCATAACGATCTTCGATCATTTCTCTGTCTGGGTACCCTGCTCCATCTTAATAGGCTCCCATCGCATTTGACTGATAGAGGGAGCAAGCTGCGTCTCTTCCTCATTTTGCGCGTCCGGCTGCCCAGCTGGATCTCTTATGCTTAGGTAAGAAGCGAAAGGAATACCCGCAGCCTGCTGGGCTTGTTGAACCGCTTCTCTGAATTCGGCTTCGTGGCCCGGATCCCCAAAGGGAGCAGTCTGTAGACCTTGGGCCGTATAAAAATACAGCGTGCCGTCCTGTATGTAGAAAGGCGCGCTCTGATCAAAGCGTTGTTTAAGTAAGCATTCTTTATAGACCAGTTCTATCTTTTGTCTATTAAGCGTTGGCAATAAGCGATAGAACGTCAAACGGTGTTTGCCTAACGTCTCAGCAGCGCTGAGCCTCACTTTGAAGTTTTCATCCTTTGCCAGCACGATCAAGGCCTGCAGGGCCGGCTCCGGTAATGATGACTGCTTCCCTAACGCTTCAGCAGCACTGTGCCTCACATCCTCGTTCTCGTCCTTCGCCAGCACGACCAAGGCCTGCAGGGCCGACTCCGGGAACGATGACTGCTTCTCTAACGTATCAGCAGCGCTGTGCCTCCCATTCTTATCTTTCAGCAGCGGGATCAAGGCCAGCAGGGCCGACTCCGGTAACGGCGAATGCTTGCCTAAAACATCAGCAGCGCTGCTCCTTACATCCTCGTTCTCGTCCTTCGCCAGCGCGATCAAGGCCAGCAGGACCGGCTCCGGTAACGAAGACTGCCTGCATAACGCATCAGCAGCGCAGTGCCTCACGTCCCAGTGCCTGTCCTTCAGCAGCGGGATCAAGGCCAGCAGGGCCGACTCCGGTAACGAAGACCGCTTGCCTAACACAACAGCAGCGCTGCGCCTCACGTCCCCGTTCTCGTCCTTCGCTAGCTCGGTCAAGGCCAGCACGGCCGACTCCGGTAACGAAAGCTGCTTGCCCAATGCATAAGCAGCGCTGCTCCTCACGTCCTCGTTCTTGTCCTCCGCCAGCGCGGTCAAGGCCAGCAGGGCCGACTCCGGTAACGACGATTGCTGGCCTAACGCATAAGCAGCGCTGCCCCTCACGTCCCCGTTTTGGTCCTTCGCCAGCGCAATCAAGTCCAGCAGGGTCGACTCTGGTAACGAAAGCTGCTGGCCTAACGCATAAGCAGCGCTGCGCCTCACGTTCTCGTTCTCGCTCTCCTCCTTCGCCAGCGCGGTCAAAGCCAGCAGGGTCGACTCCGGTAACGAAGACTGCCGGCCTAACGCATAAGCAGCACTGCTCCTCACGTCCTCGTTCTCGTCCTTCGCCAGCGCGGTCATGGCCAACAGGGCCGACTCCGGTAACGACGACTGCTTGCATAACGCATAAGCAGCGCGGCGCCTTACGTCCTCGTTCTTATCCTGCAGCAGCGCGATCAAGGCAAGCAGGGCTGACTCCGGTAACGACGACTGCTGGCATAACGCATTAGCAGCACGGCGTCTCACGTCCTCGTTCTTATCCTTCAGCAGCGCGGTCAAGGCCAGCAGGGCCAACTCCGGTAACGACGACTGCTGGCATAACGCATTAGCAGCGCGGCGCCTCACGTCCTCGTTCTCGTCCTTTGCCAGCGCGATCAACTCCAGCAGGGCCGACTCCGGTAACGACGACTGCGGGCCTAACGCATTAGCAGCACTGCTCCTCACGTCCTCGTTCTCGTCCTTCGCCAGCGCGATCAACTCCAGCAGGGCCGACTCCGGTAACGAAGACTGCTGGCATAACACATTAGCAGCGCGGCGCCTCACGTCCTCGTCCTCATTCTCGTCCTTCAACAGCGCGATCAAGGCCTGCAGGGCCGACTCCGGTAACGAAGACTGGCACTTTAACGCAAAAGCAGCGCGGCTCCTCACGCCCCCGTCCCCATCCTTCGCCAGCGCGATCAAGGCCAGCACGGCCGACTCCGGTAACGAAGACTGCTTGTATAACGCAGAAGCAGCGCTGCTCCTCGCGTCCCAGTGCCTGTCCTTCAGCAGCGGGATCAAGGCCAGCACGGCCGACTCCGGTAAAGAAGACTGGCGGCCTAACGCCAAAGCAGCGCGGTTCCTCACGTCCCCGTTCTCATCCTTCGCCAGCGCGATCAAGGCCTGCAGGACCGACTCCGGTAACGAAGATTGGCGGCCTAACGCAAAAGCAGTGCTACTCCTCACGTCCTCGTTCTTATCCTTCGCCAGCGCGATCAAGGCCTGCAGGGCCGACTCCGGGAACGAAGACCGCTTCAATAACGCATCAACAGCGTGGCTCCTCACGGCCCAATTCTCGTCTTTCAGCAGCGCGATCAAGGCCAGCAGGGCAGACTCCGGTAACGAAGTCTGCTTCCCTAACGCTTCAGCAGCCCAGCTCCCCACCTCAAAGTCCTTGCCTTTTACCAGCGCGATCAAGGCCTGCAGAGCTGACTCCAGTAACAAAGACTGCTGGCTTAACGCGTCAACAGCGCTGTGCCTCAGGTACCTGCTCTCCTCCTTCGTCAGCGCGATCAAGGCCTGCAGGGCCGACTCCGATAAAGCAGATCGATGTCCAAATGCGGTTGCAACTGCTCCTTTTGTTTGCGCTGATGTCGCCTTCTGAAGGCACTGGAGCAGTACGTGCTCGGGAAACGTAGGCTGATACGCTAGTGTGCATTCTTTTCTCTTGTCGATTTCCAATTGTAGCCATTGCGCCAAACCTTGCTCCAGCCGGTCTCGGATTTCGGGCAACAGCCCAACGCCAGGCGCACGGGACGCTTCATGCAGGCAGCTTATGATGAGGCGCTGATGATGCGCACCAAACAAATCACGTGGTTCGGCATCGAGCAAAATGAAGAATCGACTCAGTGCTTCTCCGCGTAACAGACCGGCAACAAACCACCACAGAATCTCATAGCGCGGGTTGTATTTGTATTGACGAACAAATGCTTCGGGTGTCGCT